>CAZPWL010000153.1:0-4040 GCA_964590535.1 uncultured Anaerolineaceae bacterium
AAGGTTGGGGTCCAGTCGAATATATTTTGCTGGTCATCCTCATTTTTCTGGTTATTTTTACGATCCTTTCACTTTTCTGGCCGGCTATCCAGCTTTTTTACAACGCAAACTTGAAATAACCCATGGCGGACAAATACACACTGCTTCTGCGCGGGTATAAGGCGTTGTGGAACTGCGTCGATTGGGTCTTTCCGCCCCACTGCGCGGGTTGCGGTATTGAAGGCTGCCAGATTTGCCCGGACTGCCTGCAGAAAATTCAGGTTACCAGCCGAAAGAGCTGTAGTTTGTGCGGACGAAGCTTGCCCGACCGGGGGATTTGCCCCCGCTGCCGTTCAAATCCTCCGGCGTATCAAGAAGTACGCAGCGTCGCTGGTTATGAAGGCGTAATTCGAGAAATCGTTGTAAACCTCAAGTACAAGGCAGACCTGGGCTTATCGCTTGCGGCAGCAGAAATGATGGCCAGCTTGGTGCAGGTAGAAAACTGGCAGCTCGATATGGTTGTGCCGGTCCCGCTGAATGAAAGACGCCGCAAAGAGCGCGGCTACAATCAGGCTGCCATGCTGGCGTTTCCGCTTTCTCTCAGTCTGAAGCTTCCGATGCGCATCAAGGCTTTGGCGCGCATACGAGACACGAAGTCCCAGGTCAACCTTAATGCCGCGGAGAGGAAAGCCAATGTACAGGGGGCGTTCATTGCTGACCCGCTCATCGTTCGCGGAATGCGGGTTTTGCTGGTAGACGATGTCTATACTACCGGCGCTACATTAAATGCCGCCGCAGAAGCCCTTTGCAGCGCAGGCTGCAGTGAAGTACGGGTGCTTACACTCGCGAAAGCAATGGACCATCAAAATTTGGTTGATATTACCAATCCAAACAAGGTATAATTTGGACATAACCCAGAGGAGGTGCCTATGACACTGAAAATCGATGTTTTCACGAAAGATTTAGACCTCACGGACAAAATTCACGAGTACACGACAAAGAAAGTTTCCAGATTGCAGAGGTTTCTGAACGAAATCGGGGACTGCAGGGTGGACCTTGCTTACGCCAAGACTGCCAGAAATGCCGCGGACCGCTTTATCGCTCAGATTACAATCCGAGGAAAGGGATTCATTTTGCGCTCGGAAGAACGCGCGGATGGGATTTTTGCCGCCATTGACGCGACTGTGGACAAAATGACCCGCCAGATAGAGCGTTTCAAGGGCAAACGCTGGGATCACCGCACTGAAGGCGCTGCTGAGGAAATTTCGGAAGTGGTTGAGGAAGCTGCTGAAGAAGCCGCTCCTCTGATTGTGCGTCGGAAAAGCTTTACACTCACCCCGATGGACGAAGCAGAAGCGTTGGAACAGCTGCAGCTGCTGGGGCATGAAGATTTCTTTGTGTTTTTCAATGCGAATACAAATAAAATCAACGTGCTCTACAAACGCCGCGATGGAACCTACGGCTTAATTGATCCAATCGTGGGGTAACCTGATACAAAGCTTGGGCAGCCCTTTTAAAGGGCTGCCTTTTTGATTAAGATAATCGCAGGAGAAAACATAACATGGATTGCGGAAAACCTTTATTCCAAGCGGCAGACCTCTTTTGTGAAACCGAAATGGACTTTGACAAGATTCAACGGGCGACCACCAAAATACTGGAAGGCATTGGCGAAAACCCTGAACGGGAAGGCTTGTTGAGAACTCCTTCGCGCGTTGCGAAAGCCTACGGCGAAATTTTAGCCGGTTACAGGATGGATCCTGAGCAACTGATCAATAACGCCCTATTCACCGTGGATTACGACGAGATGGTAATTGTCCGCGGTATTGAGTTCTTCAGCATGTGTGAGCATCACATGCTGCCTTTTTATGGTATTGCGCACGTCTCGTATATCCCCTCGGGGAAGGTGATTGGGCTCTCGAAAATTCCAAGGATTGTTGAGATGTTTTCACGACGATTACAGGTGCAGGAACGTATGACCATCCAGATTGCGGAATTTATCCAAGAGACGCTGCAACCCAAAGGCGTAGCCGTGGTTGTGGAGGGAAAACACCTATGCATGATGATGCGCGGGGTCAAGAAACAGGATGCCAGTATGACGACCTCGCACATGATTGGCGCGTTTAGAGATCAGCTTTCAACGCGTATGGAGTTCTTAAACAGGATTTCTGCGGAACTGAAGCTTTAGAGCGTGGTTTTGCGGCGGAAGACCTCAACACCTACCCGGGCTGTATCAGAAACCTTTTTAGGTTTTTCAATACGGATCCGGACAGCTTGAAGCGGAAAATTATGCAGAAGAAAATGGCTGAGATGCTCCGCGAGGGCTTCGACTGTATGAAATTGGGTGTTGGAGACCTGTTCGCTGACCACCCTGGCGATTGTGGAGTAACTGACTGTATCAGCGATGCTGTCAGTCACGCCTGCGAGGTGTAAATCCAAGTAGAGCCACAGGTTGATGAAAAGAATCTGCGGCTTATCACGTTCAGGATGCTTTACACCGATGATACCGGTGGTCTGCAAATCGGTAATGATGATCTTGTCCATAGCGACCTCTGGAATATTGTACTTCGATTGGGAAATCCTGTGAAAATCGTTTGCTTTTCAATCAACCCGGTTTTTCCAGACCGCATCACTGGTGGCGCTTCAAAGCACCTGATGCGTTTGGCAGCTCACTTGGCGGGTAAGGGACACACGGTAGTTCTCTTAGCCGCGGAGGCCGCAGGCGGACAGGAAGCTTTCAGCCTTGGCAAAAACATTCAGGTTAAACCTGTCCTGCCGTTTCATCTGCCGTTTCCCCAACCGTATCTCGTTCCACCGGGAGATTTGGCTCGGATCTGCGAGTTAATTTCCACGGAATTGCGCACAGCGGATCGCTTTTACATCCACGATGGTGAACTGCTCTTACCGTTTTTATACAGCGCAATCCCCACGATCAGCTCTTTTCGTGACAATTTTTACCCGGAATCGGTCCTTGGTTCCTTTATCAGCCAGGCGGATGCTATCATTGCCGTATCCAAATTCTCCGCGGATACCCTCAAAGCCTCAGCGGGCAGAGTCTTGCCTGCTTTAGCTGACCGAATCCACATCGTTCCCAATGGGATTGACCAGGAGGTTTTCTATCCGACCGACCCGGGTCCAATTTACGCGCGGTTCGGTCTTGACCCGCTTGAACAAATAATTATCCTGTACCCACACCGTCCGGAACCAGGCAAGGGGTTGTTTGAAACTATTCAGGTAGTAGATGCTTTGATCAAGGATTATGGCTATCGCAACATCAAGGTTCTGGTTCCCCAGTGGCTGGAAGCAATGAACGGAGACGCCGAGAGCAGCTTTCATGACCGGGTGTTATCGGAACTGGATAAACTCGGATTAGCCAGCAATTTTATTTTTCACAACTGGATTAACCAGGCAGATATGGCTGCTTATTACTCTGCTGGTCAGCTCACCTTATGTCTTGGGAATCTGGTAGAAGCCTTCGGGAATGTGGCTTATGAATCGCTGTTTTGTGGAACGCCGGCGATTACCGCCAGGGTAGGCGTGCACCGCAGCCAACTTCCGGATGAGTTGATCTGCAAAGTGGATTACGGCGACATACAAGCTGCAGCGGCTGCTGCCGCGAGGATTATTCAAGGAAGTTTCCGAGTGGAAGGACAATGCCTCAAGAAAATCCAAGAGTTCTTTTCGCTCAGCCGGCAGCTGGACGCTTACGAGCAAATAATATGCAAGGCAGAAAAAAAGACTTCACCCGAAGCGATGCCTTTGCGCGTAGGTGAAGATACGACTTTTTCCTTAGCTCCTTGGTGTTACGCAAGCGCCAAAGGGGTTTTCCAGGATTACCAGGCTCAGTACTATCAGCTTCCAGCGCTTCAAAAGGTACTCGAATTAACAGAAAAAATCACCCCAGAGGTACGCGAACGATTTGGGTTGTCGAAAGAAACAATATTGACCTGGTATCACCTTGGACTGCTCGTCCCGGTCAGGAATTAATCCCTTCGCCGCCGTCAACGCGGATGATCGTGCCTGTCATAAAGTCCTGTGAAAGAATGTGCAGGACGTTATCAGCG
>CAZPWL010000154.1:0-4011 GCA_964590535.1 uncultured Anaerolineaceae bacterium
AAAGAAAAAGGCAGATCGCCACGCTTTGCTCGCGATGACGAATAAATACGCTCAGGATGACAGAAGTTTGGTCATTGCGAACCGTATTACTGTCATTCTGATACCCTGATGGGCACTTGCCGCAGGCGAAGGATCTTGATTGTTAAGAACATTTGGCGAGGGATGGCAAATGCCGCCCGACAGCCCCGCCGCATTATTCCATCCCAATGCGTACGCTCGTACCTTAATTAAAACAATCGTAGCAAACCAATCCACATTGGGAATCAACCCATTGCGGCAGGAAAGGAAGATAAAAATGACTGAACTTAAAAGCCTGGATAATGCTTACAAGCTGTTTATTGCCTGGGCATTCTTCCTTCAAATTGTGTTCATCATCCACTTTGCCGTGCGCAAGCTTTTCTTTGAAAGCTATACCATGCGTTATGGCTGGGTCGTTTACGCGCTATGCATCCCGGCTATTGTCATCAGCATTATCCTCCTGAGGGACGAGAAGAGCTGGGTTTACTGGATTGGCGGATTCCTTTTTGGGGTTTACGCTACCTTTGGCTTTTGGGTGGATTATGTTGCCCGGATCCAGTTCAGAAATCCGGTGCGGTTATCAGTCCTGATTCCGTATGCAATTCTTTACATGGTAACAGTGATGTTCTACTGGTGGCCGCTTTACCGTCTGAATCGGACGCTGTGGGGGGTGTATGCTGTTTTGTATGTCATAGCCACTATCTTGAACGTGATTTCACATTGAGCTGCCAAAAACGTTGAAATCACCGGCTAAGAGGTTGGCATTTGCCGAGATAGTCTTCCTGCCACGCGCGAATGGTTTACAATGATTGGGAATCTGAAACAAAAGCGAGCCAATCATGTCCTCACCCCTCCTCATCCGGCCGGAAACCCCCTCTGATATTCAAGCAATTCATGACCTGACTGCCGCGGCATTCGCCAGCATGGAAATCAGCGACCATACCGAGCAGTTCGTCATCGACGCGCTGCGCGAGGCTGGCGCTCTCAGCCTTTCGCTCGTCGCGGAGTTGGACGGCAAAGTGGTCGGGCACATTGCTTTTTCGCCCATCACGCTATCGGACGGTCGCTCGGACTGGTACGGCGCGGGTCCGCTCTCCGTGCTGCCAATGCTGCAGCGCCAGGGCATTGGCTCTGCGCTGATGCGGGCAGGGCTTGACCAGTTGAAAGCGGCCGGCGCGCACGGCTGCTGCCTGGTTGGTCACCCGGGTTATTACGAGCGCTTCGGCTTCGTTCACCCGGTGGGGCTTGGGATGGAAGGGGTGCCGCCGGAAGTTTTCTTCGCGCTGGCGTTCGATGGAAACTATCCAAGCGGAACGATTGATTTTCATCCGGCGTTTTTTGCCAGCGGGAACCGGGCCGACTAAGCTTGACAGGCAGGCTCTGCGCAGGTTTGTACGAGACGCTTCTGCTGAAAAAAGAACTCCCGGCGTCGACACATGAATTTGTGAACCGGAGAGAGGGAATAATCCCGAAACCCAAAATACCGCGCACGCGCGCAGGAGGCGACAATGAAAGACACCAACCCAAAGGCAATCATCCGCACCGCGGTCATGCTGGTGCTGGTTCTGGGGCTAATCCCACTTTTGCCGATGTTGATATCCGGACGCTGGAATTGGTGGGAAGCGTGGCTCATGGCTGCGCTATTCATCCTCACTTTCGTCCTCAGCCGAGCGCTGGCGGCGCGGAAAACGCCGGATATCCTCAAGGAGCGCGCCAACTACAACCGGCATGAGAACACCCAGCCGTGGGATAAATGGCTCTCGCCGCTGGTAGCCTTCGGGACGGTCTTTATCCTGCTGGCAGCCGGGTTGGACGCTTTGTTTCATTGGTCCAAAGGCTTTTCGCTGGGTTGGGAGCTGTTTGGATTGCTGCTGATTGTGTTGGGTTACCTGCTCGCGTGCTACGCGCTGATAGAGAACGCTTACTTTTCCGGCACGGTGCGCATCCAGGAGGAAAGGGGGCACAAAGTCGTGTCCAGCGGTCCTTACAGATGGATGCGCCACCCCGGCTACGCGGGCAGCCTGCTGTCCAGCCTGGGTATGCCGCTCCTGCTTGATTCCGCCTGGGCATACCTGCCTGTTGTCATTCTTGGGGTTTTCGTCATCCTTCGCACCAGTCTGGAAGACCGATTCTTGCAGGAGAACTTACTCGGGTATCGGGAGTACGCGCAAAAAGTGCGCAGCCGTCTGCTGCCGGGAGTGTGGTAGGGGCTGAGCCTGTTTGGGAAGGTCTCCAGCGTTTGAAGCCTGTGTGTGGGGTGCCGAGCCCAAGCGCTGACTGCTTTTCCCGGTTCGTTACGGGTCCAGCAAATAACAAAATTTCCAGCGCTAAGCATTAACTCAAAATGCAATTGCTTTGATACGCGCGCAAAGAATTAGCGCGCCTCACTCTTGCTCCCTGTCCCTTTTTGCTGTATAATCCCACCTACAACATCAGGAACGTCCGCGCGAGCGGACTGGCAACCGGCTTGAGAAACAGCAGCGGTGCCCTGAGATCGACAGGTCTCGATGTGCGAAAGATAGCTTTCGAAAAAAAGTTTCTGTTTTTATTTAACAGGCTTTAATCCCCCTATCTTCCCCATGTCTGTCCTGCTAATCCGCTCCTGATGACATCAAAATCAAAAGGAGTTAGAGATGATTAGAGCGGATATGAAAAGATTGTTGAGACTGGAGGAAATGTATCCTGGATTCATCCCCGCAGCCCTGCGTTACGAAAATGCGGACTTGCCGCGCTGCCCCGATTGTGATTCCCCGGATACCGCTAAAGTTTCTTGTGGAATTGTGGGAATGTCCATCAATCTGGCCGGTGTGTGCACCAAGATGCACTTGCTTCCCAACTACAATGGGCTGGGCATTTACTACTGCAACGCCTGCAAAAAACAGTTTGGGCCGTTGGAATTTCCTCGTTTTTAGGTCACGAGACAAAAAGGAAAAAATTCCTGGATGGACCGTGCTCGGCTTGGACAGCGCGTGGGATTAGGTCGGCTGGCTCTTATAATATGTGTATCGGCTGGGCTACTTTTTTATCACGGTCTGAGAAACCAAGAACAAAGGATGCACGCATGGAAACAACCAATCACGCGAAAACCGGAGCCCAGATTGTGTATTTCTCCCACGGCGGCGGTCCGCTGCCTATCCTGGGGGATGCCAGCCACCAAAAGATGATTGCGTTCATGACCCAACTGCCGGAGCGGCTGCGCAAGCCCGACCTTATCCTGGTCATCAGCGCGCACTGGGAGGAAAGCGCGCCAACCCTGCTGGGGGCTGCTGCCCCACCCATGTTTTACGACTATTACGGCTTCCCGCCGCAGGCATACGACATCAACTATCCCGCCCCCGGCAGCCCGGAAGCCGCCAACCGGATTATTGAGCTGCTAAAAGCCGCGGGCATTCCCGCGCGTATCGACCCCCAGCGCGGTTTTGACCACGGTCTGTTCATCCCCCTCAAGATGATGTTTCCTGCTGCGGATGTCCCCGCTTTGCAGCTTTCTCTGCTGCGCGGCCTGGACCCAAAAGCGCACCTGGCGCTTGGGAATGCCTTGCGGGGGCTTTCCGGGGAGAATATTCTGGTGATCGGGTCCGGGTTTTCCTTCCATAACATGCGCGCGTTCTCCTGGGAGGGGAGGGAAACGCTGGACCCTGCTAACGACGCCTTTCAGGACTGGCTAATCGAGACCTGTACGGGACCTCTCAGCCAGCCCGAGCGCGAAACCCGCCTGAGCGCGTGGGAGCAAGCGCCTTACGCGCGCTACTGCCACCCGCGGGAAGAGCACCTGCTGCCGCTGTTGGTCTGCGCCGGGATGGCGGAAGTGCCGGCTGAACTGGCGTTCGACGATTACATTCTGGGCAAGCGCGGTACAGCCTTTTTGTGGGGCGGAGCTTAGTTTTTATTAAATAGCGGACGTGGGATGGCTGCGCTGGCGCGGAAAGCCGACCCACACTGAGAATTGGAAGGAGTACCCATGCAACTTGGCGCGTTTTCTATCAGCCTGAA
>CAZPWL010000155.1:0-4006 GCA_964590535.1 uncultured Anaerolineaceae bacterium
TTTTTCATGGCGGTCTTCCTTCGTGGGCGGGCGCTTTTCTCCGCCTGATGGCATGGGTTGCAGGATTTATTTACGTAAAGTCTGATTATACAAGGTGATGCGAATAATCCATCAAAAACTGACATAAATGCGCCTATTATTTAGGCAGCATAGCGTTGGAAAGACTCAGGAATGACGCGCGCGTATTACCAAAGCTTAAGCTTCCACACCGCCTTTCAATATCTGGGAGTGCTTTATCCAATTGTTCTCAAAATAAAAAAGTAGTGAAAAAAACTGACGGAGAAATTATTCGGAAGCCGGGCTCTAAATCGAACGCTTCACAATCGGCGATGAAGCCCACCGCTGCATTTGCTCTACACCAAATGAGCAATGTAAAAAGACAAGGGTCTTGGGTCTCCAAGGCACAGTATTATTTCAATGCAAGCGTTGCGGGTGATTACTCGCCTTGACAGTCTGCTTCGGCTGCCAACCATTCCCGCACTTTTGCCTGAATCTGGTCCCGAATCTGCCTGAATTTGCCCAAGCGCTCTGCCTCGCTGCCCACAAAAGCTGCCGGGTCTTCAAAGGACCAATGCAGCCGGGTGACCAGACCAGGCCAGATGGTGGGGCAGTTCTTTTCTGCCTGGTCGCACACGGTGACCAGGGTGTGGAAGTGAATTTTGGTCAGGTATTCATCCACGCGTTTGGAGCGCTGCCCGGACAGCGGCAGTCCGATTTCCTCCATCACGCGGTGTGTCAGAGGATGAATTTCGCGCGGTTCCAGCCCGGCGCTGAAGGCTTGGTAGCGTTCGCCGCCGTATTCGCGCAAAAATGCCTCAGCCATCTGGCTGCGCGCGGAGTTGCCTGTGCAGAGAAAAAGGACGCGTTTGGGTTCTTGCATGTTTGGTTACCTCGCTCTAATTAAAATACACCAGCGAAAATGCACTGAGAGTTTTGCAAAGCGCTGAGCTTTGTTAAAGGCTAATGACCTTATCCGCGCTCTGCATCGCTGCGATGACGTCCGGCATGCCCATCACTTTGCCGACTGCCACCTGTTCGAGCAGCCCAAAATACTCAAGACAAGTCTGGCAAACAATCAGCTCCACCCCTGCCGCTTCAAGCGCGCGCAGATGCTCCACGACCAGGGAACCAGAAGCCACCAGCTTGACGCCCTCGGTATAGAAAACGATTTTTCCGGGAAGTTTGCCAGTCTGGCGCAGGAGCGCAAGGAATTTTACGGTCACTGCGGTCCGCAAGCCTTCCGGGGCATCCCCGAGCCCGTTGCGGGTAAACATTAAGAGTGTGTCTTGATTCATGCGTAATTTTTCTCCATTTCAATTCTGTGACAGCATTGCAATAATCCAGAGGTGTTCACCAGGATGTTAACATAAAAAACAAGGCCTTCGCGCGCATGTCAAAGGCCTTGTTTTATGGGTGCAAGCGAATTGCCGCGTGTTCAGCGCTTCGCTCGGTTTACTGGCTGCGCAGCACCGCGCCGTATTCCTTGGCTAAGGCCCGAACGATTCGGTTGCGGATGGTTTCGGCATCCTTATCGGTCAGGGTTCGGTCCTGCGCCTGATAGGTGAGCTGGTAGGCCATGCTCTTTTTGCCTTCGCCCAGTTTTTCGCCGCGGTAGATATCAAACAAACGCGCATTTACCAGCAGCTTGCCGCCTGCTTGGATTATGGAAGCTTGAAGCGCCGCCGCGGGGGTTTCTTCGGGCACAATCAGCGCGATATCCTCTACCATGAACGGGTAGCTGGAAATGGACTGGTGGTCGAATTGGGTTTGACTGAGGTCAACCAGCAGGTCGGCGTCCAACTCGGCGGCCAACACCGCGCCCGCGTCGAAGTCGTAATTTTCGCGCACGAGCGGATGCAGCTCGCCCAGCACGCCGAGCCTGTGTTCCCCAGCCCACACTTCCGCGCATTTGCCCGGGTGAAAGCTCGGGTGCTGCGCGGGTCGGTAACTCACGTTTTCGATGTGCAAGCCCTGCAAAAGCGTTTCCACCGCGCCTTTGAGGTCAAAGAAGTCTTTTTGGTCCGGTTTTTTAGTCTGCCAGGTGGGGTACTCACGCGCTCCGGTCATGCCGATGGTCAGGCGCAGGGCTTCATCAGGTAAAAGCTGGCCTTCCACGGGCAGGAATACCGGTCCAAGCTCGAACATTGCCAGTCCTGGTCGGAATTTGTGGTTGTGCTCCAGCAGCTCCAGCATGGTCGCCAGGCTGCTGCGGCGCAGCACGATGCGGTCGGGGGTGATGGGATTTTTAATGCGCACGTACTCCAGCGTGGGGTCTGGCATGTTTTCGGGCAGCAGTCGCGCCTCGCGTTCCGGGGAAGTCTG
Organism: uncultured Anaerolineaceae bacterium; assembly: GCA_964590535.1. GTDB lineage: Bacteria > Chloroflexota > Anaerolineae > Anaerolineales > Anaerolineaceae > Mesolinea. The sequence continues at coordinate 2,323 of CAZPWL010000155.1, forward strand.
GCGGTACGCTACTGTATCTTGCAAGCCCGCGTTCACCAGAATGTCCCGAATTCTCTCTTCCATTTCCAGCTGAAGGTTACCCACCTGGGCTGGCAGCTCAGCGGAAAGTCTGGTCGCGGGCAGACGGTCATAGCCGTACACGCGGCTGATTTCCTCGATGAGGTTGGCTTTGCCGATGATGCCTTCCCCGATATCCAGGCGCGTGGCAGGGGTTTGCGCCACGAGCTGGCCGTTCTCAATCCGGCAGCCAAAGCCAAGCCGGGTGAGGATGTCCGCGGCTTCTTCCAGCGGGATTGGCGCTCCGAGGGCGGTTACGATTTCAGCTTCGCTCAAGCTCACTATGGGGTCCACCTGCGCGTTGGGGTACACATCCAACACGCCGTCAACCAGGCTGCCGCCAGCCCATGCCACCGTGCGCTTAAGGCACAGGCTCAGGGAGGTTTCCGCCAGCGCGGGATGCACACCGCGGCTGAAGCGCCAGCCGGCTTCGCTGGCAATTCGCACTTTGCTGATGGTCTTGCGGATGTTGATAAAGTTCCAGGAAGCGGCTTCCAGCAGGACGCGCTTGCTGCCTGAATGAATGCCCGTCTCGCTGCCGCCCATCACGCCTGCCAGAGAAAGCGGACCCGCGCTGTCGCACACAAGTTCCATGTTGCTGTCAAGCGTGTGAGTGGTGCCGTCCAGAGTGGTGAGCTTTTCACCGGGTTCCGCCACGCGCGTGACGATGCCGGGTTTTTTGCCGCCAGCGCGCACGACTAGCAGGTCGTAATCAAAGGCGTGCAGGGGCTCGCCAGTATCCAGCATGGTGTAGTTAGTGGCGTCCACCAGCGCGTCAATCGGGCGCATACCCGCCAGGCTTAATCGGCGCTGCACCCAGTAGGGGCTGGGCTTGGGCTGGGCGTCCTCAATCATGCCGAGCATAAAGCGCGGGTTAAGCTCCGGGTCGCGTACTTCCAGGCTGACCATCTCGCTCAGGCGGGTGCCGCGGCTGAGCTTTGCGCCTTCAGGCTCGCGCAGCGGGCGTTTGGTCACAGCCGCCAGCTCACGCGCGATGCCAATGATAGAAGCGTCCCGCACCATGTTGGGCAGGATGGAAATATCGAAGACCGCGTCGCCCATGTAGTCTGCCAGGGGCATGCCCACCGGCGCGTCGGGGTCCAGGAGGATGACGCCTTCGTGTTCGTCCGAGATACCCAGTTCTTTTTCGGAGCAAATCATCGAGAATGATTCGATCCCGCGGATTACGGCGCGCTTCAGTTTGGTCAGCACCTGACCGGGCTGATGCCCATCGTAGAGCTGCGCGCCTTCCCGCGCGTAGGCCACTTTGAGGGGCTGCGCCAGCGGACCCATGCCTTTGTAGGGATACAAGTTGGGGGCGCCGGTCAGGATTATCATTTCCTTTGTGCCGTCGTTCAGGCGGCAAAGGACAAGTTTGTCCGCGTTTGGGTGCGGCCTCACCTCGTCCACCCGCGCGACCACAAACTTCTCCGTGTCCCAAGAGAGACCTTCGTACTTGAACTCGTGTTTGTCGCCTTCTGGTTTGGGTAATCCCACCAACAGGATGCCGTCCACTTCCAAACCGGTCATGGTGAGGTGGCGGGCAATTTCCTCAATGCTGAGGCCGTCCAGGTTGACGTAATCTTTAATCCAACTTAAGGGTGCTTTCATTGTTCCTCCTCATCCA
>CAZPWL010000156.1:0-3931 GCA_964590535.1 uncultured Anaerolineaceae bacterium
CGCCAGGTCTTCACACACAAAATCCGGCCGGAAGGGCGACCCAACAATATCCCCTCGCTTCGTTTCTCCGCTGAGCAGCAACACAGTCCCCACCCCCGCGCTCGTACCCATGGCGATGTCCGTATAAAGCCTGTCCCCCACCATCACCAGGCTTTCCGGCGTTAGCTTCAGGCTGGCTGCTAATTGGTCGATTAAGTTCCGGTCGGGTTTCCCGAAGATTTTATCTGGCAGGCGTCCGGTGGATTTCTCTACCAACGCCATCATCGCGCCGATATCCGGGATTGGGCCGTCAGGCGTTGGGCAGTTGACGTCGGGGTGCGTGGCCAGGTAAGGCAGCCCCAGCCGCACGAATGTACACAAGCGCACCAGTTTGCCATAGGTAAGCTCCGTGTCGTAGCCCAGCACGACCACCGCTGGCTTACGCTCATCCAGCCGCACACCCGCCGCGCGGAAATCTTCCTGCAGGCTGCGCGTCCCTATCAGGCAAACGCCTTTTCCGTCAAAATGCTCGCGCAGATAGCGGATGGTAGCATCCCCGGCGGTGAACACGCGCGCGTCAGTTTCTTTCACCCCCAGCCTCGTCAGTTTTGTGACGTAATCCGCCCTGCCGCGGGATGTATTATTCGTCAAAAACGAAAAAGGCAGGTTCAAGCGGTTTAGCAGAGCCAGAAATTCCAACGCGCCAGGCAGAAGCCGCTCCCCCAAAAAGAAGGTGCCGTCCATGTCCAGAATAAAGCCCCGTGCTTGTTGTAATGATTTCATGTATAGACTCACCGATTGATATTCAGTTCCACCTGACTACAATGGTACTTATAAGGACCACATAGAAAGCAGGAAAAATGACCAGCAAAACCTATTTTATCCCGAATATTCACTGCATGCACTGCGTGATGCACATTAAGAACCGCCTGAACGAAATTGAAGGCGTTGAAAACGTGGAAGCTAACGCCCAGACCCGGGAAGTGGAAGTGGAATTCAGCAGTCCCGCGACCGAGGAAGCCATCCTGCAGGCGCTTGCTGAAATTAATTACCCGGCGGAGCTCTAAATGTCTGATAAACAGCAGGTCACGCTGCCGATCCTGGGGATGACCTGCGCCAACTGCGTCGCCGCCGTTGAACGCGGTTTATCCAAGGTGGACGGCGTGGACGCGGCGGTTGTGAATCTCAGTTCAGAACGCGCGTCCGTCAGCTACGACCCGAGCAAGACCGGTATCCCCGCGCTGGTGGAACAGGTCCGCCAAACAGGTTACGAGGTAGCCCTGGGCGAAGCATCGCTGGGGGTCATCGGACTTTCCGACCCCGCCGATGGCGCGCGCCTGGAAAAAGCGCTGAACGCTGTGGAGGGCGTGCTGTTCAGCCAGGCAAACCTGGCAAGCGAGCGCGTGGTGGTGCGCTATGTTCCTACGATTCTCAGTCAGTCCGAAATCCGCCAGGCTGTAACGCGGGCTGGCTTCCGCTTGGCAGAGGAGAGAACCCTTTCGGAAGACCCCGAAGCCGCCGCCCGCCAAAAAGAGATCGCCCACCAGAAGCGCATGCTCAGCATCGCGCTCATCTTCACTGTCCCACTTTTCATCCTTTCAATGGGCAGGGACTTTGGACTGCTGCCAATGGCGATTGCCCACGCACCCTGGATGGACTGGCTGTTCTTTGGGCTGGCAACGCCGGTGCAGTTTTACGTCGGTGCCAGCTACTATGTCAACGGCTACAAATCACTGCGCAACAAATCCGCGAATATGGATGTGCTGGTGGCTTTGGGCACGTCCGCGGCGTATTTCTATTCCATTTTCGTCTTGCTTGGCGTGGTGCCCGGTCACGGTTACTTTGAGACTTCAGCGGTCATCATCACGCTTGTGCGCCTGGGCAAGTTTCTGGAAGCGCGCGCCAAAGGCGGCGCGAGCGAAGCCATCCGAAAGCTCTTGTTCCTCCAACCCAAAAAGGCGACAGTCATCCGGGATGGCATGGAAACTGAAATCCCCGCTGATGAGGTCGTTATCGGCGATGTGATCGTTGTGCGTCCGGGCGAGAAAATCCCTGTGGACGGCTCTGTGCTTGAAGGCAGTTCCAGCGTGGATGAATCCATGCTCACCGGTGAATCCCTGCCAGTGGAAAAGAGCGCTGGCGCCCCGGTTTTCGGCGCCACACTGAACAAAAACGGCAGACTGGTGTTTGAAGCCACCAAAATTGGCCGCGATACCGTGCTCTCCCAGATAATTCAGCTGGTTGAGAATGCCCAGGCCAGCAAAGCTCCCATCCAAAAGCTGGCAGATAAAATTTCCGCGGTTTTTGTCCCGATTGTCATCGCGGTCGCCGCCTTGACCTTCCTGATTTGGTATTTCCTGGTTCCTCTACCGGCAGATTCAGAAGTCTCCCTGCTGGCCCGAGCGCTCATCAACATGGTCGCGGTGCTGGTGATTGCCTGCCCGTGCGCCATGGGCCTTGCCACCCCGACCGCCGTGATGGCAGGCACCGGGCGCGGCGCGGAACTTGGCATACTGGTCAAGACCAGCGAAAGCCTGGAAATTGCCGGGCAGATTGACACCATCATCCTGGATAAAACCGGCACGCTCACCCGCGGGCAGCCGGCCGTCACTGAAATCGTGCCGTTGGCCGAGGGCTGGACGGAAGACCAGGTTTTGGCGCTGGCGGCTTCCGTGGAAGCCGGCAGCGAGCACCCGCTCGGCGAAGCGATTACTGCCGCTGCCAAGGCGCGCGCCCTAAGCCTGCGGACCGTGGACCGCTTCAGGTCCTCTTCCGGCAAGGGTGTCTCGGCGGAGATGGACGGGAAAAAGCTCTCAGTTGGCAGCCGGCGCTACCTCGATGGTTTGCAAGTGGATACCAGCCGCGCAGAAGACGCCCTTGAGGCGCTTGAAAAGCAAGCCCGCACGGTCGTCATGTTGGCAGCGGATGGGGAATTGCTGGGCGCCTTCGGGATTATGGACACGCTGAAGGAAAATTCTGTCAGCGCGGTAGCGGAGCTGCACCGGCTGGGGCTCAAGGTCGCGATGCTCACCGGAGATAACGCTAAGACGGCTCAGGCGGTCGCCAGCCAGGCTGGCATTGACGAAGTCTACGCGGACCTGCTGCCAAAAGATAAGACCGGGCAGGTGCAGCGGCTGCAGGCAGCCGGGCATAAGGTCGCCATGGTTGGCGACGGCATCAATGACGCGCCCGCGCTCGCTCAGGCGGACGTGGGCATCGCCATTGGCACCGGCACGGACGTCGCAATCGCAGCCGCGCCGATAGTGTCCATCAGCGGCGATTTGCAGGCTGTTCCGCTGGCAGTGCGCCTATCCCGCAAGACGCTGAAAACCATCAGGCAGAACCTGTTCTGGGCGTTTTTCTACAATGTCATCCTGATTCCGGCCGCCGCCGCGGGATTTCTCAATCCCATGCTGGCAGCAGGGGCGATGTCCTTCAGCAGCATCTTTGTGATAACCAACAGCCTGCGCCTGAAACGCTTCAAGTAAGCCGCACAAGAATAGGCGAAATGCTTATCCTCCCCAAACTCCGCTGAATACAAAGGGGTTTGACCAATGAAAGGCATCGGACCCAGCCAGTAGGCTGCAGCGCTTCATCCAAACACCCAAAAGTCGGGCAGCCCAGCCCGACTTTTTTCATGCTCCAATTTGCCACCGCGACCGTCCAGCAGCACAACAGAGCTTGGGCATTGTATAATCAGCTTAAACTACGCATCACCGGAAAGCCGCGCCAGCTATGGAAAAGTTGCTCCCACTTCTATCCGTCCTCCTCTGGGTCTTCCTTTGGTCAGCCGGCGGATTTCTGATCCTCGTCAATACCATCAAGACCCAACGGCACGAGGCGACGCTGCTCGGGCTGGGTCTGGGTTTTGTGCTGCAGGTCTGGCTCGCCAACTTCACCGGCAGGCTGCTGGCTCCCATCCCAGCCTTTTGGCTCAGCGCGGGGCTCGTAT
>CAZPWL010000157.1:0-3906 GCA_964590535.1 uncultured Anaerolineaceae bacterium
GGTCAAAGCGCGCGAAACCTGGCTGAGCGGTCAGGCAACAGTCTTTATCCCCACTTTCTACGCCTACGGGACGGTTTAACACTTAAGCGAATACTCAAGGCAAAGGACGCGCATGAAGAAGACAATCCTGGTTTTGTTGCTGGCAGCTTTTATTGTGCTCTTATCTGCGCCTATCAGTTCAGCTGTTGGTCAAACCCAAACCTGCCCCTCTAACGCCAGCGTGGCGGAAATCCTCAGCCAGGTGGACAGCGCCAGTGTCACCAAATGGGTCCGCGACTTCAGCGGCGAAGATTTTGTCTCAATTGGGGGAGCTCAAAAGAAAATACTAACCCGCTATTCCTCGCAATTGTTTGGTTTCAATAGCAATGCCCTCGCATACCCATATCTAAGCGAGCAGCTTAGGGGCTTCGGATATGAGGACGGCACCTCTCTGACCGACCACCTTTACACGCCCACATTGAAGCTAAGCGCTGATGGAATCCCCAGCCAGATATTTGATGAGCGCGGCAGCCCGATAGCCCTGATACCAGAGCTGATAGATTCGCTTAAGCAGGCTGCCTCGTGGAAAAACAAAGTGGTCACCATCCCAGGGCACGGCGAGAACGCCGATGAATTGGTGCTGATGACCGCCCACATGGACAGTACTTCCCCTTCCGCGACCACGAACGCGCCGGGCGCGGAGGACAACGCCAGCGGCATCGCCGCCTTGATGGAAGCCGCCCGCCTGTTCCGCTTTTACCGGTTCGACCGAACCATCAAAATTATCTTCTTTACCGGCGAGGAGCAAGGCCTGCTGGGCAGCGAAGCCTACGTGGATGACTTCCCTGCTGAAATGGACAACATTGTCGGGGTTGTGAACCTGGATATGTTCGGTTATGACGCCGATAACGACCGCTGTTTTGAGCTGCATGTGGGCACGAGGTCAGATTCGAACCAGGTCGGGACCTGCTTCACCGATGTCATTGATAACTACGCCCTGAATCTGAGCTACGACTACGTCACCAACGGCGCCATCCCCTATTCGGACCATGCCTCGTTCTGGTACGCGCAGGTCGGGGCGATTGAGGTGTTGGAAAACTCGTTTTATCACAGCAGCGGGGGATGCGGCGGCGTGGTGGATGATAACCCTTACTACCACACCATCAATGACAGAATCGCGCACATGAACATGCCTGCGACCCTCGCGATCGCCCAGGGCGGGATTGGGACGACCGCCAGTTTGGCGGGTACGTTGGGCAGGTGCTTTACGGAAGACCCCATGGTTACCGCCGCTCCGCAGGCTGAGTCGATACTGCTCAGTTGGGATGCACTCGCGGGGGCGGAGGTCTACCGGGTCTACCGCGGGATTACTGGCTGCGATGGAGATTTCAGCCTGATTGCGGAAACCAGCGTGCCCGTTTATGAGGATGCCGATACCAGTTTTGGGACGGAGTACTTTTACAAGGTCCAGGCGGCTGAGGAGGATGCGGTGTGCTTTTCGCAGCTTTCCAACTGCGCCGCTGCCAGCGTGCCCGAGCCGCCCGAGCAGATGTATTACTATTTGCCGTTTTTAGTTACTGCTGAGTAAGTCTGTTCTCGCCGATCTCTTGATTACACAGCATCCCTTGGGGAAAGCGCAGCTAGCCCGCCCGAACCAGCAACCAAGAGCGTAGATATGCTGGCGAGGGTATTTTTTGAGGCTGCTACACAAGTCCGACGCTATTCGATTAATAAGGGAGGCTTTCGTTCATGTCGTGGTGGGTAAGGGCGGTGCGCGCAGTGGTGAGGAAAGAGGAGACCTTCAGTCAAATTCCGCGCGCGATGCGAACACTGGCGCGTTCAGAGCTGAATCGTGTTTTCACGGTATTATTTTTTCCTCAATATACCTTTGATACTCCTCGAGGGTGATTTCCCGGAGGGGATCGTCCTGGAAAATTGTCCAGGCTGAGCCAGAACATTCTAGCTGCTCAGTCAATATCGTTCCCCCGCCGTACTCAAAGGAAACAGATTGCCCCGCTGGTAAAAAGAATTTGAATTCCGGCAGATTGTTGCTCCAATGATCGCTCAAAACATGGATAACACGAGCCTTGTCGATGGGGCTAATATCCCAGGTCCAGAGGCTGGGTTCGTAATCCGCTTTTATCAGTTTGGAGCAATCCGGCTCTCCAGCCTGGATCTGATAGGGACAGATTTTCACAATTGAGTTTTCGCCTTGCTTAGATACATATTCGACGGTACCGATCACTCGAATTGCATTGTCAATCTTTAGCGTCTGCCCTGCGGATGTGACAATCCTGAAATCCTCATCGGTATAAGAATTAGGTAAATAGAAGTGACCCGGCTCCGCAGAAATAGTATCTTCCAACTCAACGTAGACTTCCAGATTATCAGATATCCAATCGTGTCCTTCCGCCCTAAGCGGTACAAATTCTAGGTCGCTGCACCAATGATGTTCTCCACAGCTGCAGGAATCTGAAGACGATACCCAGCTCCCCAGATAGAAACGTCCCTGAATGGATATCTTTTCATCCTCATGGCTGGCGATTGTTTCAAATGTAACCGGGATGACCGGTTTGGCTTTTTCCAGCCTCGGCTGAACCACATCAAAGAATAAGAGTAACGCAAAAAAAGGGGACTAAAACTATCAGTAAAACTATTATTACTCGTTTAATTTCATTAAAGAAATATTTCCTCATCGTGCGCCTCCGGTTGGGTAAATCGGTCCAATTACGGCTTTTTGACCGCGCCGGTGTCTCCATCGTCGCGGAAATTGACCGAAGGTCTCCAATAAATAGATGGATATTTCTCGGAAACCATTCGCTCACATGGATTGCATCGTCCCACAGGGATACTTAATCAGGATACCATGAAAGAACAGAAAGATTTAATAAAAATGACCTTTTGGACTATGCCAAAAGGTCTTTTTTCCTGTCGGGGCGCCGGGATTCGAACCCGGGACCTCTTGCACCCCATGCAAGCACGCTAGCCGGACTGCGCTACGCCCCGAACAACAGGCGTTGATTATACCTAAGCCCCACGGAAAGTGCAAGCTTTTTTCCGCCTGGCTTTCCTCCCGGTTTATTCCAGCTTCCCCTCCAGCTTCTGCTTCTCCGCTTTGCTTAGGCCAGCGTATACCAGCTGGTAACTGTCCGAAATCATCTCCATCAGCGCGGAGTCCGGTACAGAGCCGTCGCAAACCACCGTGTTCCAGTGCTTGTGGTTCATATGGTAACCCGGCGTCACAGCCGGAAAGAAGCTGCGCCACTTCAAGGCTTTTTCGGGATCGCACTTCAGATTGATGGTCAGCGGGTCATCCTGCCAGCTCATCAAGACGAAAATCTTCCCACCCACCCGAAAGACGAGCGTGTCAAAATCAAAAGGCATGTCCTTGGTGCAGCCGGGCTTAGATTCAATGTACGCGCATAAGTTTTCGTAGGTTTGCAGCATTTCCTCACTCCTTCAGCGCATAGGACATCAGCAGATCCGCTTCGACATCCAGCACCGCGAAGCTGTGCGGTTTGACCCTATCCCCCAGCGCGCCCGGATTTATCAGCCGCGTGCGTCCGACCCGCGTGTCTTTGACCTCGTGCGTGTGCCCGTGCAGAACGTAATCATAGCTTCCGCTCTCCAAGGCAGAGCGCATCATTTCTGGATGGTTGCCGTGGCAGACGTAAAACGACTTTCCGTCCAGCGTGAACTCCACGGAAAGACCCCACCTACTGGCAGGGTTTAGCTGCGCCAGGCTGAGCGCGATGGCACCGCTGGCAACATCGCCGTTCCCAAAGGCGTAGAAAACCTGAAAATCCCGCATGTGCCTGCACATAGAGAAATCTGTCAGGTCCCCGCAGTGCGCGAGGACCGACACACCCTGGCCGCGCAGGATATTGAGCGCCTGGATCAGCCGGGATTCCTTGTTGTGCGTATCGC
>CAZPWL010000158.1:0-3875 GCA_964590535.1 uncultured Anaerolineaceae bacterium
ATACAGTATTGTCCATAAGCCGCTCTGAACTTGTGAAAATTCAGGTTTATCAACAAGCATCATTGCCACCAATGCAATCATCCCTGCGACAAAAAATTGCATAATCGCCAAGCTCAAGCCGTCCACTTTTGACAGAAAGTGGTCCAGCATGAGGATATGCGCAGCCCAAAAGACTGTCCCCATCAGAACGATCAGATCCCCACGTTCAATCCGGAGCTGGTTGGTAAAACTGAGTAGGTAAACCCCGATGACAGCCAACAGGACTCCCAGCCAAACAGTCTTCCGCACGCGCCGACCGATAAAAAATCCGAGCAGGGGCACCATGACAACATACATCGAAGAGATGAAGCCCGCCTTTCCGGCTTCCGTGGTCTGCATGCCAAACTGCTGAAAAGAGACTGCCATAAATAACAAGCCGCCGCACATCAAACCCGCCCGCAGATATGTTTTCAGGTCGCTTTTCTCGCTGGTGCTGCCTGTTCCTTTTCTTTTGACGCGTTTCATAACAAAAAAGACCGGCAGCAGCACAATCACACCCAGAAGAAATCTTGCCGCGGTGAATGTGAATGGAAGCATGTGCTGCATCGCGACGCGCTGTGGAACGAAAGATGAGCCCCAGATGATGGAGGCAAGCACAAGCAAAATAGTCCCATGATTGTTCTGATTCCTGCCAGATTTCATAAACACCCTGTTTACTCTCGGTTTTTTACAAGAAAAGGCTCCGTTTGTCGCGGAGCCTTTGATAACTTTCTCCAGTAGTTTGCCGAAGATGGGCTCTACGCGATTGTCTTCTGATACACCCGGTGGTTTTTATAGAAGACGCAACCAAGATTGACGAGGTCCTTGCGCATCTGGACCGCGGTTTCAGCAACCTGGGTCAGCTCGCCATGTTTGTAGCGTTTATTCTGGTGCACGGAATCAATCAGAATGTCGTAGATCAGCGCGTTTCCGCCAAAGCCCTGGGCTTCCGGCAAGATACCAATTCCATTAAAGTCAATCCAGTCAGTTTTCTTAATCTCAGCGAGGAGACGCAGGATTTCAACTGGTCCAAGCTTCCCCTTGTTTTTCTGGAAAGCTCGTGAAACATCCGGGAATGGCAGCACAAAGCCTACGACTTTATCGTCCTTGACGATCATCTTTAACATCTCGGGAATCACCAGGATTAAGGCGTTCGAGACTACAAAGTCCATTTCCCGCTCGGTCAGAGGGTAATACTCCCAGTTCTGCACAAATGAACCGTTGTATGCTGCGCGGAGCTGAGGTACCCATTTTTTTAATTCAGCCTTATTCGGAAAGGTTTTGATGTACAAAGACCCACGTTTCTTAGCGATTGCGGCCGCCTTGGCGACTTTCTCAGGCACTTCGATTTTCTGAGGGTCCACATAGCTTGAAACAAAATCGACCGCTTTGGTAAAGCCGTAATTTTCCACCAGCGTCTGGTAGTACGGATAGTTGTAGTTCATCATGTTCATCATCTGGCGGTGCTCATGCCCCTCAACCTGGATGCCGTAACCATCCAGCGGGCCAAAGCCCTTAGGACCAACCAGTTTGGTCATCCCCCGCTCGCGCGCCCATTCCGCCACGCGGTCCAGCAAAGCGTTCGCTACTTCCTGACTGTTGATGAGGTCGAACAGGTAGAATTCGGCGTCGGTGCTGTGGTGATAAGCATTGAACGGTTTATTCATCAGCGCGGCGACGCGCCCAACGACTTTATCACCATCCATCGCGAGGAAGAAATCTGCTTCCGAATGCTCATAGAAGGGGTGCTTTTTGGTATTCATCATCGCGTAGATGTCGCTTTTAATCGGGGGAACAAATTGTGGGCAATCCTTATAAAGTTCGTATTGGAATTCAACGAATTTTCGCTGCAGTTTTTTGGTATTGACTGGAATAATCGTAATCATGAAGTCACTTCCTTTTTCGATAGTTGGGATAAAGTAATGAATTATAAACTAAAAATTATCTCGCAGAGGTGATGGTGTGCAGCTTTTTACCTTGCCAGCAATACAGCGCTGATATATAATGCTCAGGTTGTTAATTTGCAATTGTAAGAGGTAGAAAAATGATTGATGTAAACGAACTGCGGAAAGGCGTGACCTTTCAGGTGGACGGCGACCTGTACAAAGTCCTGGACTATACGCATAACAAGCCAGGACGGGGCAGCGCGACAATCCGCATTAAAGCGCGCAACCTGCGCAAAAGTAATACACTGGAAATGACCTTCATCTCTGGAGATCGCGTTCAGGATATCCGCCTCGATTATCATAACGTTCAATATCTTTACCGGGATGATAACTTCTTTTACTTTATGGACATGAACACTTTCGAACAGCCGGCAGTCCCCGCGGAATTGGTTGGGGATTACGAAGGCTACCTGAAAGGCGATATGGAAGTAAAGCTCACCTACTTCGGCGAAGAGCCCTTGGATATTGAGCTGCCCACCAGCGTGGATCTGGCAGTTGTCAGCGCCGAAGCGTCAGCCCGCGGCAATACTGCTACCGGCGTGACCAAACAAGTGATCACAGAAACTGGTTTGAAAGTGCAATGCCCTGCGTTTGTGAATGAGGGCGATGTGATCCGCGTGGACACCCGCACTGGCGCATATTTGACCCGGGTCTGATAAACATCCTAATGAAAACGCCCTACGGTCGCGAATGCCGTTACTTCTATGGGGATTACTACCGCGGTCGGAATTTTGAAGAATGCCGCTTGTTTCAATCTAAGGAGGATGGACGGAAGTGGGAATCAAGCCTCTGCAAGAACTGCCCGGTTCCGGCCATCCTCGCAAACAACGCCTGCCCGAACATGGTGCTCAGCGCCGCAATTAAGAGTTTTCTGGGGCGGAAAAGCGTGAGAGTAGACGCGTACTGCACAAAATCGCACCAGAACGTCAAAGACCCTAACATTGGCTGCGACATCTGCCACCAACTGTAACCTGGTCCTGATCTAGCTTTCATTGTAAGAGGATTGTTAATAAGCTTTCAAAGCGCGGGATTAACAGGAAATCGCGTCCCCGCATTGGTATAATCTTGGTTGACACGATATTTGTGTCTAAAACCGGAGGAATTTGTGAATTCACGCAATAGATCGTACGCAATCTATATCCTGCTTTTTCTCGCGATCATAAGCATGGTGTACTTTAACATACAGCAGCAAGCGCTTGAAACCCGCGTCATCCCGATTAATCAGCTCGCTGCTGATATTGAAGCGGGTAAAGTGTCAAAGGTTACTGCCCTCGAAAACGAACTGACCATTGCCTATAAAGACGGAACAAACAAGGAAGCGACGCTTGATAGCCAGTCTGGGTTGGTGGAACAGCTGGTCCAGTTAGGCGTTTCCACCAAGCAGCTTCAGGACCCCGGTCTGCAAATAGAAATTAGCAAACCGGGAATGTTGGACACAATCTTAAATATCCTGGTCTACATCCTTCCGTTCATTTTTATGCTAGGCATTTTCTGGTTTTTTATGCGCCAGGCTCAAGGTTCAAATAACGCCGCAATCGCGTTCTCCAAGTCTCGAGCAAGGATGATGTCTGGAGAGCATCCGACGGTTACTTTTGCGGATGTGGCCGGCGTGGATGAAGCTAAAGAAGAACTGCAAGAAGTGGTGGAATTTCTGAAAGAGCCCCAAAAGTTTATCAGTCTCGGCGCTCGTATTCCCAAGGGCGTTCTGCTCGTCGGATCGCCTGGTACCGGCAAGACCTTGATGGCCAAGGCGGTCTCTGGTGAAGCCGGCGTGCCGTTCTTCTCGATTTCCGGCTCCGAATTTGTGGAAATGTTCGTGGGTGTTGGCGCAAGCCGCGTCCGGGATCTCTTTGACCAGGCAAAAAAGCACTCCCCTTGCATCGTTTTTGTGGACGAAATTGACGCTGTCGG
>CAZPWL010000159.1:0-3796 GCA_964590535.1 uncultured Anaerolineaceae bacterium
AGCCATAATCATGCCGATATCGCCCGAACCCAGGATAACAACTTCTTTGCCGGGCATGTAACCTTCCACATTCACCCAGCGCTGGGCGGTGCCGGCGGTATAGATGCCGTTCGGGCGCATGCCCGGGATGCGGATTTGGGCGCGCGTGCGTTCACGGCAGCCCATCGCCAACACAATCGCGCGGGCTTCGATTTCAACATACCCGTGTTCTTTACTGGAAAGGAACAGGTGGCGCTGGGGCGTGATGTCCATCACCATCGTATTCAGCAGCACTTCCACGTGCAGGCTCAGCATTTCCTCAATGAAGTGCTGGGCGTATCCGGGACCAGGCAGGTCTTCTTTTAAGAGCTCCAGACCAAAACCATTGTGGATGCACTGCAGCAGAATGCCGCCCAGCTCGGTATCGCGTTCAATGATTAACACATCATCCGCGCCGGCTTTCTTGGCTTCAATCGCCGCCGCAACGCCGCCCGGGCCACTGCCAACTACAACAACATCGTAGATTTGTTTCGCTAACATCTCAGCCCTCCACCTGTTTTGTCTGTCGGAATAAGTATTCGGAACCGGTGCCGCGCTTGGTCACTTCCAGCGGAGAGATGCCGAGTTCGCGGGAAAGGATGGTCACCACGCGGGTCATGTCAAAACCGCCCTGGCAGCGGCCGGTGCCCAGCCAGGTGCGCCGTTTGATGGCGTCATACGTTTGCGCGGGGATTGGCGCGTGGATTTCGGCGATAATCTCGCCTTCGGTGATGTTCTCGCAGCGGCAGATGACCTGACCAAAGCGGGGGTCCATCTCCACCAGCAGCTGGCGGTCTTTGTGCGACATATTGCGGAAGCGCGGTCTGCCAGGTCGGATGGGGTCCCAATCCTTTTTGTCCACAAACTTCTCGCCGGCGTCGCGCAGCATATCTACCACTTCTTCAGCGATGGCAGGCGCGGAGGTCAGCCCGGGCGATTCGATGCCGCCCAGGTTCACCAAGCCCTGCACTTCTTCCGGAATTTCGATGATGTAATCATTGTTATAAACCACGCCGGGCGTTTTGCAAGGACCGTTGCCCATCGGGCGCAGACCCACAAAGTTGGCGATGGAATAGCGCAGGTTCAAGGAAGGAACCAATTTAAGCGCGCCGTCCGCCACTTCCGCCAGTCCATCCTTGGTGGTGGAGGTGTCTTCTTTGTCCTCGATAATCGTTCCGTTCGGCCCGGCGATGGTATTCTCGTGCAGTGTCGTGGTCACCAGAATGCCTTTACCCTTTGCGGAAGGCACCGGGAAAAGGACGTTGTCAATCGAAACATCCGCGCGGTCAAAGATGTAGTACTCGCCTTTGCGCGGTTTGATGATAAATTCCGGGCGGACGCCAGCTTTGTGCATGACCTCATCCGAATAGATTCCCGCCGAGTTGATGACCCAACGTCCGAGGAAATCCCCGCGGTTGGTGCGCACGCCGATGATGCGTTTGCCTTCCATGATGAAATCCTGGAAAGCGGTGTTCAGCAGCAGCTTCGCGCCGTTCATCACGGCGTTTTCACCCGCAGCTACGGTAATCTGGAAGGGGTCGCAGATGCCGCCGGTGGAAGCCCACAGCGCGCCGCTGGTCTCGGGGTTGATGTTCTTCTCGCGCGCGCGCATTTCCGGGCCGTCGATCATAATCATTCCAGGGACGCCGTTCTTCTTCCCCTGGTCCATCAGCTTATGCACCAGCGGAAGCTCGTCATCTCCGATTGCGACCACGTAATCCCCGCGGCGTTCGAAGGCGAAATTGAGCTCGCCAGCCAACGTGTCCCACATGGCGTTGCCTTTCACGTTCATGCGGGCTTTCAGGGAGCCAGGCAGCGGGTCGTAACCGGCATGGACAATGGCGGTGTTGGCGCTCGAACAGCCCATACCGACATCGGCTTCCTTCTCAATGAGCAGCACCTTCCCTTCGTACCGGGAAAGCCAGCGGGCGATCATACATCCGACCACGCCCCCGCCGATGATGATGTAATCATATTTTTCCTGCACGCTTACCTCCAATCAAGATTGTCTCAAAGAATTCAGCTATTCGCTGCAAAAGCAGCTGGAAAACGTTCAAAGAGAACGCGTCCGGCCGCAATAGTCCACATATTGTAAAAAATCAGGTGTCCACGCCAAAAGATGAAGCGCTGGGTTCGACCTGAGAGATTACTTAAGAAATTAGTAATGAGCGCTTTGGGCGAGCAAAAAATGAGCGGTAAGGCTGCAGTGATCTCAATTTCATCCTCATTATTGCGTCAAATCCCGAAGTCCCGCTTTTTTGGTGAGTTTGCGTGATTATATCAGCATATTGCCTTTTTGCGGCTTTTTCTACACTTTTTTCACGCATAATCTATAATATCCGTGTTTCCTTTTACTAATACGGTCTCGCAAGATCATACTTTGACGCGCTTTGTCAAAAGTAAAGGAATTCCATGAAAAAAGTAGTTACCCGCATCCTGTTAATTCTCCTCTCTGTACTGATAGTGCTGCCTCTCGGACTGTACCTCTCGCTGCGTATCGCGGATCGGACGAACGGGTCACTGTTGAGCGGCGGACAGCAGCGCCGGTACCTGCTTTATGTCCCTGAGACAGCTGACCTCACCCGCCCGATGCCATTAGTCCTGACGCTGCATGGTTTCGCCCAGTGGCCTGCCAACCAGGCGCAGGTGAGCCAGTGGAATGCTTTGGCGGACGCCCACGGCTTCCTGGTAGTATATCCAGCGGGTACGGGTTTCCCCAAGCGCTGGAACTCATCCAGCCCGGCCGCGGAGAACCCCGATATCACCTTTCTTTCTGACCTTATCGATACCCTGTCGCGCGAATATCCGATTGACCAGAATAGAATCTATATCAATGGGCTTTCCAATGGCGGTGGGATGTCGTTCGCTTATGCCTGCGCGCTTTCAGAGCGCGTGGCAGCCTTTGGTTCCGTAGCCGGGGCATACACCACAGCGTGGGAGCAATGCGAACAGGCGAGCCCGGTGCCGGCCGTCATCTTCCATGGTGACGCGGATCCAATCGTGCCTTTCACCGGCGGGCAATCCGGTCCCAACAATCTTGTACTGCCGGATATCAAGACCTGGGTAGACGAACTGGCCGCGAACAATACATGCTCCGGCCTCACTGCGTCCATTCCGACCGCGGCGGGGGTGCAGGGTGAGCGCTTTGAGAATTGCGCCGCGGACCTCGATTTTTTCGTCATCGGTGGCGGCGGGCACACCTGGCCGGGCGGGCAGGCTCTGCCCGAATGGATTACCGGAAAGACTTCCAGCTTAATTGATGCCAGCGCAGTGATGTGGGAATTCTTCCAGGCGCATCCATTAACGCGTAGATAAGCAGGAATTTGACTTTTATGGCAGTAAATAGAATACACGCTGGTATAAAAAAATCACAGATTCTACGAAATTTGTATAATCCCTTTGACTCTGCCTATTCAATATGCTATAGTTATAACAATTCGGAAGACTCCAGACGCCCATTTTATGGGTGATATAATTTACTGGAAGATGTGTTGTGGATCGCAATGTCAGGAGGAATGCGGGCAGGACCAGCTTGGTAAGAAAATAGGCCGCTTTTTACATCTCGGCCGCGTGGAGTTGACTCTCACCTCATTATCTCCACACAGATTGATCCACATCCTAACAACTTCGTTTGAGTAATTTGGAGTAAATATTTTTACGGAAGGAGGCGCCAGGAACAAGACCAAACCTTTGTAGACCGTTCAACCCCTAACTTTTACGATCATTTAAACATATTCAAAAGGAGATTTTGTAAAGATGGAAAATAGAACGTTCAAAG
>CAZPWL010000160.1:0-3787 GCA_964590535.1 uncultured Anaerolineaceae bacterium
ATTGTTATCCTGAGCCTGGGAAAAAGTTGTTTTTAGGTGTTAAGATTCTTCGCTATGCTCAGAATGACAGTCCCCCTTCAGAATGGCGGGGTTTCGCTCTGAATGACGATTCCGCTTCAGGAAGCTGTTCTATTCGTGTTAGCGAATTCCAGCGTAATAGTATTAAGAGAATCTGAGCAATTTGCTTGGTGTCGGGTTGAAGAGCGAAACCCGACATAATGTTTGGGGCGATTAGTAATTGAACGGATTGCAAATTTGTGGGGTGGTCCTGATTGGGGATTGACTTAAGAGTGCTGCGGCGCCTGAGGAACTATATCTGCTTTCCGATGCGTAAATTGCCAGAGCAGGACGCCCATCAGTCCGCCAAAACTATCGAGCGCAATATCCAGCAGCTCGAAAGCCCGGCCAGGGACAAAAAGCTGGTGAAATTCATCACTCAACGCGTAGAGACTGGTGAGGAGGAGAACCAAGCCTAAGGTTCTGCGCGCGTCCGCTTGTTTCTGGATCAATGCTCTGATGAGAAAGAAGGCGAAAAGACCAAAAGCAGAGATGTGCGCGAGGGGACCGACGATTTTTGTGAGCCGGATGTTGCAGATATGCGTCAGATAGATCCATTGATAAACCGGTTTCGGTAGCAACCCATAGGGATCGGAGCTGGAGGAAAGCAAGAATATTGCAAGCGCGGTCAGAATTACCGGAATCCAACGCGCCCAGCCGCGGTTTTTCAAGGATTTCTCCTCAGGATGACAAGGTAGTGACTGTTCAAAAGGCGCGTTTTTTCCAGGCTGGCGGCTGCGCGGCTGAAACGGGGAACGAGCAAGCGCGAGATTGGCGGCGCCAGCGTGATTTTCAGGCTGTCCAGTTTGAATCCGGGAAAGAGCGAACGGATTTCACTGAGTTGGATGCCTTTGGTCTGTTTGTTAAGCGGATTCCACCAAAAATCGTACCAGATGAGAGCGCCCTGGGGCTTGAGCACGCGCATTATCTCAGAAGCCATATTTTTCTTGATTGCAGAATCAAGGATGGATGAGAAAGCGGTGAACTGCAAGGCTAAATCGAAGCTTTCGGAAGCGAAAGGCAGGGATTGCCCATCCGCGCAGAAGAGAGGTGAGGCCGGCAATTGCGCGCGCGCGGACCACAGACGGTCAGCCAAGAGGTCGACACCGAAGATGCGGGAAGGATCAGCGCCAAGACTCAGAAACTCCTCCATAATGCCGCCGGAGCCGCAGCCTAGTTCCAGGATTCTCAGCCGGGAGAGGTCCGCAATTCCGCAGCGGCTGAGGAGCACGGTGAGGTGCTGGCGACGGGTGGAAATCATCCATTGATAGGACGGGTTGTCTGCCCGATAGCGGTTATCATGTTCCGCTGCAGCAGCCCGACGGGCATATTCCTCACGCAAGCGCTGTATATCTGGTTCTGGTGCGCTTATGGGAGCCATTCGGGAACCCTGCCTGTTTTATCATGCCAGCGGCTAGCAAAACGAACCAAGCCAACCAAAAATCCAAGGCCGTAACTGATGTGAATGGTTGCGAATGCCAGGGGTAGGAGCAGCAGAACCGCGGGCTTTTGACCTTTGCTGGCGATCAAGGAAGCAAGCAGGTTGGCTAACAAATATACGCCGATAAGTGAAATGAACGCGTACCAGCCCCACGAAAGTGTGAGGGCTAACAGGCCTGCGCTGAGAAGAGAAAGCACAAACAAGGGCGGAATGAACTGCCTGAGGCTCATCTGTTTGGGGTGCTTCTGGAGGACGCGCACCTTCCAATAGCCGTACTGGAAGTATTGTTTCCAAAGTTTTTGAATTGAGCCGCGCGGTGTATAAGTCGCATAAATATCTGGATTAAACCAAATGCGGCCTCCTTGGGAACGCATGCGATAATTAAACTCATCGTCCTGATCCCGCACCATTTCTTCATCGAATAACCCATACGAATAGAAAACTTGCTTTAGCCACGCGCCGAGATAAACAGTATCGACCCACTTTCCTTGATCCCCGTAATGAAAATATGCTCCTCCGACTCCGAATGGAGAACTGGTAGCCTTGGAAACAGCCTCGCCAAACGGCGTTTCCCCTGCGGAGACCATCCTTCCTCCGACGTTTTCTGCCTGTGTCTTCGCCAGCGTATTTGCACAGAGTCTAAGGTAGTTTTTCGGGAGTGAAGTATGGCCATCGACGCGAACAATCACCTCCCCTCGAGAGGCGCGAATAGCCTGATTTAAGCCTGTAGGCACAATCCTATTTGGATTGTCTATAACCTGAATATCCAGACCTGGGTAGGTTTGCGCAAACGCGGTGATGACAGCCCTGGTATTATCTGCAGACATACCATCCGCGATAATTATCTCCATTTGGTCCAGTGGAAAGTCCTGTGCTGCTAAAGAGACGAGCGTTCCCTTAATAGAATCCGCTTCGTTAAAGACTGGCATGACGATAGAAATAAACGGAAGGTTTTCAGTCATAAGTTGGGATAGGGCGCGCGAGCACAACAAAATCCGAGATACATAGGTCTTCCGGCGCATAAACCTGAAATTCTTTTGCTAAGGGAAAACCAGGCATTTCTTCCAATGACCTTTGGTTCAGCTTACGTTCCCAAAAATCAATTGAAAAGCCAGAGGATGTGATGATTTCATGATAGTCGGAGGCTCTTAATCTGTTCTGGAACAGGTAACTATTGTTGTAATGAGCCCATTGTTCCGCATTGAAACGCAGGAAGTTGATCCGATTGATGCTTGGATCGCTGTGACTGTAATGGTCAGAACAATCAACCTGATGAATCATTAGCCCATTGGGCTTAAGCACGCGTCGGATCTCTGTGAAGAGCCTTGGTAGCTGCTCCGAAGGAATGTGTTCGAGCGTGTCATTAGAAAAGAAAATATCAATGCTCCCGGATTCAATATCCTTTAAGGGGTTATTCGGGTCCACCATGTAAATGATGTTCAGTTTACGTAAAAGTGAGTCCTTATTAATTGGGCCGCTAAAAAATCCGATGTCTGTAAAAGAATTTTCATCCCGCAACCAGTTTAGTTTTTCCTGAAGATATGGACGAACCTCCGGGAATTGTTCGGCTGCTTGCATTGTCAATTTTTCGTCGAGCAGATGATTTACGTCGCAGGTAGCACAGTCTGCGGCTCCCAGATAGGCAAATAGCATTGGGACAATTGGCACCCAGCCTGTTCCAATCTCCGCAGTGTGTTTGTCTTTTGGACTAATTGAATTTTTAGACATAACAGTCAAGAGTGTTATTCCCTGGTCAATTTTGCTATTGATAGAAAAATGCTTGAAACCTCCAAAATGCTTTTGGACCTGAAAGTAAAGTCTGTTTGCAAAGGGAAGCTTAGAGAGTTGTCTTTGGAGAAACGATTTTGTTTGCCAGTGCATTTTGATCAAGAATTCAGGTGCAGGATGGTCAGAATTGCCTTTGGTCTACTGATTTTGTGCATACCCTGTAGCGTAAATATTTGTTGTGATAGTCAAAATTTCTTTTGTGCCTGGGATTAATCCATGGAAAAATAATCTTTCGGATTAGGCACCAATATCTGAGGTATTAGTTCCTCACTTTTGAGATGACCGCGATGAATTTACCGCTGGTTGATCTGGGAATGGCGTTTACTTTTTCAATGGTAATGTTTACATTCATTCCTAATCTTTTAAGCATGCGATTTTGAATATCAGTTTCATCCCGCTCTGAAAACCCAGCAGTTGTCACAACTTTAACCTTAAATTCACGCAAGGTTTCCTGGATAATCTGGCCTTCGATGATATTCGGCTGGTCGGTAAATATGCCAT
>CAZPWL010000161.1:0-2731 GCA_964590535.1 uncultured Anaerolineaceae bacterium
AACCAACAGGTCCGGCGACGGGCATGATGATGTCAGCGCCTTCGTCCATCAGAGAGACGGCGAGTTCGCGGCCTTTCTGCTGGTCATCGAAGGACATGCTGAAGAGACCGGAATCCGGATTGGCGGGGTCCCAGCCGAGGACTTCCACGTTGGTGCCCTTGACTTCGTTGTATTTGGCAACGCCCTTGGCGAAACCATCCATGAAGATGGTAACGGTGGGGATGGGCAGACCACCGAAGGTACCGACCTTGCCGGTTTTGGTCACGCCAGCGGCGAGGTAGCCAGCCAGGAAGGCGGCTTCATCGGTGTTGAAGACCTGGCCAACGATGTTGGCGACGGCGGGATCGTAGGCGTAGTCCACGATGGAGAACTTGACGTCGGTGTTGGCTTCAGCGGTGGCTTTGGTGGCATCGCCAATTAAGTAACCAACGGTCACGATCAGGTCGCATTTTTCTTCGATGAACGCGTTCAGGTTCTTTTCGTAGTCAGCGACTTCTTTGGACTCGAGATATTTGCCTTCGATGCCAAGCTGGGCGACAGCGTCTTCGATGCCTTTCCAGGCGGTGGCGTTGAAGGATTTGTCATCAATGCCGCCAGTATCGGTGATCTGGCAGACCTTGATTTTCGCGGCGGGCGCTTCGGTGGTGCCGCAAGCAGCCAATAGCATGCCAACCACAATCAAAAGGGACAGCAGGGTGATAACTCTTTTATTCATTTGTGTGTTTCTCCTCGATACACGTTAAAATCCGGAAACCCGGTTTGTACTGCAATAAGTATACTTGCCTCAGCGAGACTCTGCAAGATGTCAATTTTGCTTTGACGCAGAGCCGCTGTTTGTGTCAAGACTCACTTGTTCCTCACCCTCGCGCATCCCAAACACCATGGCAAAAGCGGCAGCCATGAAGATGGGTCCAATAATGAAAATGGACGCGTAGTTGTTGCCAGTCAATTTAACAATCCAGCCGTTGATGTTCGGACCCGCGATCGCGGCGAGCGTGGAAAAGAGGTAGTACAGACCGGTGTAGGTGCCGATGTGAATCGGATCGGTCAGGTCCACCACCACGGGCAGCGAATTGATGTTAATGCACGCCCAGCCAATGCCCGCCAGAAGCAGCAGGATGGTCAGGTTCATAAAGTCGCCCAGGATAGGCAGCTTGCCGTGCGCCTGGACAAGCATGTCCTTGGGGAGGAAATACACGCTCAGGAGCACCAGAATCATAATAATCAACCCGATCCCGATGGTTTTTTTGCGCCCTAATTTCGCGCCAATAAAACCGGCAGGAATGGAGAAGAGCAAGAAGGAAAAACCCACGCTGGTAATCAATTTGCCCGCCCCGGATTCATCCAGACCAAGGTGGTTGATGCCGTAGAGCGAGAGGAAAGCCTCGATGGCGTTGTAGGCGATGAACCAGAAGAAGATGGCCAGGAAGATGCGGATAGCATCGCCGTGTTTGCTGGTGAAGAGATCCTTCAGGCTCTTCCACATATTCGGCTTTTCAACGTTGGGGTTGTTTTCATACACCTTGGGTTCGCGCACAAAGATGAGCACCAGCGCGGCCGCGACCAACACGAGAAATGAGCCGAACCAGAAGGGATAAGCCTGGTTCTGCTTGATGAGCGTGGCGCCGATGGATGTGCCCAGCACCAGCCCCAGCCCGCCCATAAAGTTGATGATACCGTTGGCCTGGGAGCGCAGATGGGAAGGGGTGACGTCGGGCATCAACGCGACCACTGGCGTGCGCCAGAAGGCCATCGCCAGGATGGTCGTGACGGTGCAGCTTACGAATAAGGGCAGGGAATTTGCCAGCGGAACCAGCCCAAAGGCTACCGCGGCAATCGGCGCGCCCACCAGAATGAAGGGCAGGCGTCTGCCCAGCTTGGTGCGCAGCCGGTCCGACCACGCGCCGACCGGCGGCTGGATGAAAAGCGCCGCGATGTTATCCAGGGACATAAAGAACCCGATAGCGGCGGCGTCCAGCGCGAATTTCTGCTCCAAGAGGATGGGGACGTAGGTGTTATAAAGGCTCCACAACACGCTGACGCCAAAAAAGCCAAAACCAATCAAGAATAATTTGCCAAATTTAAACTTTTCGTTCTGCATGCTTCTCCTTTTAATCTGTGTCTGAATCTCCAAGTTGCTTCGCGAGTTTCTGCGCGACGTATTCTTCCAGAAATTTGCGGTCTTTATCCGTCAAGTCGGCCTTGAGCAATAAATCCGGGCGCCAAAGCAGCGTGCGGATGAGCGATTGTTCGCGCTTCCAGCGGGTTTGCTGGGCGTGGTTGCCTTGCTGCAGCACGTCCGGCACCGTCCAGCCGCGGAACTCCGGCGGGCGGGTGTACTGTGGGTATTCCAATAGTCCATTGGAGAAGGAATCGTCGCTGGTGGCTTCGTTATCCCCCAAAACCCCCGGCTTCAGGCGAGCGACAGCATCCAGGAGCATCAGCGCAGGCAGTTCTCCGCCGGTCAGGATGAAATCCCCGATGGAGATGACATGCGTGGCAAGGTGTTCGCGGATGCGTTCGTCAAAACTTTCGTAGCGCCCGCAGATGAGCGCCAGATGGTCGAAAGAGGCAAGGTTAAAGGCGAGCTCCTGGGTGAAAGGCTGCCCTTGCGGGCAAAGCAGTATCACCGGGCAGGAGGGCGGCGCGCCAAGTACATCCTCGACGGCGGCAAACACCGGCTCGGGCTTCATAATCATCCCACCGCCGCCGCCGTAGGGCGGGTCGTCCG
>CAZPWL010000161.1:2741-3780 GCA_964590535.1 uncultured Anaerolineaceae bacterium
CCAGCGCCCAATCGCGGATGTTGTGGGTGCGCACTTCGATCAAGTTGTTCTGGATGGCGCGCTTGAGGATGGAGATTTCGAGATAGGGCTGAAAGACTTCCGGGAAAAGGCTGAAGATGTCAAAACGCATGCCAAAATTGTATCGGATTGTTGGGAATCGGGCAAGAATTATCCGGGTTGGGAGCGCGGCTGTTGGCGGTTTTTGTTCGCGCGCGGACTAAACTTCGGCCAGGCCGGAAAATGGGAGAATTTGCGCGTGATTAACGCTGAAAAGGCGTCCTACTCCAGAAAAATCTGCACGTGCTCGCCGTCTTCTTCATCCGTGACGTCGATAATCTGGGAAGGCTCATCCGATTTCAGCAGTTCCGCCAGCATATCCGGGTCCATGCCGGCCATATGAGGGCTGAACTTGGCTCCCATGCGCATGCCGGCGTTAACAATGGAAATGGGCACTTTGATATCCGCGACGGATTTTCCATCTATTTCGCGCGTAACTTTGATGTGCAGATAACGCGGCTTTTTGGCAGCCTTTGCTTCTTCAGCGGTCGGTCTGGCGCTCTCGTCCAGGGCTTGCAGCAAGCGCGCAGCCTCCGATGAGTCGATTTTACCTTCCTGGAGCATGGATAGTATTTTGATGCGTTCGTCGTTGGTGGTCATAAGAGCCTCGTCTGTGCTATTTGAGCGCCTGAAGCGACTCGAGGGCTTCGTCGGCGGTGATTAATCCATTCTCGAGGTTTTCCAGAATCTGGGTGCGCGTTTGCGTTGGCACAACCGCGCTTTTTTCGGTCTCGAAACCCAACGCGTGAATAATTTCCAGCAAGCGGTTTTTAAGGGTGGGATAGGAGAGACCTAATAAATCTTCCATGCGGTTCAGGCGCCCTTCCGTGCGCACGAAGGTCAGCAAGAAATCGCGCTGTTCCTTGGTGAGTACGGCAAAGGGATCGGCTTCGAATTGGAAGTAACCTTCCAGCGTGGTCTCGCAGGCCGGGCAATACGCGCGCGTGACCACTAAGGCGGAATGGCAGATTGGGCAGAGATC
>CAZPWL010000162.1:0-3758 GCA_964590535.1 uncultured Anaerolineaceae bacterium
CCAAGACGACCCTTACTGCGTTCCACTTTGGCAGCGGGAAGTTTGTTTTTCGTTTCCAGATGCTAAAGCCGAGCCAGGCCAGAAAAGCGAACAGCGCAAGGGGCAGCACCGCGAACTTGACCAGGCACGCCAGGCAGACGCAGATAAGCTAGCCCAGGCTGTTGCTGAGAAAATCGCGCCCGCCAAATACGCGCATCAGAAAATAGAGCCCAGCGGTGCACAGCAGATTGGTCAGGTTATCATAGTTCGCCCCGCCAGCCAAAAAGGTGAACATCAGGGTGTTTGCCAGCAAAAAGACTGGCAGCAGCGGCCACCACTTTTTGCGGATGAGTTCCCGGGATAAGAGGTAGGTCATAACCAAGCTCCCGGCAGCACACAGGACGCTGGTCAGGCGCAGGACCACCAGCAGCGTCCAGTCCGAAGCGGCGGGGGTAAAAAGCAGCGTGAGGTTGACGACACGTCCGGAGAGCCAATGGTAAAGGAAGGGGTAATGCGCGATGTACCAGCCCTGCGCGTAGGTTTCGGGCGCGTCCGGGGGGATACCAAGAGTGTCAGCGTAGTGCTTGGCAAAGATGAAATGCGCTTTCTCATCCGGGACGATGCCTTCCCGCAGATTCAAGGCAAGCAGCCCCGCGCATGCCACAAAAGCGAGCAGCAGCGCGGCCAGAATCAGGCGCTCTGAGGCTGGCAAATTCTTTGTTTCGTGCTTAGCTTGCGGAAAAGTTTCCATTGATCGCTTATAAAAGGTCAAACTCAGAAATGTTCATACCATTATAACTTTAAGAATTGAGCGGTGACATCACGATTTGTTTCCGATAAGCGCTGATGGATGAGGTCCATGCTTTCTGTTCACGAGAGGATTTATCCAAAAGACAAAACACAGTTTTTTCGCACGAAAACGCATCTTACGGGTTTTTGTGCTTCATTTTTTTCCAAGCATGGTAGACCTTCGTCGTAACGCGCAGTAGGAACCTATGGTTAGTCAATTGTTTTTTAACTTTTTCCTTCAAAGTTATGCGGTCGAAAAGGGTATAACCGATTAATTTCGTCAGTTTTCCACGATTATGTAGAAGGCGGTTGACCACGTCTGGTCCACCCATCTCGGGTCTGGACATGCGGGCATATTGGGCTTTCATAAAATCGTAGATGTTGATTGAAGCCTTTGCGCCGTAAACCGTATCTTCAAAATAAGAGGCTTTGAAGAGCCTGCAATCTCCATCCTTCATGCTGCTCAGATAGCCCTCAAACGGAAGCGAAAGCTCCAGGTTTTTAAACGGAAGCCAAGGCAGATAACCTCCAAAAGCCTCCAGGAAATCGCGGCAGAAATCCAACGCGCCGCGCTGTATCTGTTCAACAACGAAACGGTCCGGGTATTTTTTCTCTTCTTCTTCGAGCACCGGAACAACCCGCCCATTTTCCTGCTGGAAGGCGATACAAGACCCGCCCGCCTCCGAAAACAGATGCTCGCGGATTAACCCACTCATTCCCGGAGTGAAATCATAGAAGCATGCCGCGCGAAAGGCGCTTTTACGTTCCAGCATCGGCTCGCGCACTTCGTCGCGGTGCACAAAAAACACATGGATTGGCTGACCTACCAGCCGGCAAATCGCTTCCTGAATTCTTCCGCTGTATCCCATATCAAAGGCTGCATCGGTATTCGTCTTCCAACCGGCATAGTACAATTTTGCCACTTCATATGCTTGCTGATGCTTCTCCGATGAATACAGATTCGCGAGGAAATAGGCAAGGAAGCGGCGGTACTCCTCCTTCCGCTCAAATACCTTTTCGTACGGAATATCGGCGGCTCTCAACTGCGCATCAATTTCTGCTTCCCCGAAATTCCTGGTACAGAATTTCAGGACCTTTAGGAGTGTTTTTGGGCTGTGATTGCGGTATTCAACCGGCAAATCAAAGAAATCTAAACGGTTAGACACAATAGCCGGCATCAGGGCTTTGCGCGAGGCGTAGGCATAATGCGCCGTCGGGGGAGGTCCGCCAAATTCCGCGAAAATCTCATAGACTTTCATCGGCAGGTAGCCGTCCCTCGCCAAAAAATGAACTGTTTCGTAGCTCAGGCTGCTTAACGACTGTTGGAGCCAGGTAGTTAATCCGAACAGGTGCATTCCCAGGGGATAGTACCCAATAAGATACGGATCGGCGTTAAAGTCTGTCTGTGGATCAAAACCGCGAAAAGGATTGTCGAAATAACGGTTTGCGATCATGGCAATCATCGTCCGGTATCCGAGGGAGTCTATCAGCGCTTGCGGGTCGACGACACTGCCCCCGGCAAGCTGCGCGATCGTGGAACATCCTCCCGTGGGTGTGTCCGTGATTTTGTTTTCAAACACATCCAGCGCTCTCGGGAAAAGTACCGCCTTTATCCCATGTTTCTGAGCGTTGGTCACATCGTTCTGAAGATTGTCTCCAATATGCAAAACATTCGCGGCTTTTACCTTCAAGTCTTTCAAAACAGCGCGGTAAAGGTCTCCCTGATGTTTCGTCAGCCGATAAGAGGATGAAAGGTAGAGCTGCTCGTATTCCGCGTATCCGCATTTGGAGAGAATTGCCCGGATCGTACCCTCGTCAAGGTACATATCGGACGTGAAGATTACTTTCTTCCCGCAGAGGAGGGCAAAATCATAGAGTTCTTTCGCGGATTTTCTGGGGCGGCAAAGCTCAATTTCCAGGCGTTTTTCTTCAGCCAACATCGCCAGGGTAACGTCCTCTGCCAGACCAAAGTATTCGCCGATAGACTGATAGATTTCGTCTATCGTTACATCTTGAAAGGACGAACGTTTTTCGCCGTACTTGCGGCGCGCTTCCTCCTCCCCAACAGTTCTGATTTCGTGAAAAGTGATTTTATTGGGAGCAAGCGTCTCAAATTTCTTGTCCAGCAGATAAAAAAGATCGGTCGGGTTATAAAGTGGTCTGTAAACCGCGGTATCGAAGATATCAAAGCTCACCAGCTCGCACTGGCTATCCTGGATTTGAAGTTTGATCTTTTCCAGGCCTTCATTCCACGGCGACTGCAAACTTTCAAAAAAGAAATCATCGGGATCCCTGTTTATTTCGCTCCCCGGATCAAATTCCTTCATCAATTTTCTGACCTTGTGCTGCCCGGTTCCCGCAAAGACAAGTTCTCCCAGGCTTCCCCAGATGCGCGCGTATTTATCGCGAAATTGCTGAAAGTCTCTTTGATATTTTTCGGGAGACCCAACCTGCGTCAGAAAGTTCTCGCAAAAGTCGAACGATTGCTTCATATCATGGACATTTTTGTTGAAACGCTCGAAGCTTATCTTTTCGACATTCGTGGCAGCGCTGGTATTCTCACAGTAAAAATAGCAATCATTCTTTGCGGTGCTTACTTTTTGCGCAAAATAAAAAAGCGGCGTCGAAAACGCGATGTCCTCAGTCATGATTAAATGACCGGAAATCTGATCGTAGTAGGGTCGGCAGCGGTCCCAAAGTTCTTTTTTATACAGCTTATTCCAAATGGTATGCCAGGAATAGCAGTGACCCTTCTGGTCGAAATAGTGTTCTTGTACTTCCCGCCCGTTCAATTGGTCAAAATTGAAAGAAGCATCGTGCAGGGTATACCGGATTTTGTCCCCATTTTGCTTTTGGATGACTGTCTGGCTAATCACGATATCGGATTGATGCTTTTCTGCGCTGCTTAAAAGCCCGTGATAAAAGTTGCTGCTGACGTAATCATCACTGTCAGCAAAGGCAATATAGGCGCCTTGGGCGAGATCGGCACC
>CAZPWL010000163.1:0-3741 GCA_964590535.1 uncultured Anaerolineaceae bacterium
GCAGGGCTTCTATGACGGAACGATCTTCCACCGGGTAATTCCGGATTTTATGGCGCAGGGCGGGGATCCAACCGGCACCGGCCGCGGCGGACCTGGCTACAAGTTCCGGGACGAATTTGACCCGAAATTGCGGCACGACAAGCCCGGCGTGCTTTCCATGGCAAATGCCGGACCGAACACGAACGGCTCACAGTTCTTTATCACCCACGTTCCCACGCCCTGGCTGGACGGTAAACACGCAGTCTTTGGTCAGGTCGTAGGCGGCTTGGATGTCCTCTTTGCCATTCCCCCGCGCGACCCGAACCTGATTAACGCTCCTGCTGTTACATTAAACTCAGTCATCATCACCGAATCCTGACCGGCGTTTGATTGGAGAGGATGTGATGACTCAGGTATACATAGACGGCCAGTCCCTGACAATCGACCAGGTGCACCTTGTTGCGCAAGATCCGGATGTCCGGGTACTGCTTGCGGATGCCTGCATCCCGGGCATCCTGAAATCTGCCAACGCGGTCGCTGAACTGGCAGCCAGAGGTGAGGTTGCATACGGCATCACGACCGGGTTTGGAGCCTTCAAGGACCGGGTTATCGCGCCTGACCAGGCGGGAACACTGCAGGAGAATATCATACTCAGCCATGCCGTTGGCGTCGGGAAATATCTGGACGACCCGGCCGTACGCGCCATGATGCTCATCCGCGCGAATACACTCGCGCGCGGTTACTCAGGCATCCATTTGGAAACACTGCAGCTGCTGCTCGGCTTGTTGAACGCCAATATCCTCCCGCTCATTCCGGAAAAAGGTTCGCTGGGCGCCAGCGGCGACCTTGCGCCATTGGCGCACATGGCTCTGCCTCTGATTGGCAAAGGCCGCGTTCGCTGGCAAGGTCAGGAAATACCCGCTTCTGAAGCGCTGGCCAGGGCAGGGCTTATACCGGTGCGCCTGGCTGCAAAAGAAGGTCTGGCTCTCACCAACGGCACCACGTTGATGACCGCTTTGGGCGCGCTGCTTTGCGCGCGAGCTGAGGCTCTCTTACGCACAGCCAACTTGGCTGCCGCGCTGAGCCTGGAAGCTCAGAATGGCACGCTGTGGGCATTTCACGAGGCCATCCACCGCTTGCGCCCGCAGCCCGGTCAGCAGGAGACTGCGGCCGTTTTTCGTTTACTCCTGAAAGACAGCCAATTCGTCCGCCCACACGACCCCAAAAACATCCAGGACGCCTACACCCTGCGCTGTATCCCCCAGGTTCACGGCGCGGTTCAGCATGTGCTTGACCAGGCACGCGAGACCGTCAGCATTGAGCTGAATTCGGTGACCGATAATCCCTTGGTTTTCCAGTCTGAGGACGGCAGCCCGCTCGTTATATCCGGTGGAAATTTCCACGGTGAACCTCTGGCGTTTTGCCTGGACTTTCTGAACATCGCGCTGACAGACCTGGGCAATATGTCCGAACGACGAATTGCTAAACTGGTGGACAGCCATTGTGACTCGCTCACCTACCCGCCCTTTCTAACCGAGCATGGCGGTGTGAATTCCGGCTTCATGCTGCTGCAGTACACCGCCGCGGCGCTGAGCTCCGAGAACAAGACGCTTTCCCACCCAGCCAGCACCGACAGCATCCCCTCATCCGGCAACATTGAGGACCACGTCTCCATGGGTCCCAACGCAGCTCTGCACTGCCGGGAAATCGTAAATAACCTTTCAACAATCGTGGCGATTGAGCTCTTTTGCGCAGCCCAGGCGCTGGATTTCCGCTTGCAAAAGCAGCCAGAAGCGCAGCTTGGAGAGATTACGCGGCAAGCCTATGCATTAATTCGCGCGGAGGTCCCGTTCATCCCGCAGGATACCTTGCTGCATCCGCACCTACAAAGGATACTCGCGCTCGTACAGGCGGGAAAATTTGCCGCGCTGACCCCTGAATTAGGTTAAAGCCTCTTCTTCAGCGCCCAAACCTACGCCGGCTATTGTTGTGCCACATTTCGGGCATAAACCGGGCGCTTTAATGTGATTGTTGAAAACGCTCATGCCGCTGCGTTCTATCAGCACTGCCCCACATTGTGGGCAGAAGGTATCCGCCGAACCCGCTACGTTTCCCGCGTAGGTGTACTGAAGACCTTCCGCTCTGCCAATATCCAGCGCTTTTTCAATGCTCGCCAGACCGGTTGCCTCAGCATTTTGGTACTTGTACTGCGGGAAAAAGCGGCTGACATGCCAGGGAGTGTCTGCGCCAAGTTCTTTGACGATGAATTGGGTCAGGCCGCGCAGTTGGTCTTCATCATCATTCAGACCCGGGATTAACAGCGTGGTAATTTCCAACCAAACGCCCGCCTGTTTAAGCCGCACACAAGACTCCAGCACTGGCTGCAGGCGCGCCCCAATATTCTTCCGGTAGACCTCATCCGAGAACGCTTTTATGTCCACGTTCGCGGCGTCCAGCCAGGCTCTGAGCAAGGCAATTGTCTCCGGGCTCATGTAGCCGTTGGTCACATACACGTTTTTCAGGCCAGCTTCCCTGGCCAGCCGGCCGACATCCTGGCTGAATTCGAAGAAGACGGTCGGTTCGGTATAGGTGTAGGATATGCTGCGGCAGCCGCTGCGCAGCGCGGAGCTGACCACTTCCCGTGGGGACGTATTGGGGCAGCGCGCGGCAGCCGCGGCACTGTCGCCCTGCGAGATTTCCCAGTTCTGACACCACTGGCAGTCAAAGTTACAACCGGGCGAGGCTATCGAAAAACTGCGGCTGCCCGGATAAAAATGAAATAGCGGCTTTTTCTCTATCGGATCCACATGGGCGGCAATCAACTTGCCGTATGTCAGGGAATAAAGCGCGCCAGCCCTGTTTTCGCGCACTTTGCAGATGCCGCGCTTGCCCTCTGCTATCAAACACCCATGCGCGCAGAGCAGGCAGCGGATTTTGTTTTCCGGCTGTTTCTCGTAAAGCAGTGCTTGATAATCCTTTGACACGAGGATGTCCTTCCCTGTACACTTAAGTCAGTTATCTGTATTGTACACTGGAGGCGAGCGTGAGAATCGGTTTTTTCCAATTCTATCCACACCACGGAAATCCTGCCGCGAACCTGCGCGCAATTGAAGAAGCGCTGGAGGGTTCTGAATTTGACCTGCTGGTTCTTCCCGAACTCGCGTCCACGGGTTACCTTTTTGACAATCGGGATGAGCTGGACGCGCTCAGCGAACCTGCGTCGGGCAGCGGAGTATACCTCAGCGGACTCAGCGCCCTGGCTGCTCGTCACAACGCTTGCATCGTCAGCGGCTTCAGCGAACGTGCGCCTGAAGGGCTGTTCAATTCAGCCGCAGCTGTGGACGGAAATGGCGTTTTGAGCGTCTACCGAAAGGTGCACCTGTTCAACACGGAAAAAGAGCTCTTTACGCCGGGTGATAAAGGTTTCCCGGTGTTCAGTTTTCGCGGCGTGTGCCTGGGCATGATGGTTTGTTTTGACTGGGTCTTCCCGGAGGCAGCCCGTACGCTGGCGCTAAAAGGCGCGCAAATCCTCTGCCACCCCGCCAACCTGGTGCTGCCCTGGTGCCAGACCGCCATGGTCACCCGCAGCCTGGAGAATGCCGTTTTCAGCATTACAGCCAACCGCATCGGCATGGAAAACGGCCAAGGGCTATCCTTGCGGTTTACAGGGAAGTCCCAGATACTCTCCCCCAAGGGCGAGATTCTGGCACAGGCAGGAGAGGACGACCAAGCCCTCCAGATTATCGAGATTGACCCTAAACA
>CAZPWL010000164.1:0-3739 GCA_964590535.1 uncultured Anaerolineaceae bacterium
TCCCGCGCGAAATTGGACGGCAATCCCAAGTTGGGCTACATGGCTACCTTCCCGATCCCCGAAGAGCTTCGCCTAGGCAATGCTTTCGCGCTTGGCGTTCAGAAGACCTGCCCGGAATGCACCATTGACGTGCGCTTTATCAACACCTGGCACGATCCAATCCTTGAACAGGAAGGCGCCAAGTCCCTCTTCGACGCTGGCGCTCAGGTGGTCATGACCGGCGCTGACACCCCCGCCCCCGCTTTGGCTGCCCCCGAAGGAAAATGGGGCATTACCTACGACTACAAGGGCAACTGCACGCTGGATTCCTGCCTGACTTCTATGTACTGGAACTGGGGCGTGATTTATGCCGGTATCGTGGATAAATCACGCGCAGGCACCTGGAAGGGCGGATGGGAGTATTTTGATGGCGATTCCGGCGGCCTTGGTCTCTATGGTTTCATGGAAGGCGAAACGCTGATGCCCGGTGTTGCAGACCTTCCGGAAGCAGACCTGCAGATGGTGCGTGACACCCTGGGTAAGATGCTCAAGGGCGAATTCACCCGCTTTGACGTCTTTAAGGGTCCCATTACCGATAATCAGGGCAACCTGATTCTTGCGGACGGCGTCAGCATGGAACAGCTTGACCTCGATGGTTTCAAAGAGTTCGGCAGTGAATGCAAGACCTGTATGTACTGGTGGAACGAGAACATCACCGCTGAGCTGCCTGATTTGTAAAATTCTTGAAACACCACCAGGAGATGACCCCAGGGTCATCTCCTGGAGCTTAATGGCACTGCCGATAATGAGCCTTGATCTGGCGAAAGGCTCGTTAGGCATATGTATTAGAAAGAATCCATGACAACCACACCCGAGCTTCACACATTAAGTGAGGAACAAACCAATGCCGTGGAAATGCGCGATATTGTGCTGCGCTTTCCCGGTGTGCTTGCCAATGACCACGTTAATTTCACGCTCAGGCGCGGGGAAATACACGCGCTGCTGGGAGAAAACGGGGCAGGCAAAAGCACCCTGATGAATATCCTTGCCGGCCTGTATAAGCCCGAATCTGGCACAATCAAGATTAACGGCGAACGCGCTGTACTAAATTCCCCTCGGGATGCCATCAACCGCGGTGTCGGCATGGTCCATCAGCATTTTATGCTGGTGCCAACACAGACCGTCACGGAGAATATCTTGTTAGGTCTGGATGAACCGGGCTTCTTCATGCGTCTGCCGCGCTATGACCAGAAGGTTGCCGACCTGGCGGAGAAGTACGGGCTGAATGTGGCACCAACGGCAAAGATCTGGCAGCTTTCAGTGGGGGAGCAGCAGCGCGTAGAGATTCTGAAAACCCTTTATCGCGGAGCAGAAATCCTGATTCTGGACGAACCGACCGCTGTACTTGCCCCGCAGGAAATCCAGGAACTGATGGACACGCTCCGCCTGATGGTCCGGCAGGGAAAATCCATTGTGTTCATCAGCCACAAACTGAACGAAGTAAAACAAGTGGCGGACCGACTGACCGTGCTGCGCAAAGGGAAAGTAACCGCGGACGGAATCAACCTTGTAGATGTAAACAAAGAGACACTGGCTGAACTGATGGTCGGCCGAAAAGTAATTTTTCAGTTGAACAAAAAAAACCACACGCCGGGTGAAGTCGTTTTGGAGGTTCAGAACGTGTCCGCGCTGAACAACCGAGGGCTGCCGGCGCTTAAAAACGTCTCTCTGAAGCTGCGCCAGGGCGAGATTCTGGGTATCGCTGGGATTGCCGGCAACGGACAGAGCGAACTGGCGGAGGTCATTACCGGCTTGCGCCCCTGCCAAGGCAAAATTCTGGTAAATTGCACGGACGTTGCTAACCAACCTCCTAAACGGGCGATTGACCAGGGCACCGCGCACATCCCGGAAGACCGCACTGGCGTGGGAACCGCTCCCGGTATGGCGCTGACCGGCAATATGATCATGAAATCTTACGACCATGCCCCGATCAGCCAAAAGTGGCGAATCAGCTATACCGCCGCTCGCGAGTTTGCCAGTAATCTCAAAGAAAAATACGATATTCAAGCGCCCAGCCTGACCACCCAGGTCAACAAGCTTTCGGGCGGCAACCTGCAGAAAGTGATCCTAGCTCGGGAAATTTCATGCGGTCCCAAATTGATTGTGGCTGTGCAGCCGACCCGCGGGCTGGATGTAGGCGCCATCGAAGGTATACAGAACCTGCTGCTGGAACAGCGTGATAAGGACGCGGCGGTGCTCTTGATTTCAGAGGAATTGGACGAATTGCTGGACCTTTCTGACCGGATCGCGGTCATATTTGAAGGCGAATTAGTCGGAGAATTCCCCGCGAAAGAAGCTGACCTAAAAACGATCGGCTTAATGATGACGGGAGAAATGCGGAGGCAGGAATGAGCTTGCCTTATCACCTGCGAATCCAGAAGCGCACGGAAGATGTTCCGCGATGGCTTCCTCTGGCGACTTCAGTCGGCGCGATACTGCTGGCGTTTCTCATCAGTGGAATTATTCTTCTGGTGATCGGCGGAGACCCCATCAAGACCTTCGGTTACTTTTTCAACGCGGCCTTTGGCAGTTGGGGCGCCCTCTCGGATGTGGTGGTTAAGGCCACGCCGCTGCTGCTGATTGGCCTGGGCTGCGGTCTGGCGTTCCGCATGCGCTTGTGGAATATCGGCGCGGAAGGTCAGTTCTATATCGGCGCGTTCTTTGCCAGCCTAGTGCCCTTGGTGCCGTTGGTGAATATGGAGACCACTCCCAAGTTTGTGGTTCTGCTGATGATGGCGCTGCTTGGGATGCTGGGCGGCGGCTTGTATGGTTTCATCCCCGGCTGGTTAAAAGCAAAATTCAACGTGAGCGAGATTATTTCAACACTGATGTTGAATTACGTGGCGTTATTCTTTAACAACTACTGGATTTACAGCGCTTTCAGCGATGCCGGTTTTCAGATGACTCCGATGTTCGCGAAATCCGCCTGGCTTCCGCGCCTTGCGGATTACGCCCGGGAAGTAAAAGCATTGTCAGGGATCACGCTGCACCTTGGCGTTGTCTTTGGTATTATTGCCGCCTTCGTCATCTGGATTATCATGACGCGCAGCCGTTGGGGATATGAAATTAATTTGATCGGGGATAACCCCCGCGCTGCCCGCTACGCTGGCATTGATATCACCCGTAATGTGATTCTTGTCTTCATGCTCTCCGGCGCTCTGGCCGGGTTGGCGGGCATGTCCGAGGTTAGCGGCGTGGTGCACCGCTTGCAGGAACGCATTTCGACCAATTACGGCTTCTCTGGCGTGATTGTAGCGTGGCTGGCCAAGCTAAACCCTTTTGCCACCATCCTGGTTTCCTTCCTGTTCGGGGCGCTGATTGTCGCCGGCAGGGAAATCCAACCTTCCGGTTTGTACTTCTTCATTCAGGGCACAATTTTGTTCCTGGTTATCAGCAGTGATGTTTTGCTGCGCTACAAAATTGAGCTGGTCCGCACAGCTCCGGAGGCAGTCAAGTGAGCTTAGAAATTATTCTCAGATCCGGTCTGGCAACAGGGACGATCCTGCTCTTCGCGGCAATCGGAGAAATCCTGACCGAGCTCGCCGGTATCCAGAACCTGGGCGTGGAGGGCATGATGTTGCTCGGCGCGATGGCGGCTTTCAAGACCGCGCTGGCCACAGGCAGTCCCTGGCTGGGTCTGCTGGCAGGCATCGCCGCGGGAGGGCTGCTCGACGGCCGGCCGGCCGACCAGGCCGAGGCG
>CAZPWL010000165.1:0-3731 GCA_964590535.1 uncultured Anaerolineaceae bacterium
CAAGCCAGCCAGCCAGTACTCCCAACAAGAGCGCATCACGGAAAGCAAACGCAAAGCGCCCTTCTGGTTTGAGGTGGAAGTCGGTTGGGAAAGCGCGCAAGTTTACCTGCATGACCTGCTGAGCACCATCAAGACCATCCGCGAAGGGGTTCGGGGACTGGCAGACTCGGAAGATGAGGAAGCCGAAGACCTGCTCGGGATTCTGGGCACGATGACGCTCACATTGCTCGAAATCGACGCGCAGCTGGACGGGCTGACCATGAAGCCAGACCCGAATACCATCTACTGGGTAGAACAAGACCCGCTGCAACATCGCCTCACCCTCCAGGCTGCTCCGCTCGAAATAGGAAAGCTGATGGAAAAGACCCTCTGGCACACCAAGGAGAGCGTCATTCTCACTTCCGCCACGCTTACGACGCACGGCGAATTTGAGTACCTGAGGCGCAGGCTGAACGCTGAGGACGCGGACGAACTCACCGTTGGCTCGCCCTTTGACTATGAAAACTCCGCGTTGGTTTACCTGGCGCGCGATGTGCCGGAACCAAAAGAAGGGTACGCTTTCCAAAAAGCAATTGAAGAAGCGGTCGTCCGCCTGGCTAAGGCCACCGGCGGGCGGATGCTTGCACTTTTCACTTCCTACTCCCAGCTTCAGAAGACCTCCCGCGCGATAGAAGGGCCCTTGGCCAAGGCGGACATCACCGTCTACGAACAGGGTGAGGGCGCTTCCGCGTCCGCGCTGCTGGACGTCTTCAAGGAGACGCCCCGCGCGGTGCTTCTGGGTACGCGCTCTTTCTGGGAAGGCGTGGACGTGCCCGGCGAAGCGCTTTCCGTACTGGTGATTACCAAACTGCCCTTCGACGTCCCTTCTGACCCGATTGTGGAAGCCCGCTCCGAAAGCTTTGATGACCCATTTAACGAATACATGCTGCAAGAGGCAATCTTGCGCTTCCGGCAGGGTTTTGGGCGCTTGATCCGCACCCAAACCGACCGCGGCGTGGTCGCAATTTTGGATAGACGCATTCTCAGCAAGCAGTATGGTCGCCTGTTCATGGAATCCCTGCCTGGCTGCACCGTGATGCAAGGATTTTTGGCAGACCTGCCGGAAAAGGCTGCCCGCTGGCTGGGCGCGTGAGAGAAGATAATACCCTGGCATTCAGAAATAAAAATATCTTGTCATAATGAGCCGCAGGCAAAGCATCTAATCGTAGAAGAGCTAGATCCTTCGCTGGCGCTTAGGAAGACAAAACAGTCGTCATCGCGACTGCTTGCGTGCTGAGTGTGGAGCGCCAGCGACTGACGTAATCTCCATGTGTGATTCGTCATTGCGAACCGTTTTGCCTCCAAACTTCAAGCCGACCAGATAAGGCGTTCAGGCAAAACGGTGTGGCAATCTGCATTCCTGCCAATATGGAGATCGCCACGCTACGACCTGTACCTTTACGGGTATCGCGGTGACGCTGTATCGTAATTGCGATGGAGCGCCAGCGACTGATGCAATCTCCCTGTATATCAGCCGGAAGACCGCTTTGTGACTCGCGGTAACGATTAACCTGTCATCGCAGTTGCTTCATACAATGGATAGCGAACCAGCGACCACAGCAATCTGCAATCTTTAAAGAGGTTTGTCATGACTGAACGCAGTGAAGAATCTATTTTGAATAGAAAGATCCTTCGCTGGCGACCTATACCTTTATGGGTATCGCGATGACGAGGGCAGTTATGCTGAGACGCAGGCATGCCTCTGTTTATGGAAGAGATAGATCCGTCGCTGGCGCTCAGGAAGACAAAACAGTCGTCATTGTGAACCGGTTTGCCGCCAAACATCCAGCATCGCACGGCAAAGCCGGTCGTGCCGTTATAATAAACTGTATGAAGCACGCAACAACCTCTTCGCGCTCTCAAGCCCTGCGCGGTATTCTCTTCCTCCCAATAATCCTTGCGCTCCTGTGGGGCTGCGCGGGGGTCACTGCCGATACCATCAACGCGGCTTCCCCGACTGGCACCCCCACGCTTGTTTTCACCAGCGCTGCCACCGGGACTGCACAACCTACCAACAGCATCTATACTGCTCCGGCCCCCACCCCAAGCGTCGCAGTTTCACAAGCGCCGGACCCGAACGCTGAACGCGTTCTGGCGTTACAGGAAAGCCTCTACCGCGCCAGTCTGGAATACATCGCGGATACCACCGCGGAAGCCAACGCGGTCGCCAAGAGCATAAAATTTAATCGCGGCGCGTATGAGAATGTAAAGAACGCCTGCGGACCTCTCAGCATTGCCATCATGCGCAGCGGCGGTATCCTTCCGGCTACCACCAGCGTGCGGGAAATCTGGCTGCTCTGCGCCCGCGAAGGCGGTGCATGCAACGGCATGTCAGTGCTCAAACGCGAATACTTCCCGCCGAGCGAATATGATTACTTTCAGAGCACCCAGAGCGTGAGGGACTACGACTTTAGCGCCAATCCGCTCCAGGCGGGCGACTGGCTGTACCTGTACGTCAAGCACAATGGCTTTGACCATATGCTGGTCGTCACGCGCGTGGATGAAAACGGCGCGGCCTATACCGTCACCAACCTGAACCGCGGCGAAGGTTTCAAAATCACGGAAGAAGTGCTGTACGACCCGACCAAACCGGGCACGGGTCTGTTCTACGAGCTTACAGACCAAGTCCGGTTGGCCTACGTGAAGTACCTTGGCCTCAGCGGCGACGGCGGCTTTATGGTTATCCGCCGCAAAGGCGGGCTGGCAGCGGTACCGGCGTTCAATCAAGCGCTGGATGCGGTCTTGGCGGAAGGTACCATTTGGAACGGTTTGATTCAAGAGGTCGGCACCGCCGTTCCTGTTTACGAAAGCAACCCCTACTCACTTTTTCATCCAGCCAGCATGATCAAAATTCCTTTGGCCATGTTGGTGCTGCACGGGTTGGAAAGCCAGGGTTATTCCCCAGCCGAGCTCCAAACGCTCAGCTTTGGCACCAAGACGCTGGACCGACTGCTGACGGACATGGTCGTCCTCAGTGACGAGGACGCGGCTGCAGCGCTTTTAATCTACGCGAATAATCTCAAGGTTGGCGCCGCCACTCTGCGGGACTGGGGGCTTGTCGATACCGGCTTGAACCCCCGCCAAAGCACTGCCGTGGACCTTGCCCGCGCGCTGGAAGGGCTGTACTCTGCCGAATTTCTGGGAGAGCCAATGCGAGACTACTTATTGGGCCTGATGGCTGCGCGCACGGAGAACGACAGCCTGTACCTCGGTCCGCTCAGTGAATTGCTGCCTGGAGCCGTCTTCTATAATAAGCGCGGGACCAGCGCAACGCCGCCAATCGTCGGGGATATGGGTATCCTGGAGTACCAGGGCAAAGCCTGGATTGTTGTCCTTTCCGGCCGCCCCGATGAGCTGGTAGGAAGCAGCTATGCCGCGCTGGAAAACAGCATTTCGGAATTCGGGAAAGTTTTGGCAGACCTGCTGCGCTGACCCCCGTGTGATGGACAAATCTGCGGCGCGCTATGTCAAAGTTTCGTAGTCACAGGCACAAGCTGTCGCTGCTGTTGAAAGTCTATGAAAAAAAGTTTGCGTTATCCTCTGGTCTGTGTGCTTGCCGCCCTGCTCTTTGTGGCTGGCTGCGCGACTTTGCCTGCGTCACAGCCCAGCCCTTTCCCCAGCGCAATCGAGACGCTCGCGCCCAGCCCGACTGTTTCACCAACCAGCGCAGCCTCCCCCCAGCCCTCAGCCAC
>CAZPWL010000166.1:0-3542 GCA_964590535.1 uncultured Anaerolineaceae bacterium
TCCTGGCAGCTGGTGACGGTTGGGATCATGGAGGGGTCCATGTCGCCGGCAAAGACGCCATATTTGGAGACGTCGACATTCGGCAGCGCTTTGATGGCATTGGAGATGCCCTGCGCGTGGGCGGTTGACTGGCCGATGAATACTTTGACGTTGGGATTAGCCGTCAGGACGTTCTCGGCTGCTGCCTGTCCGACAGGAATGCTGTCGCCGGTGACGTCCAGATGCGCGACAAGTTTGACTTTCGGGCAAATGTCAGTGATGGTGGCATAGCCTTCGTCTCGCAGTTTCATGCCCACATTGGAGCTCGCGCCGCCAATGATGGCAGTTTCAACTGTGCCATTCGCGGCTTCGGGATACACGGCTTCGATGAAATCGCAAGCCATCTTGGCAACTTTCTGACCGTCTTCGTATTGACTGGTGTGCATGATGGAATCGAAGGGAGCCAGTTTCTGCGGAGGAACGCCCATAACCGGGATGCCAGCGGCTTTTACCTGCTCAACCGCGGGCAGCAGTTGGTCAATCTCACCAGCTGCCATGACGTACATAAAATCAACTTTCATTGAGATGCAGTTCTCAATCTGGTCAAATTGCTGGTTTAATCCGCCTTCATCCGCGCCGTAAACCATCACTTCCACGCCGTCAGCCTTGAACTGCTCGGTCACGGAGGTGGCGACGCCGTTGAGGAATGGATTGGCGAGGGACGGAATGATGTAGCAGACCGTCTTGCCTTTGATATCAAAGGGGGCGCCGGGTTTGGCTGGGATCATCGTGACTTCTGTGTCCTCAGCGGGTTCTTCTGCCGCGGGGGCGGGGGCTTCAGTCGCTTTAGCGCCGCAGCCGGAAATCAAAAGCGCCGCTATCAGCAGCATGCTCAATACAAGAATGGACTTACGCTTCATTTTCAAATCTCCTTTTTTGATTGTTTTGGATGCGTTTGCTTGTGGAGTAGGATTCGGTCACTTCGATAATCGTCACCTGCTTTCCTTTGGACTTGGTCCCTTGATCTTTGCGATCCTGGAAGTTGGATGAGAGCGATATGGTCAAGCGGCAAAAAGTTTTATGATCTCTTAATTAGGTTG
The DNA here is from genome assembly GCA_964590535.1 of uncultured Anaerolineaceae bacterium. Taxonomy (GTDB): domain Bacteria; phylum Chloroflexota; class Anaerolineae; order Anaerolineales; family Anaerolineaceae; genus Mesolinea. Next base: position 1,080 of record CAZPWL010000166.1, read on the forward strand.
CTAGTCAGCAATTTCGAACAATGATATTTGATGGACAAGCCAAAGTTTCGTAGAATGAAACACGGTTTCAGTTACAAAAGTATATAACAAATCCTCTTTTTTGTCAATCACTAGATTTTTGATAAAAATACATCAAAAATTAAACAAAACATATATATTCATAATGGCGTCAATGGAGAAAAGTGTGGCGATTGCTGGCGGAAAAGTGCATTGTGAAAACACAATTGAGGAAAGTGCCTGCGCGGCAGTCATCAGAGCGGCCAGCACGGGTTCTGCCAGAACTGTTACGCGCTCCGGGCAGTATTTGAGTTTTGTAATCTATTTTTGCGGGAGGATTAGCGCCGAGGAGTACCCCCCCTTGCCAATGTCAACAAGTCTGGAGGGGTGAAAAGCTTACATTACGTTGACAGTGCGCACTTCCACGCGCGGCAGCATCTCACGCAGCTCGTCCATCGCGACGGAAGCCAGCAGCTCGTTCGATATGACCACCGCGCCAAAAGCCGCCGACCAACGCGCGGTTTCTTGGAGGGGCAGGTTATGTGAAAACCCGAAAGCCAGACCCGCCATCACCGCGTCTCCCGCGCCGGTCACGTTGCGCGTTGCCATTTTGGGCGGGGTAGCCAGCAGAATTACGTTTTGGGATGCTAACAAAACACCCAGGCTTCCAATTGAGATGGCCACATGCTGCACCCCCATGCGCAGGAAAGGCAGGGCGGCGCGTTTGGCTTCCTCGTAATTCGTCACGTTAATGCCGGTGATATTTGCCACTTCCGCCAGGTCAGGCTTTACCAGAAAGGGAGCTTCGCTAAGGCCGACCTTAAGCGGTTCATCGTTAGTGTCAAAAAACATCCGCACGCCTTTGGCTTTCAGCAAGCGGATCAGGCGGGCATAGAAGTCCTCCGGAACGTCCTGCGGCAGGCTGCCGGAAGCGACCCAGATGTCATTGGCGTTCGCGTACGCGTCCGCTTTGTCCAGCAGCGCCTGAATCGCGTCTTCCGGGATGTGCGGACCTGGTTCAATCAGACGGATAAACCATTCCCCGGCATCTTCCTGCGCCAAGGTATTGGTGCGCGTGTCCTCCGGAACCCACACGAAATCAGTCCGGATGCCAAGATCCTGCAGGCCGTTTTCAAGCATTCTGCCTGTTCTGCCGCCCACCCAGGCTAACGCCAGCGTTTCCTGGTCCAGAATCCGCAGGGCGCGGGAAACATTGAAACCTTTGCCGCCCCAGTCCACGCGAACGTCGTGCGTGCGCAGGTTCTCGTTAAAGCGCAGATGGGCTATCTTCAGGGTGCGATCAACACTGGGGTTTGGGGTGAGCGTGATAATCATAAGAATATTCTACCTGAAAAAGGCTGGGGTTCGCCGTAATCGACAAACCCCAACAGTTGGAAGCAAAGAATTCAGGGCTTAATAGTCGGTTTGCAGGGCGAACTGGCTGTTATAGAGTTCGGCGTAGAAGCCGTTCTGGGCCAGCAATTCCTCATGCCTGCCTTGCTCAACGATATCCCCATCGCGCAGGACCAGAATTCGGTCGGCGTTGCGAATGGTGGAAAGCCGGTGGGCAATGATGAAGCTGGTGCGTCCCTGCATGAGTTTGTTCATCGCTTTCTGGATTAAGACTTCCGTGCGCGTGTCCACCGAGCTTGTGGCTTCGTCCAGAATGAGAATCTTCGGGTCTGAGAGCACGGCGCGGGCAATGGTGAGCAGCTGCTTCTGACCTGAGGAAATATTGGTAGCGTCCTCATTCAGCTGCATGTTGTAGCCGCCAGGCAGGGTGCGGACAAAGTGGTCTGCGTACGCGGTATCCGCGGCGCGCACCACGTCTTCATCGCTGGCATCCTGGCTGCCATAACGAATGTTCTCGCAAATGGTGCCGTTATACAGCCAGGTATCCTGCAGCACCATGCCAAACATATCGCGCAAGTCTTCCCGCTTCAGGCGCGTGATATCCACGCCATCGACAAGGATTTGCCCGCTGTTCAGTTCGTAAAAGCGCATCAACAGCTTGACCAGGGTGGTCTTCCCCGCGCCGGTGGGGCCGACGATGGCGACCTGCTGACCAGGCTCTACCTTGACAGAGAAGTCTTTGATGATGATTTGGTCCGGCTCATAACCGAAGTGCACGTTCTTAAACTCCACAGAGCCTTTTACTTCGCCGACAGCCAAAGGTTCAACCGGGTCGCGAATCTCTTCAGGCTCGTTCAGGAATTCAAACACGCGCTCGGCTGCCGCGGCGGTTTGCTGCAAGATGTTAGAAATGTTGGCGATGTTCATCAGCGGTTGTTGGAAGCTGCGCATGTACTGAATAAATGCCTGGATATTGCCAAGGCTCAGCTCTTTGCGGATTACCAGATAGCCGCCCAGGATGGCTACCGCCACATAGCCCAGGTTGCCGATAAAGCGCATGGTCGGCATGATAAATGCGGAATGCAGCTGCGCTTTCCAGGCGCTGTCGTAAAG
>CAZPWL010000167.1:0-3539 GCA_964590535.1 uncultured Anaerolineaceae bacterium
GGTGGCCGAGCTGGAACCGGTTTTACAGAAACTGGAGCAGGTGGAGGAACAGCAGGAGAAAGCCGCCCGCAAAAAGCGCGCGCCCAGGCAAAAAACCGAACGCGGGCCGCTGAAACCCGGCGAGCGCGTGATGGTGCGTAAACTTAAAACAGAAGGCGTGGTGACCTCCGCGAATGACGATGAAATCGAGGTTCAGGTGGGCATGCTGCGCATGCGCCTGAAGCCGCAGGAAGTAGAGCGTAAAACCGCCCCGGATTTTAGCGCGCCTGTGGAAGCGCCCAAACCCGCAGCAGGCAAAACGCAGCTGCCCAGCGTGGCCTCCCCTGGGATAGAACTTGATTTGCGCGGAATGCGGGTGGAAGACGCTTTGGATAAACTGGATACATATTTGGAACAGGGCTATCTTTCCGGCTTGCCCTTCGGACGCATCATTCACGGTAAGGGCACCGGCGTGCTAAGGCAAGCTGTGCGGGATGTCTTACAGCATACGCATCTGGTTAAACGCTGGGAACAGGGTGGGGAAAAAGAAGGCGGAGACGGCGTTTCGGTCGCCTTCTTCGATAGCCATTAAAAAAAGGATCGCCACTAATCTGCGTCCTCTGTTACTGGCGATCCTTTTGCGCCGGTTCCCTGGATCCGGCGCCCACAAGGCTATCTAATTGCGATTATTTTATACCAGATGGGGGATTAATGCAAGGGTTTTTAAGAATTTCCTTGAGTAAATAGGGCGGCGGCTGACGTATAAACTTCAGGCTGCGCCTCGCTGTGTTTATTCATCCCCCGCGAGCTGTTTTTTCCGCCGGCGCATCAATACAGGTGCCACCAGCTTGCGTACCCAGTATTTTGCCACAATTGGCGCGAGGGGCTTTCCCCCGTCGCGGTAGTGCACGCGCAGCATTTCCGGCCAGCAGCGGTCGTCCGCGGCAATGGATTTGGCGTCTCCGTGCAGGCGGAAAGCCGCCCACAGCTCAGGCACATATACCAACGGCGCTTTCGCGGCCAGGCGCACCCACAGGTCGTAATCCATCGCAAAGTAAAATGTCGGGTCCAGAGGTCCAACCTGCCGCCACAAATCCGCCCGGAAGAACGCCGCCTGCTGGGGAATATGCACGTAACCCCGGCGCAGTTTGTGGTAATCCGTTTGTGCTGCCGGGAAATCACCAATCTTCTTGCCCACGGCGTTAATGAGCAGCGCGTCCCCGTACACCATTCCTGCTTCAGGATGTGCTTGCAGCTGTCGTACCGCGGCGCTTACCGCGCCTGGCAGAAGCAGGTCATCCGAGTTCAGCCAGGCGAGAATTTCGCCGTTGGCGCGCGCGAAACCCTGATTGATGGCGTCCGTCTGCCCCTGGTCGGGCTGGGATTGCCAGTAGGCAAGGCGCCGCGAGAAGCCGCGGATTATCTCCGCGCTGCCGTCCGTGGAACCGCCATCCATGACGATATACTCCAGGTTCGGGTAGTCCTGCTCCAGGACGGAGCGCATGGTCTCTGGCAGGTATGCCGCCTGGTTGTAGGAGGGCGTGACAATAGATACTTTAGGAAGACCCGATTCGCTCATTGCTGCGGCCGTTTCTGATTATCTGCTTGGTAGCGTTCACGCCGGGCTTGGCGAGCTCTGCGCGTCAGCGGGCCCAGGCCTGCCGCGCTTGCCAGCGCGGATAAAATCCGACGCCAATCTTGCAGCGCGACAGCAGGGCTCCAATTAAGACTGCGGGCATAGTGCAAGAGTGCTGATTCGGGTAGGCCTGCTTCTGCCAGGTAAAAAGCGCTGAAGCGGTGCGCGCCAGCGCGGATTTGATTTTGCATCTGTCGCGTCAAGGGTTGAAAACGCGGGTCTTTTAGCAGCCAATCTGCCAGCCGCAGCGCTTCCGGCCGAAAGCCGGCAGCCTGGGCTGTGTTTTTGGCGTCGGGGTGCACGCGGGCAGCCGCCCACAGCGCCCCAGGAACATAACAGGGCGCGCCCAAGGCTGCCAAACGCAGCCATAAGTGGTGGTCCAGGATGTATTGGTAGCTGGTATCCAAAAAGCCCGCTTTTAGCAGGGCGGAGCGGCGCATAAACACCCCCGGCTGACCAATAATCCGAAAACGCATCAGGTCTTTTAGCCCCCAGCTGCCGTAGCGCATGCGGTTAAAGGCTGTGCCTGTTTCATCAATCGATTCCACGTCGCTGAACACAAAAGGCGCCGCGGGGTTGGCTTCCAGGGCGCGGACAGCTTCTGCAAGCGCACCGGGGTAGTACAGGTCGTCTGAATTGAGCCAGGCGATGTAATCGCCGCTGGCTCGCGCGAAGCCCTTATTGACCGCGTCCGCCTGGCCGCTGTCTTTTTCGGAGACCCAGCCGGCCAGCCTTGGCGCGTAGCGCTGGATAATGTCCACGCTGCCGTCCGTGGAGCCGCCGTCGATGACCCAGTATTCAATGTTGGGGTAGTCCTGCTCCAACACGGAGCGCATGGTTTGCTCCAGGTAACGGGCTTGGTTGAAAGACGGGGTGATAATGGATATAAGCGCGGTTTCGGGCATGAGTGTATTATACCCACACGCGAGAAAGGAAGAATTATTCCACACCACGTCTCAAGGGAATCAGGATGGCCAGGGAATTGTCACTCTGATGCCCTGAAGGGCACATGCCAAAGTGAAGAATCTTTCTTTGTATGTGCAAGATCCTTCGCTGCGCTCAGGATGACACAAAACTCTCAGGAGAACACAAATCGCTCAGCAGGACACAAAACGCTCAGGATGATAATAAAGAGACAAGGTGACGAAAATATAGTGCTGTACTTCTACTGATTGTCTTACCCGAACAGACTCTCATACGCGACCTTAGGGAAAACGTCGAGCTTGCCGCCGATGGTCGCGTCCAACACCTGCCGGCCGTCCGCCTCATACGCCTTGCGCGCCATGCGGTAAGCCAGCTCCGAGGTCTCCAGGTCGGGCAGCTGCCACCTGAAGCCCTTGCCAAAGTATGCCGCCGAAAAATGGTTGGGGTCGTCCCCCTCCGACTGCACCGTGGTGTTGGGTGTACCCTTGGTGGCAAAGCTGTGGTCCACGCCGACCAGAATGACCGTGCTGAAACCCATAAAAAACGCCAGCTGCAGGGCGACGTTCGTAACCGTAGCGCCCTCCCAGACCCTGCCGCGTACATCGCGCGCGAATTTGGGTGAGGTGTAGCTGGTATAGAGGTAGTGGGTGTTGGCATCCATCCCAACCCATTTGTGCGAACGCCAGGCGAAAAACTTGGGCATCGCCAGCGCGCGGAATTCCGCCGCGGACTGCTCAATCACCAGGTCGTTTATCGAGACCAGGCAGGAAGGCGAAAAATTCAGTTCTTCCGCCGCCAGAAAAATGCGGTTAAAACCAAAGCTGAACTCGTGCCTGAGCATGGAAAGGTCGGTGTGCTTCAGGCTCGGTCCGTTGCCGATTAAAAAGCAGCGTTCACCCTTGTGCGCGTCTTTAAGCAAGCCAAGCTTTCGGATGGACTCACGCCGCCAGGGATGCAAGTACGCCGCGGGCAGCTCCGGCAGCCTGCGAGTGCCGTCATA
>CAZPWL010000168.1:0-3528 GCA_964590535.1 uncultured Anaerolineaceae bacterium
CGAACGCCCGGATGGCAGCCGCTCTTTCAAGCCGGTTTACTACTCTGTTACCAAAGCCGGCGTGCTGGGCTTCACGCGCTACCTGGCAGCGTATTACGCGGGCAAAAACATCCGCGTGAACGCTCTCACTCCGGGCGGCGTATATAACGGACATGACGAACACTTTACCAAAGCCTACTCAGCGAAAACCATTTTGGGAAGGATGGCGAATCTGGACGAGATGAGCGCGGCGATGCTCTTTCTGGCATCGGACGCGTCTTCGTACATGACTGGCAGTAATTTGGTGGTGGATGGAGGCTGGACGGCATGGTAAAGCTGCCCGAAGTATTGGCGATTATCCCCGCCCGCGGTGGTTCCAAGGGTATTCCGCGCAAGAATATCCGCGATTTTGCCGGCGCGCCCCTGATAGCATGGAGCATTGCTGCCGCCGTGCGCGCCAAAACGGTCACCCGCGTGATTGTCTCAACGGACGATGACGAAATCGCGGCGGTGGCGCGGGAGTGGGGCGCTGAAACGCCTTTTTTGCGCCCGGCGGAATTGGCGCAGGATGACACGACCGATTACCCTGTCTTTAGCCATGCCCTCGATTGGCTTGCCGCAAACGAAGATTACCGCCCGGAGCTGGTCGTGCAGCTTCGCCCGACCTCGCCGGTGCGCCCCCTGAACTGCGTCGATGACGCGGTGAAGCTGTTGCTCGCGCATCCCTCCGCGGACTGCGTGCGCGGGGTGGTGCCTTCCGGGCAAAACCCCTTTAAAATGTGGACAGTGGATGCCGAAAACGGGCGTTTACTTCCCCTGCTGCAAGTGGAAGGCGTTGCCGAACCCTATAATGCCCCCCGTCAGAGCCTGCCCAAAACCTACTGGCAAACCGGGCACATTGACGCTATCCGGGTCAACACGATACTGAATAAAGGCTCGCTTACCGGCGAGGAGATTTTGCCGTTGATGATTGACCCACGCTACACTGTCGATATTGACACTCCAGCCGATTGGGAGCGTTATGAACGCCTGCTTCAGGACCCGCAAATCCAGGCAGTCGACCCGCTGGTCAAGCGGCGTCCATTCCCCGCCCGGGTCAGCCTGCTGTTGATGGATTTTGACGGGGTCCTGAGCGACGACCTGGTGTTCACGGACCAGGATGGGCGTGAATCGGTGCGCTGCAGCCGCTCGGACGGCTTTGGATTGAGCCTGCTGCGCGAAAAAACGGATATCCAGGCAGCGGTGCTTTCCCGTGAGGAAAACCCGGTAGTCAGCGCGCGCTGCCGAAAACTGAAGTTGGAAGTTTTTCAGGGCGTCCACCAAAAAGACCAGGCGCTGAAAGACTTGATTGCTGAACACGGCTGGAACCCTGAGGAAATACTTTATATCGGCAACGACCTGCCCGACCTGGCGGTCCTGCCTGTGGTCGGCTATTTTGCCGCCCCGGCGGACGCGCATCCTGAAGTTTTGCGCCGGGCGGATTTAATCCTTAAACATCGGGGCGGGCGCGGCGCCGTGCGCGAATTGTGCGAGCGCCTGCTTTTGGAAATACACAACAAAAACCTGGAGACACGATGAACCGCGAAGTGACAATTGAAAATCGCAAGGTCGGGGACGGACACCCGGCATTTATCATTGCCGAAATAGGAATTAACCACAACGGCAGTCTGGATTTTGCCAAACAGATGATTCTGGCTGCGCATCAAGCCGGCGTGGACGCGGTGAAATTCCAGAAGCGCACTCCCGAACTGTGCGTGCCGGAACACCAGCGCAGACAAATGCGCGAGACCCCCTGGGGCTACATCACCTACCTGGATTACCGCTATAAGGTGGAGTTCGGGCAGGAAGATTACCAGGAGATTGACCGCTACTGCAAAGAACTGGGCATCGCCTGGCTGGCTTCCTCCTGGGATATCCCTTCTGTAGAGTTCATGGAGCAGTTCAATCCGCCCGCGCACAAAATCCCTTCCGCGCTGCTGACCGATCATGCCCTTCTACGCGCCTACCGCGCCACCGGGCGCCCGCTGATTCTCTCCACGGGCATGTCCACCCTGGAAGAGATTAAAGAATCGGTCGCGCTGGTCGGCGAAGAAAACCTGATCCTCTGCCACACCACCAGCAGCTACCCCTGCCCTCCCGATGAGCTCAACTTGCGTATGATTCAGACCCTGCGCGGGATGTTCAGCTGCCCGATCGGTTATTCCGGTCACGAGGTTGGCCTGGTGCCCTCCGCCGTGGCAGTGGCGCTGGGTGCCTGCCTGGTGGAACGCCATATTACGCTTGACCGCGCTATGTGGGGCAGCGACCAATCCGCTTCGGTGGAACCGCAGGGAATCGAACGCCTGGTCAAATACATCCGCGTCACCGAACAATCCCTTGGCGACGGTGTCAAACAGGTCTATGAAAGCGAAAAATCGTCCCTGAGTAAACTTAGACGTTTCAGTCAGTAGGTATGGCAGCCAAAAAGCTTGTTGAACGCGCGCGCAGACGTCTGAGCTTAACCCGCGCGCACCTGAAAAGCGACCAGCACATCCGCCGGATGGCGGAGCGTGCGGCAGCGCACACCCCGCAGCCAACCAGGGCGCCTGTGGTCTTTTTTAACGCCAGCACGCGCCTTTCCGGGATGAGCCTGAACGCCGCTTTTAGCATGCTAACCAGCTGGTCCCTGCGCCTGCAGGGCGCTCCGGTGGTCAACTTTGTCTGCCAGCGCGGCATGACCCAGTGCGTTTTGGGTACTGACCGCGGCGAGCCCCCCAAAGCCCCGCCCTGCGCGAGCTGCATGCGCCAATCCAGCGCGCTGTACCACGGCGCCGAGAGCGTCCGATTTAGCTTTAGAGCCGATGCGGACCTGGACGCGGCGCTGGAAGGGTTGGACCTGGCAGGCTTGAGCGCGTTCACCTGGCAGGGCATGCCGCTGGGCGAGCTGGTTTTACCCAGCGCGCGCTGGATATTGCGACGGCACCACCTGCAAGAAGACCCTGTCACTTTACGCATCCTAAGGGAGTACATCCGCTCCGCCTGGTCACTCGGCGCGCGCTTCAGCGAACTATTGGACGCGGTCAAACCCACCGCGGTTGTCGTCTTCAACGGGATGCAGTACCCGGAAGCTGCTGCGCGCTGGGTCGCGCGGCAGAAAGGACTTCCGGTATACTCCCACGAGGTCGGTTTGCGCCCGATGAGCGCTTTCTTTACCCCTGGCGATGCCACGGCCTACCCGCTGGTAATCCCTGACGGATTTGCGCTGGATGACGCCCAAAACACCCGGCTGGACGCTTATCTGCAGAACCGCTTTAAAGGCAACTTCATCATGGCGGGCGTGCGCTTTTGGCCGGAGATGAGCGCGCTGGACCCAGAGTTTCTCGCGCTGGCGGCTCGGTACAAGCAAGTGGTGCCTGTTTTTACCAATGTGATTTTTGATACCAGCCAACCGCATGCCAACCTGCTGTATGAGGATATGTTCACCTGGCTGGATGAGGTATTGGAAAGCGCGCGGACGCACCCCGAAACGCTCTTTGTGTTGCGGGCTCATCCTGATGAATTGCGCAAAGG
>CAZPWL010000169.1:0-3523 GCA_964590535.1 uncultured Anaerolineaceae bacterium
GATTCTTCACTGCGTTCAGAATGACAAAAATCATTTCCTGTCATCCTGAGCCTGCGAAGGATCTTGCTTGTGAAAACCAGATTCTTCACTGCGTTCAGAATGACAAGCGCATTAGAAGCTTTATCACTGTATCTGTTAAGTATCAGAATGACAGATCAAACGAGGCCGTCCCCCTTTCCTTCCGTTCGTGTATAATAGGCCGATGCCAAAAACCGAGAACGCCAACTGCGAAAAATCCATCCTGCAGGAACAGCAAACCGTTGCCCGCATGATCCAGATTTACTGCCGCGCCAGGCACCAAGCGGCGGCCGAGCTGTGCGCGGAATGCGAAGAACTGCGCGCCTACGCCCTGCGCCGTATTGAGCGCTGCGCTTTCCAACCGGATAAACCCACCTGCGGCAAGTGCCCGGTGCACTGCTACCGCCCGGATATGCGCGCGCGTATCCGCGGCGTGATGCGCTACGCGGGCCCGCGCATGCTGACGGTCGACCCGATCGCGGCGGTCCGACACCTCGTCAGAACGTTCCGCAAACCCAGCGCCAAGGTCCGTCAGGCTATCCAAAGGCAAAACGACCCCGCCTGACGTGGCGATAAGCCCTTTCCGCATTCAAACATCTGAACTTCTTACCGCATCGGGGCGGCAGCTTTGTTTCCCTGCGCCCAAAAACGTAAGCCAGAGCATCGGGTTCACCCTTCTCAAGTTTGGATTAACTGTTGAGAAATTTGATTCCCCGAATAATTTGGGATTCATGAAAAAAAGTGCTATTGTGTAAGTGGAGCAAATTGTCCATCCAACTGTGTTTTCCAAACACGAAAGAACAACCCCATACGCACAGCCAAACCCGAACAGACTGGGGGCAATTGTGTCCCGACTGCGCGCGGTGCGATCAGCGGAAAGGAGTCCAAAATGAAAGCACCAAAAGAAATTGGCAAGTTAGTTGCGTTCGAAATCGGGTATGAAAAGCTGCCAGACGAAGAACGCGGCTTGACCGTCTATTTGTTTGATCCTGAGGGGAAGTTGTTGGGCTCGGCGCCGGTGAAGAAAGACCGGGCCAGCCTGCCGCTTGAAATTGCCCAGACGAAGGGCGCCCAAATCCTGGTTGCTCCAAACATCCCAGGGAAGAGAAAGCCGAAGCTGGAAGACTTGCGCAAGGCGGACGCTTTTGAACCCAAATATGTATTCGACCCTCACAAACCGGTTCAGGTTTTGCAGCCTATTCCGATTGACATTTCAAAATTGTGGCTGATGTGCCGGTGCGTGGTGAAAGGAAAGGTTGTCAAACCGGCCATCGTCAATGGCACGCTCGTTTACCGCCCGGTCTGTGGCGCAAAAGTTCACATTTGCGAGGTGGACAAACTTTGGCTCCTGATTCCGCGGCTGCCCAAAGACGTCATCTTCCGCATGCGCGACGAACTGATTAAGGACTGGAAGAAATATCGCTTGCTCCCAAAACCACCCATAATCAAGTTCCCGTGGCCGCCGCCCCCACCTGACCCATATCGCATTTTCCCTGTCCGTCCGCAGGAAATGGAAGCTCCTGAGGAACGGGTAACTCCTATAAATTTACCTTCCACATTTGGCGGCGAAGGCTTGCTGAGCCCCGCGCCTTCTTCCTTTTGGTACCATCCGAACTGGTTGAACCCGCAGCCGGAACCTCCGTTCCCGGAGTACATCGAGCCCCGCATAGGGCAGCAAATGATGAACGCTAAAATGGCGCTAACCAGCACTCGCAGTCGCAAAGCAGAAAAACTGCCCTTGCTGATTGATTCCATTCCCGCAAAAGTCTCCAAAGATCTGGCATCCAGCTCTGAGGTCGCGGTGCGCGGAGCGCTGCGCGAACTAACACCGATGATCCTGCCGTACATCTGCTTCTGGCCTTGGTTTCACCCCTACATCTGCGTATGCGACGAGCTCGCCACTGTCGTCAGCGACTACGGCGATTTTGAAACCGCCATCTGGTATCGCTGCGCGGGCGATAAGCCCGACCTATATTTCTGGGTGGAATACGAAATCGACGGCGTGTGGACGACGGTCTACAACCCCAAACCGCTTTGCTGCCACGTCCACTGGAACTACCCGTGCGGCGAGGAAGTGATGCTCGCGATTACCGACCCGCGCGTACCCTGGTGCGCGCCGAACCCTGACCTGCCCGAGCTGAAGGTATTGGTCAAGACCTTCGGTAATGGCTTGAGCATGAGCGAAATTGACAAGACCGGCACCGCGAGCAGGGGCAAGACCACCGCGGGCGAACCTTTGGCTGGCTCGCTGGAACTGCGCCTGGATATGAGCCGCAGCAACCTGATCGCGCTCGGGGTCACGCACTACCGCTGTTCGTACCGCCGCGTTACCAAGGGCGACGGCACCACGGCAGCCACCGACAGCTGGCACGTGATGGCGCGCGAAGTATACCGCCCCTATGTTGAGAAGGTCTGGACCCTCTCACCCTATCCGCATTTTAAAAACGTGTACAAGTATGAAAAGATGGGCCCGTTCACAGCGGATATGCTCTTCAAGATTCAGCCAAACGCCCCAACGTCAGGCACATGGTACGACTCGGTCATGAACGAACACCTGGACCTGGCTTGGGCGTACTTCGATACAGCCCTGCTGAAAGAGATGGACGGCACCACCCCGGCAGCCGGCCAGTACGAAATCAAGCTGGAGCTATTTGACAGCTATGGCAACCTGATCAAGTGGAACGACCCCGGCGGGACGGGTGAAAGCATTCTGGCTTTCATGACCGACAACCCCGCTCCGTTCGAGCCTTCGACCGGCATGACCGAAGCGCTCGCCCCAGCGGATAACCTGATCATAAGCGGGACTGACATACTTGGGTTTAAGCTGACGCTTTACGTGGATAACACCCCCTGCGAGGCAGCGATTGATGACCCGTTCATCACAAGTCTGCCGGACGTGAAGTCCGGGCCGTGCGGCTTCTTGTTCTTTGACCCCCTGGCGCCTTCCAAACTTGGGCTGCGCTTCTTGGCGCGCCAGAAATACAACCACGCCGTGTTCAGCTTCTGGACGGTGAAAGGCAGCTCCGGATACATCCCGGAGGCCACGTTGGGCTGGGATTTTTCCATTCCAGCGCAGCACAGCATCCCCGTGTATGACCCATCGCCCACGGCGTACCCGGTCAACGGCTTTACGCGCTCGGCGGACAGCCATTTCAGCAAGGATATTCCCGTGCTTGATATGCTGAACGCCAACGGCTCCGAGTGCCCGGAGGCGGCTTTCGCCCTCACGTTAGGCGTATACTCCACGGCCTATGACGGATACACACGGGCTTATTGGCTGAACGCCTGGGCTATCCCGAAAGCCTTCGCGCTGGCGCCAGGAACGCCCTGATAGGGGCTGATATCTGACCGGGAACGGAGAATGCGTCCCCCCGAACCCGGAGCTATGCAAAACAACAGGCAGGTCAGAAGGCCTGCCTGTTCGCGCGTTGGGGAGGTTTAGCCGTTAAAAATTGCCTGCGCCCAGGCGCGGATCGCGTCCCAATCGCGCAGGTCAGTTGTAGGC
>CAZPWL010000170.1:0-3506 GCA_964590535.1 uncultured Anaerolineaceae bacterium
TTCAGGGATAACAGCAATCATGCCCCAAGGACCCGGCACTAGGCTTGCTCCGCCTGAAATAGCAGCGTTAGTTGCAGAATAAGAATTGATGATAGATGGAACTGATTTTTTGTCCGGAATTTTGTTGGGGTGTTTTGCAAAATGACCACTTCGGTCAGAGACCACAAAATCAAATACCCCCATCATTTGATCGGCAAGTTTGCTTTGGAGAGCGTTTTCAACTCCCATTTTTTCATCTGCGTCTTTTGCGTCAATTTGCTTTGTCATTCGATGATCTCCAATTAATTGCTGTATAGTACGAAGGTGAGTTACCAAATAACTTATATTAAGTGTGTGGTCGGGTAGGAATTTTGTGTTGAGACTGTACCTTCCCCCTTCCTTTTTTTATTATACTCATCATAAAGAACTTACGCAATATAAAAACACCTCCAGTTCTGGAAGGCGTTTTCATTTTCATCCCCCCGGTTCTTACCTGGTCTCCAGACCATGTAAGGCTGTTGACCTCCAGGTCTCACGTCTCTAGGGGTACCTGTGCACAATTTCCTCGTTAGGTTAGTTTCAGCCAGGCTACGCAATCAAAAGACCTTCGCGAACATATGCCCACAATTAACAAGATATTTTCATCGCCGCTGGACCAACAGCCCATTTAATAGTTACACACAAACCAGCACTAAGTTCGCATGACTGCAAGCCTCTAGGCTTGCGATGGAAACGGACGCCCCAGTGCCAGCACCTGGATCAGTTCTGGCTCAAGTTCTTTATAGATTTCATCAGGTTTTGCGTCTAATGCATCCAAAGTCTTGCTGAAAAAGCTGCGAGCTGTGGTTGTCAGGACTACGTCCAGAATTTCCCTTTCCTCAAGACCTTGTTTTCGCAATTCATCAATATCACTCTCGCTAACTTCGTGCGCATTCCTGATGATTTTCTGGGCAAAAGACATCAACGCCACCTCTTCAGGGGCAAGGTCAGCATTGTGGAAATCTTTTACGATCGCGATCAATTGCGCGGCAGTAAAAAAATTCTTACGGAGAATTGAGCCGTGCGCGAGCATGCAATAGGTACATTCAAGTTCCATCGCTGCCGCAAAGGTCACCAGCTCGTAGCGGCGCAATCTCATTTTGGATCGAATCGCGCCGATGAGCTTTGTCCAGGCATCATAGACTTCGGGATGTAAGCTAAAGGTCTTGATGTAGTTTGGCACGTACCCAAGGCTCTTTTGGGCGGCTTGATATTGCTCCAGGACCAGATTTTCCGCCTGGTCTTCCGAAATTGTTTTTAGATATCCCATTTCAATCTCCTTGATATGGTCACGTAGCAATTAACTATACAGATACTATAAATAATATCATCGGAATAAGAAGCGTCAGCGCTCTATAGACCCTTTGTACGATCTTCCAGCAGGGCAAAACAAAACCGCCCTCCATCTCTGGAAGGCGGTTCACGTTTTCAATCACGCAGCGTTTACCGCGCCATCACCGGCCGGAACTTATAACCGTACACAATAATCCCACGCTCGTCGCCGTCATTGCGAATCTTGCGGGTCACCATCTCCACCGGCATGCCAATGCGTACCGGCTCATCCCCCAGGTCCGTCAGTTGCGCGGTCACCATGGGTCCTTCGCTCAGCTTCACCAGCGCGATGGTATACGGCGCCTGTTCCTCAAAGCCCGCGGGGGCGCTGGCCATGTGGGTATACGAATACACCTCGCCCTGGCCGCTGAAGCTGAAGGGGGTCTTGGCTTCTCCGCCGCATTCCGGGCAGATATCCCGGGGCGGGAAAATTTTCGCGTCGCAGTGCGGGCAGGTCTCTCCCACCAGCGCGTAGCGTTGTTTTTTCAATCTCCAATAGCGTGGAACTTCCATGCGTACACTCCTTACAAACTTTACTGTTCTGGAGTGTACTGAAAACCGACTCTCAATTTCTATCAAATTTGCGGATTACACACCCAATAATCTCTCAAACTCTCCTTTTTTTTTATTTCATCCGTTTGAGTAATGCCCCCGACCGTGGTTGCCCTGCCCCACGCTTTAGCATACAATTCCTGTTATGCCGGAATTAAGCCTCTCGCTACCACAAGCGCGCGCCCTGATGCTTGCCGCGCAGGGTCTGCTCACCCCTCCAGCCCGTCCCGCAGTCAAAGCCGACATCCTGACCGCCATCCGCAGGATTCACAATCTGCAGCTTGACACCATCAGCGTGGTAGCCCGCGCGCATCTGCATATCCTCTGGTCGCGCCTTGGCGCGTTCCACCCGCGCTGGCTGGACGAACTGCACGCGGAAGGCGCGCTCTTCGAGTTTTGGGCGCACGCCGCCTGCCTGCTCCCGATTGAAGATTACCCGCTCTACCGCAGCCTGATGCGCGAAAAATTCATAGGCTGGGAGAATATCCGCGCGTGGGGAGAAGCTCATCCAGAAATTGTGTCGGAAATGCTGGCGCACCTGCGTGAGAACGGCGCGGTCAAGTCCTCGGATTTTGCTCGCGAGGGACCGCGCGGCAAGTGGTGGGATTGGAAGGTGGAAAAGGTCGCGCTGGAGTACCTTTACTACAAGGGCGACGTGATGGTCGCCTGCCGCCAGGGTTTTCAGCGTGTTTACGACTTGCGCGAGCGTGTTTTGCCCGGCTGGGACGACGCCCGCATTCCGCCCTACCCAGACGCGCTGCGTCAGCTGGTATTGATGAGCGTGAAGGCACTGGGCATCGCCCGGGAAAACTGGGCTGCGCCGTACTTTTACCTGCCAAAGCGCCTGGTGCCAGCTATTCTCGCGGAGCTGCAGGCGGCGGGCGAGCTGTTTCCGGTGCGGGTCTCAGGCTTGGAAGGCAAGCCAGTGTATATGCACCCGCAGAACCTGGAACTGCTCGAACAGGCGTGCGCTGGCACACTGCAAGCGAATATCACCACAATCCTATCCCCGTTCGACCCGCTGGTATCGGACCGCCTGCGTACCCAACAGCTGTTCGGGTTTGACTACCAATTAGAGTGCTACCTGCCGGCATCCAAGCGCAAATATGGCTACTTTTCGCTGCCGCTTCTGCATAACGGCAGTCTGGTCGGCCGGATGGATGCCAAAGCTCACCGCAAAGAAAAACGGCTGGAAGTGGTCAAGCTGTTCCTGGAAGAGGGAGTGCGCCCTGAGGACGCACTGCTGGTGGGACTGGCAAAAACGCTGCGCGCGTACGCAAGCTGGCAAGCGCTATCCGGAGTAGGCGTGACTTCCGCTGAGCCCACGCAAATGGCCGCGGCGCTGAACGCCCTGCTGGCGTCGCCCAGTTTCGCCTCCTGGCGGCGGGGCTCATCCCTCGACGTCGGGGAGTGGCTCACGCCCAGTGATGGCCGTACCCCCGCGGTCGTCGTCAGTGTGGCGCACCTCGACGACGAGGAGCGCGAGCTCGTGCTGGGCGTTCTGCTCGAGGAGATCCTCTCCTGGGTGCGCACCTTGCCCGGAACGCGGGGGCTTCGGGCACTCGTCCTCTTCGACGAGGTCTACGGCTTCCTGCCGCCTCATC
>CAZPWL010000171.1:0-3497 GCA_964590535.1 uncultured Anaerolineaceae bacterium
AATGAGCGTTCCGACATACAAATCCCTTGGGAGCAAGGGTCACGGGCCGTACCAGTACTGCGGCCGGTGGAGATGGCGCGGGGAAATCTCCGCCTGGCTAAGCTCGTGGATCAGGTCGAAAAGCGGGCTGATCTGGACGAAGCGCTTAGCTTGGGGCAGATCATCTTGCATAATTTTTCAGAAATATGCTACCCCGAGTATGATCCTGTCAGTTTGTTCCCGGTGAGCCCGAGGAACTGGGGTTACAGCCTGGTCGGCCCCCTGCTGGTGAGCTTTTCTCAGTGGCTGCTCGAACAAGCCCTCGCGGATGGGATCGACTGCCTGCATTTCCTCTCACGCGAAGGCAAAATCATGAAGGCGGTCTATGATTCCTGGGTGAAAGGCCTGCCCAACGCGCCGCGCTCACAATATTTGGTGCTTTCGCGCCGCAGCAGTAGTATAGCAGCCCTTTCCTCATATGACGAAATATTAGATATTGCCAGAACCACCTACTTCCCAAATACCTTTGGTAAACTGCTCCAGACGCGTTATGGCATCAGCCCCAGCCAAGAAAAATGGCAGGCGCTGCAGCGGGCATCCGGGTATTCCGCGGATACGCTGATTGAAATTCAAAACAAAAATATCGGTAAGCTGGGAGATGCCTTGCGGAGCCTGGAGCCTGACATCACGCGTCAGTCACAAGCAGAGCGGGAAGCCATGCTCTTGTACCTGCAAAGCACCGGTTTTGCGGGGGAGAGCAAGCCTGCGGTGGTGGATGTCGGTTACGGCGGAAGTGTCCAGGGGCATCTGAACAAAATCCTTTCAAAACCTGTGCACGGCTATTACATGATGACAGAAGACCGCGCGAGCGCGGTCACCAAGCGCTACGATGTACATCTCCGCGGCTGTTTTGGGGACCAGATTAACGCGAATGTCAGCGCGCCGCTGCTGTTTCTGCGCAGCTTTGACCTGGAAAAGCTGCTCAGTTCCAATGACGCACAAGTTGAATATTACGAAATTGAGGCAGGCAAGGCAGTCGGGCATTATCGCCCGCTCCACGATGAAGAATTAGCGCCTTCTGAAATCAGGGACCAAATTCAGGCTGGCGCACTGCAGTACACAGCTGACCTGCGGGAAATTCGCCAAAACCTGCTGCCCGATTTTCGGCCATCCAGCTTTGTGGCGGCGTCTCTGATGGATGCTTTCCTGACCAAGCAATCTACAGCGGAAACCGTGCTGCTTTCCAGCATCATCCTGGATGATTATTATTGCGGGCGGGATTTGGTAGCCTGATAGGTGTAGAAAATAAAGCTCGCCTCACCTCTTCAGCAGGCGCGCCAAGAAACGATTAAAAGCGCGCAGCGGGCGGGTGAGTTTCCAGCTTCGGCTGTTGGCGTATCCCACCGCTTCGTCCCGTAAAGCTTCAATCCACCCGTCTTTAGTGTGTATTTCCGTGCGCAAGGTCTCCATTTGCTCGTCTTTGGCGAGCATTTCGCCGCGTTGAGCATCAATCTGTTGGCCGCGCTGCAATATCTCGGAGTTCTGTTTGGCCAGGTCTTCGTGCAGCCGCGAATAACGGCTGTTGGTCAGGTCGCGCAGTTCGTCCAGCTGCAGCGCCGCCGCGGCCAGCGCGGACTCAATCTGGCTTGCGTCTGCCGCTTGTTTTGCTCCCGCGAGGGCGATTTCATTGTAGGCTTTTGACCATTCGGCCGCGTGGTCTTGCGCCAGCCACTTCCGGCGGATATCCTCCTGGGCATTTTCGGCCATTTGCAAGCACAAACCTGGGTCTTCAATCAGAGCCCCCAACTTGCGCTCCCAGTCCTGCGCATCCCCCGCCAGAAATCCGTTTACTCCATCCTGCACCGCCGCGGCATAGGGCGGCAGCGCGGCGTACACGCCGGGCAGCCCCAGCGCGGAGTATTCCAGGTATTTAATCGCGCTTTTACAGCGGTTGAACAGATTATCCTGCAGGGGCGCGAGCGCGATGTCCGCTTCTATCCGGAGGAATTCCTGTTGGAATTGGCGGTAATCGTAGCTGCGCACCGGTTGATAATCCACCTGCGCGAGATCGGCCAAACCCTCGGGCGCTTTGGCGCCAAAAAAGATAAAGCGCACCCGGCTGCCGTAACGCCGGGCTGTATTGCGCAGCGCTTCCGCGATGCCTGTTAGGTCGGGGGCGTGCGTGGGGGTGCCCATAAAGAGGAGCCTTACCTGCGCATCCGCCGGGCGTAAGACCGGCTGTCGGAACTGCCATAAGTCCCCATCCAGATTATTGGGCAGCACCAACACATTCTTGTTAAATGGCAGCAGTTCTTGCTGCAGTTCGGGGGTAGTGACGGTCAGGGCATCCGCGCTGAGCAGCGCGTGGATTAGAGCCGGCAGGCTGTCGGCAAAGTCCCCTGCCAGCCGGTCGGGATGGTCGGGGGGTAAAGCCAGCAAATTATCATCCAGGTCCATCACCACTGGCACGCCTTGCACGCGCGCCTCAGCCAGGACGCGCTGGTATGCTTTGAACTGACGGGAAAAGTCGCGTTGAAAACACACCAGGTCCACACCGGCGATTCGCTCAGGCCTTATTTCGCCGTTCACCACGCCCTGAACAAGCTCAATACCGGCCGCCTTTAGCGGGGAGCCGAAACGGTATAACTCCAACGCGGAATCAATCTGGCTGTAGGTAAAAAAGGCAACGCGTGTAACTGCCATGCTGGCTCCTGCCTGGATGTTCTCTATCTGTGTACTATTATAGCCGGCCTAATGCGTCAGCGAATTTGCGGCGGTGTTTTGAGAGCTTTATTGACCGCGATTGTCCGGCAGACAAAGTCAGTGAACTCCCGTCCGGTTAGCGTTTCGAGGGCTTCGTCCAGCGTGTCGGTCCAAGCAATTTCGCGGTTCGGCAGCCCCCGCAGGATGTTATTGATGCGCCCGCCAAAACCTTCTTCGCTGAATTGGGCGCTGACAAAGCGGTAACTATTTTCTCCCAGCCGCTCGCGTAAACCAGGGTCTCTCATCAAGTTTTCAATGCGCTCCGCCAGCGCGGAGATATCCCCGGTCGGATAGAGCAGCCCGGTCTCGCCCTCCGTGATCATCTCCAGATTCCCGCCCGAAGCCGTCGCTATTACGGGTTTTTTCTGCTGCATGGCTTCCAGGCATACCCGCCCGAGACCCTCCATTCGAGAGCAGACCAGCACTGCATCGGCTTGCTTTGTCAACGCCGCCATCCGCTCTTGGAATGGCAGTATTCTGGCAATACTTTCCAGCCCAAGGGAATTGATTAGCGCCTCCAGGCGGGCTTGATACTCCGGATGGGCGTTGCCGGGCATCAGCAGTTCCAGCGGTCCAAGCCCGCGGTCCAGCAGAATTTTGAGCGCGCGCACGGCGTCTTCCTGCCCCTTGGCTTCGGAGATTGTGCCACTCAGCAAAAGTTTGAATGCCTGAGGGTTATGAAACGCGGGGGCAGCCGGGATGGCGATTAAGTCTTCCGCGCTTGGTGGTGGAATGTAGCGATAGACAGTCTCCAC
>CAZPWL010000172.1:0-3486 GCA_964590535.1 uncultured Anaerolineaceae bacterium
CAATAATTGACTACAAGGTCCGCTCCGGAGACACCCTGGAAGCTCTTGCTACCCGCTTTAACTCCACAGTGGATAAAATCCTCTACGAAACCAACCGTTGGCGCCGAAGCCAAGGCCTGACTGAAATTGTAGACAGTTCCAGCCTGTTCATTGGTGATATTCTGAAGATCCCGGTGAACCTGGTAACCCCTGTCCCGACCGCAACCGCGAGCCGGACAATGACGCCTTCGCCGACGCCGTAATCGGCATTTGCAACCACAAGTAAAAAAAGGATACGCGCTGCGTATCCTTTTTATATGGAAAAATTCAGGCCCTCTCCGTGCAGCCTACTTTTCTCTTTCCTGGAATTGGTCCAGCTCAGGAAGAATGTTGTACTCCCGGATTACTTCGATATCATGTTCCAGGAAGTAGTTCAACAGAACGCGCAGAAGGACGATTGTGGTAAGGACGATAATCGTCGAGAAGGATGGCGCGACCGCCAGCCGCAGGATGTCGGAGGCCATGGCAAATTCGAGGCTGAGGCTGAGTTTGTGCCCGAGCCGCAGGCGCGTCGCTTCCGAGCCCTTGATCTGATTAACTAAATTGCGATCCATTATCCGTCGGATGTAGCTTGCCAAGGCGTGTGCCACACCAGTCACGATTACAAAAATCGCGGCAAGTTCGCAAAAGAGCGCAGCGTAACCAACCGCCGTTATCAGCAGCACCTCATGCGGGATAAAGCTTTCAGTTTCAGGGATCGGATTCTTTAATCCGGTGGTCAGGATGAGTATTAAACCAACAACGAGCAGGGTGGGCAGATAATACCCGCCAAGTTTTGCCAGTAGAGAATGGTTGGGAGAGTTCTTTTCGTCCATCTTAACCTCATATAGTTGATGTGGGAGTCAGGGTAACCAATCTGCCGCCGTCAATTACAGATTGAAATAGCGCGTCGATGATAACCATGTTGCTGACTGAATCCGCCAAAGGGAATAAAGGCGCCTCCCGGCTGGCGGCAACGCTTGAAAAATGCTCAATCATCTTTTCATACGCGTTTTCACGTTTGTAATTGAGCTTCTTGGTGTCGCCATCTTTCGTCAGGGTAAGCTGGCTTACTTCCGGTTTTGCGCCAAAAGGATCCAATACATCCAAAACGCCCTCTGTGCCAATAATGCGAGTGTGCTCCTGCCGAAAGGCGTTAAAGCCAACGTCAAAGCGGCCGTAAACCTGATCACCAAAATCCAGGTTAGCAGAAACCTGCAAATCCACGCCAGTGTTGCCCTGATAGCTGAGCGCTTGCACCCGACGGGGTTCGCGTCCCACCAGGATTCGCTGTAAATCGACACAGTAGCAGCCAAGGTCATACAGCGCACCGCCGCCCAGGTTGGCGTTTAATCGGATATCGTCAGGGTTTGTCAGTGCAAAACTCTTGCTGCTCTGAATGATTCTTAGCTTTCCCAGACTGCCTTTGCGCACAATCTCCAGCATCTGCGCCAGGCGCGCGTGGTACCGATACATAAATGCTTCTATCAGCACCACGGATTTTTCCAGCGCGGTGCTGACCATCAGCTGGGCTTCATCCGCATTCACCGCGAAAGGTTTTTCCACCAGCACATGCTTGCCGGCTTCCATCGCGCGGATTGCCCAACGGCTGTGCTCGCTATTGGGAAGTGGGATATAAACCGCCTGGATGTTCGGGTCGTTAAGCAGTTCCTCATAAGTGCCGTAAGCTTTGGGGACTTCATTTTCCCGCACAAATTCCGCCGCGCGGGTAAGGTCCCGGCTGGCGACAGCGGAGACGCTGTTGTGTTTGCTGGCTTTAATCGCGGGAATAACGGATTTGGCTGCAATGCGGGCTGTGCCAAGAATTCCCCAATTCAATCCGGGCTTGCTTAAAAATGAAGCGTTGGGTAGTGAAGATAACAAATCCATTTGCCACCTCTTGATAGATAAATTCAACAGACAAAGCGAATTTAATTATACTCTGCCAGCAATGAAATCCAGGCCCCGGAATCATTCGGCAATTTGCCGGCATTTTGCTACTATCCAGCCGCTATTTTACAGAAATAATGTGAATTATTGTCAACCGCCGATATGAGATTTATAATATTGTGCATGAGTGCGCGTGTGCCGGTTCAAGTGACAGGTTATTTGAACGTCCTGCGCCTGCTGGAACACCGCCCAAGTCCCCTCTGTTTTCTTCACGCCCGGGAGTACTGATCTAACCTCACCCTTTTTTTTATAAAGACCATCATTGTAAAGGAGAACGTATGCGCAGTTTTTGTGGTCGGGATATTTTATCGCTGAAAGATTTTGAACGGAACGAATTTTTCAGGGTGTTCGAGGTCGCCGAAGAGTTGGAACCCATTGCCCGTTCCAGACGCAATTCGGATTTGCTAGCCGAGAAGACGCTGGTCACCGCCTTCTACCAACCCAGCACACGCACGCGCCTGGCGCACGAAGCTGCCATGCACCGGCTGGGCGGTCATGTGACCGGTTTTTCGGATGTCAAGATGACCCGCGCGGGGGATTTCTATCAGGAGTCCATCAAAGACACCGTAAAAATGCTGGAGTACTACGGCGATGTCATCGTCATGCGTCATTTTCAACAGGGCGCGCCGCACGAAGCCGCCAAGTGGGCATCCATCCCGATCATTAACGGCGGCGACGGCTGGGGCGAGCATCCCACCCAGATTCTCACCGACCTCTACACCGTACTGCGCGAAAAAGGCCGCATCGATGGGCTAAAGTGGCTGGCAGTCGGCGACATGCGCATGCGCACCATGCACTCCCTGGCCTACGCCCTCACCCAGTTCGACTGCCCCATCACCTTCGTCGCCCCCCCGGACATGTCCTTGACGCCGGAATTCAAAGAGGAAATCAGCGCGTACAGCCTGAACTTCAAGGAAGCCGAGCATGTGGAGCAGGTGATTGCCGAAGCAGATGTCATCCTGGTGGAGCCTGTGGTTCAGCCTGATTACACCAAACACCGCGACGAACGCGGCAAAGAGGTTGGCCTCACCCCGGATAACTACAAGATTACCCGCGAGCTGCTTGCCAATAAAGCCAAGTCCGATGCTATCCTGCTGCACTCCCTGCCGCGCATGGACGAAGTGCCGTTAGATGTGGACATTACCCGCTGGTCGCGTTACTGGCAGGAAGCATTCAACGGCGTTGTGATGCGCATGGCGCTGCTGTCCTTGGTTCTGGGCAAGATGGAATAGGCGCGAAAACTACTAAAATAAATACTCAAGGAGAGAATTATGCAGACTTTTTTACACGGTAGAGACCTGATTGGCGACCTTGATTTCAGCAAAGAGGAAGTGGAGACCGTTCTGGACGTTGCCTGGGACCTCAAACGCAAGCGCGCGCTGAATGAACCCCACGCGTACCTACGCGACAAAGTGCTGGCGATGCTCTTCTTTTTCAGCAGCACCCGCACGCGCGGCTCCTTCGAAGCCGGCATTTCCCAGTTGGGCGGGCACGCGGGCTTCATTGAAAGCAAATCCA
>CAZPWL010000173.1:0-3437 GCA_964590535.1 uncultured Anaerolineaceae bacterium
CTCGACCAGGTTGCCGTTTAGCAGCGCGTAGTCCAGATACCCAAGTTGCGTGCCGTAGAGATAACCATAGGCAAAGTCACCATGGATCTCTTTAATGAGATCAATGTAATCATCATCCGTGCTCGCCTCGTCATCCGCTCCCTGCGTAATCATGTCAATTGGGTCTTCGTAGTCGTACGAGTTCAGGTCGCCAATAATGAGCGCCTTATCCGTATCCGGGAAGTACATCGGGTTGGCAAGCCAGTCCACCAGCGCTTGCGCGGCAGCTTTGCGGGTCAGGTTGCAGTTTCCCGCGCCGTCCAGCAGGTCGGGGTCGCCCGTGCAGGCAGAGCCCTTGGATTTGAGGTGGTTCACCGCCACCGCAAAGGTCTCGCCAGTGCGATTATCCTCAAAGACCTGCGCCAAAGCCGGGCGGTTGAGCGTATCAATAAAGCGGTCGTCCACCGCTGTGGTGAGCTTCTGGTACTCGCCAACAGGTGTTACGGAATCCGGCTTGTAGATAATCGCCTGCTTGATGGCGTCTGTGCCAATCGCGCCGGTGGCGATGTAGGCGTAGGTGCCTTCGCCAAGCTCGGCGTTCAAGCCGTCCACCAGGTCCGCCACAGCGTAATCAGGCAGTTCACCCGCGCCAAGCGGCTTGTCGTTCTCAATTTCCATCACGCCGATGATGTCCGCGTCAATGACGGAGAGCGCGGCAATGATTTTCGCGCGCTGACGCGCCAATTCCTCGGCGGTATCCGCGCCGCGACATTCCATTGCGCCTGAAGGGCTGCAAACATAGACGCCCGTATCAATGGTGGTGAAGTAGTTAAGCACGTTAAAGCTGGCCACCTTCAGGGAGCTCGGCACCTCATAGATATCCGGGGCAGCGGTGCGGGCATTCACAGCCGTATAATCCGCGCCCGCGGTGGGCTGAATGCGGTACTTGCTGAAGTTGTAGTCCATCACGCCGATTACATTGCTCACCACGTCGCCGCCGCGGAAGAGATTCTCGAGCGTAAACGGCGAGCCGTTGGGGTGGCGCGCGGGGTTCGGGTAGGAAACCTCGCGGCCGTCATCCAGCAGAATGCTGTTGAGGGTGAGGGAATTATTCCAAGCGGCAAAATCGGTGGGGTCGGGCTCATTCACCGCGGTGAACTGCATAAA
This sequence comes from uncultured Anaerolineaceae bacterium, assembly GCA_964590535.1. Lineage (GTDB taxonomy): Bacteria > Chloroflexota > Anaerolineae > Anaerolineales > Anaerolineaceae > Mesolinea. The sequence continues at coordinate 1,147 of CAZPWL010000173.1, forward strand.
GCGCTGCGTGCCCAAAACAATCTCGCCGAACTGGTCAAAGTTATAGTATTCCACGATGGTCAGGGCCTGGGGGATGGTCACGTACATGCCTTCGAATTTTTCAAAGTCCAACAGGCTGGCAGCGGGCAGGCTGAATTCGGTGGGTTCCACGCTGAGGCCTGTGGAGCACACCAGAATCTGGGTTACCGGCGAGAGTTCGGTCAGGCTGTACTGTTCCTTTACCGTGCCGGTCACGCGCACATAGTCGCCCACGTGCACATCGGTCATATAAGAGTAAATGAACAGACCTTCCGAGGTGGCGGGGTCGGCATCGGAGGTTTCAGACTGCATAAAGAAGCCGTTTTTGGTGCCGTCGACGAAGGCGTTGGTCTGGTAGTCCGCGGTGACGATGCCTTCCGTGGAGACAACTGTCCCGGCAATTGGGCTGCTGGTGCCATTGCCCTGAATTTCGGGAATGGGAGTGAATGGGTCGCCGCAGCCGTAAGCCACCGTGAGGCTGAGGTTGTAGTTGCTTTCCATCGCGTCGGGCGGGTCTTCGGTGTCATCATCGGTGACCTGCGCCGCGTAGATTTCCACCAGGCAGGTCTCGCCAGCCGTAAAGACGCCGTCCGGGTTCAGGGTGTAAATCGGGTCCGCGTCGGTCACGACCGCGGTGTGCGTGCTGGACTGGGTGCAGGTAATCGAGTACCAGCGCCAAGATTTCTCCGTTGTTGATGGGGGAGGTGCTGGCGACGTAAGGGGCGGCATCCACTGCCGGAATATAGGCTTGATTTGGCGCGCCGGGCGTGTTCACAGCTTCACCAAGAATTGGCGTCCCCGGGTTTCCAGGAATGCCGTAAAGGTCAAAATCGTTGCGCATCCAATCGGTCATTGTATCCGTGTCAAAACCATCTGGAATGCGTGAGGCACCGCCAGGTGCGAACATCAGACCATCGTATAGCGCCACAAGGACAGGTTGACCATAGGTAAAATCTCCCGCTCCCCCATCGTTGACGGCGACTGTATCTGTAATCTCTGTCCATGGCAGAACATCCAGGACGCCGTCATTATTTGTATCGAGGTCATTGTACTGCGCGCCGCTAAAATTCTTTACGAGAAATAGCGAAAAGCTATTGTTTTGAATGGAGTTTGCCACAAGGTCAATTAAGTAGAAGCCTGACGCGTCGGTAGTACCCACCGGCATCACTCTCGCGATAACGCCTGGGTTGACGCCGCTATCGCCTTCAATCTCAAGCAAAGTGTACGCGCTGTAATCAAAAGTCGGCGTTCCAAGAATTTCCATGTACTCCACGTCTGTGCCAGCGGTACTGTAAGAAAATTCATTAATTACCGGTTCCAAAGTGACACAAACATAGCTGGCCGAGGCGCTGTTTCGCGGGGTTGGCGCGGCCACTGTAAAATCTGCGCTGTTGTTGTTTGTGTCGGTGCAGCCGTTGTTATTGCGGATGGCCGCTGTTGAGTTTGTCAGCACTGGCGTGGCGGCTGTTTCCGAACAGTTTGCGCTTCCATAACCGACAACGTCAAGTGTTCCAGCAGGGCAGGTACCACTTAGGGCTGTCGTGGTATTAACCAAGGCGACCTTTCCGTTCGTACCGGACATGGCAATAGCTCCGGTAGCGTCGGGTGTGGGCAAAGGAACCGTCCCTCCTCCCCCAGCCGCTTCCTGAACAAGGTAGTAATGTCCTGGTTGGATAATGCCGCTAAGCGGTGTGACTTGCCACGTGGTACCGGAGGAAGACGCGTACTGAACGCTCCAACCTGTGATATTAACAGGCGCGCCGCCAGCATTAAACAACTCGATAAAGTCATGCGTGAGTGTAGCCCCGGAATTTCCGCCGCCGCCGTAGACCTGGCTGATGACGACGACACCAGCTGCAGCTTGCGCGGGCTTAGGGAAAAATCCAGCCATCCCAATGAACAGCACAAAAGCCATAATTAGATTAAAAACTTTGGTTTTCTTTCTCATCGATGTTTCTCCTTTGGGTTTTTACAGTCAGTTTTGAGCTTCACAGCAAATTTCCACCAGCCCACGATCTATCAATTGGGATAGATTTTCAACCTGCTATTTACCGCAGATTCTTATTAACTATACCATTGAAGAAGGGATTATTGGGGGTTTTTTTACTTGGAAAGATGAAATTCGCCTCCCAGATATGGGAGATGAATTTCAGGAAAATCATCAATAACCCCCATATATTGGGTTAACCTGATTCCAGAATATTATCAGGAAAAATGCGGAGAACGGAACGGACGTACCATTCATTCATCCTAAGTTCAAGGTGGTTTCCTGG
>CAZPWL010000174.1:0-3423 GCA_964590535.1 uncultured Anaerolineaceae bacterium
TAGGCGTACTGAGTCGAAGAACCAGCGTAATTATAACCGGCACATTGAAACTGTGTGTGAAAAAGATAACAGATTGAAAATTTGAGGTAGCAAACGCTGCGCCGCATCTGTTACGGGATTGTTCTAAGCTTCCTTCAGGAGATCTCTGCGTGCGTACAGAAGATAAAGCGGGCGGGCGCGGTACGACTGCGGGGCTTAGTCTTCCCTCTTCCGCCCTGCGGGGGTGTAATGGGCTTTGCCAGGGGGAAGCTGAAAGACCCTCTTCCGCCCTGCGGGCACCTTCCCCCAGGGGAGTGCTGGAGGAATCTAATCAGCCCTTAGGTAAAAAAAGAGCGGCGCTCCATCCCACCGCCACTACAGGCAAACAGCAGGATGAAGCGCCGTGACAAAATTCGCTGTCAGAGAAACTCAGACGACGATATTCACCAGCCGACCTGGCACAATGATGTCCTTGCGCACCGCTTTGCCTTCCAACGCGGCACGCACGGCTTCGCTGGCCAGCGCTTTCTCCTGCACCTTTTCGTCGCTGATGCCCGGGGCAACCAGGATGCGGTCGCACAGTTTTTCTTTAATCTGGCTACTCTTGCAGTTTATAAATCTCCAATGTTGGTCCCGAAAAGAATAGAGGCTTACTATTTCTGAATTGGCTGTTCAAATACTCTAAGATGACTTTTAATTGGTCAACGACTAAGTTTGGTTCTGGATCTGGATGAAATTCTTTGATTAACTCCAGGTTGCTTCTGACATTTGCATAAAAAGCATTTTGAGCTACATAACGGTCTGGCTCGGCTGCATACCGGTCAAACATTAAAGAAGATAGAACGATATATTCTTTTTCTCCTGGATTAAAAATATCAAATTTGAAGAAATCACGGTTTTTGTTGGCTGGGTTAAACGGTGTATACCCATCGGAGAACGTGTTCTCTGTTGTGATGTCGTTTTCTTCCAGAAAGTCCAAGGCTTCGTTACGTGTGTCCGACCAGGTAAGCATGATTGAGGTCACCATGCCTTTGAGCGCGAACGGGACAATACCTGCCAGTACGATTACAATCAGAGCCATTCTGGCAGGCAGCCTTTTCACTGTTTTTTGCCAGAGATATGATATTCCAATGGCTGCAAGGAATAAGGGGGTCGTCATCATAGGCAGAGACCAGCGGATGTGGTGAAGATGCAATATGCTCAGAGCGACCCAATATCCGCCGCCAAAGAACAAGAGCAAGTAAGTGGGATCTTTCATCAGGATCACCGCAGTGAGTCCAACCCCTGCCAGGGCACTGATAATCAAACCGGAATTTGAGTAGAAGTTCTTGAGATAAAAGAGCAGATTTCCACCCCAGCCCAGCCCATCCGCTCCGAGATGAGTAGGTCGGGCTTCTCTGACAAGATTATTCAAGGTAGTGCTGAAATTTAAGAAAAGTTGAGGCGCGATCAGAAAGAAAGCTAAAATGGTCAGCCCCAAACTCCAGGCTGTGTTCTTGAAAAAAAAGCGCCATCCCGGCAGACTATTCTGCTCATCCCTGCTAAAAGCTCGGATCGCGACAGATGTCCACACAATTCCGACGGACAAAATTCCCGGATATTTCTCCAAGCCAGAGATTGCTACCATCACAGATGCCAGGATCAGCCAGTCATTGCGTTTGGTTGACAGGTAATTCAGGCAGAAAAGAAGTACAAGCATGACAAAAAGTGTCAGTGGAATATCAACGGTTACGTAGTGAGAATGCAGAACAAAGACTGGGTAAAAAGTGAATAAAACTGCTGCTACCCATGAAAAATTACTTTGCTTAAATTTTCGTCCGATAAACCAGGCAACCACAGGAAGCAAAGCTCCTTGCACAGCGGTCATCAATCGTGATACAGTATAGAAAAAATGGGGGTCATTCCAATATCCCAGCCCATAATTCACGCCAAATCTAAGCTTGCTCAATGCGTTTAGTACAACGAATTTGGAATAGTAGGAGGGGAAGGCGGGATACGGATAAGATTGAGGGTCCAGTGAATGATTGACACTCATACCCTTTAATCGGTTCATGATGATTCCCTCATCCGGATGGGTGAGCAGCGGGAAAGCGAAATTCAAACCAACATAGCGTACTACCAGGGCGATTGAAAAAATAATTAAGGCAAAAAATATGACTTTCAGATGCGAGAGTTTCACCTTTACTACGGTTTGGTCATCAGTTTTCATAACACCCATTTTTGGAATAATGATTTCTGTCCATAACACTTAGGCGATTTTCGTTTTGGCGTAGGGGAATATCCTAGTCGTAACTCTTATTTGCAATTGACACTGAAATCCCTAACACTGAATAACATGTAAAAAGAGCCTGGTTGAAAATCACAACCAGGCCTACAACCAAAATTAGCCGACGATGTTCACCAGCCGCCCGGGCACAATGATTACTTTACGCACCGGCCTGCCTTCCAGCGCGGCACGCACGGCTTCGCTAGCCAGTGCTTTTGCTTGCGCGTCCGCGTCGCTGATGCCAGGGGCGACCAGGATGCGGTCGCGCAGCTTGCCATTCACTTGCACCACCAGCGTGATTTCTTCATCGCGCGCGGCTTCTTCGTTCACCGCAGGCCATGCTTGCGTGTGGATGGAGTAGGGCTTGCCCAGGCGCTCCCATAGTTCCTCGGAAATGTGCGGGCAGAGCGGCGCCAGCATGCGCAGGTAGATATCGGCGCATTCGTTCCATTCCGGGCTGCCCCATGCTCCGGCGTTTTTCGCGCGGGCCATCTCGTTCAGCAGTTCCATCAGGCTGGAGACAATCGTGTTGAACTCAAAGTTTTCGTAGTCATAGCTGATGGCTCGCAGCACCTGGTGGGTCTTGCGCAGGAGCGCGCGCAGCGTTTCCGGGCTGGCAGTTGTCTCGGCAGGCTCAAGAAGCATCGCCCAGACCCGGCGCAGCCAGCGCGAGTTGCCTTCAATGCCGCTGCTGTTCCACGGACCGCCAACTTCCCACCGCGAGAAGAAGGTCAGGTACGAGCGCACGGTATCCGCGCCGTAGCGGGAGACCAGGTCGTCCGGCGCGATGACATTCCCGCGGGATTTAGACATCTTCTCGCCGTCCTCGCCCAATACCATGCCCTGGTTGCGCAGCTGCAACATAGGTTCTTTTCCACTCGTTATGCCGCAGTCGCGGCAGGCTTTGTGGAAGAAACGCACATACATCAGGTGCATGGTGGCGTGTTCGCTGCCGCCCGTGTAGGTATTTACCGGCATCCAGTCGCGGTATTTCCGCGGGTCGAAGGGGTAGGTATCGAAATCCGGGCTGAGGTAGCGCATAAAGTACCAGCTGGAGCACATGAAAGTGTCCATGGTGTCGGTTTCGCGCTCGGCCGGGCCGCCACAGACCGGGCAGGTGGTAAAGCGCCAGGTGGGGTGCAGCTTGAGCGGGCTTTCGCCAGTGGGCAGCCATTCCA
>CAZPWL010000175.1:0-3404 GCA_964590535.1 uncultured Anaerolineaceae bacterium
GCCAGCTGCGGTCGGGTCAAAGATGATATCCACATCAAAATCACCTCCAGCAAGCACAGTGCCGCTGGTCGGATCTTCAGAGAGCCATGGGACGTCAGATTGTCCGCCGGTCGGGAAGGCCAGGCAGTCGGTTTCGGCGCCGCTCGGGAAAGTCCCAACCAGGGCGCTCGCGCCTGTGGTCGTATCGATCACGCGCAGCTCGCCAGCGCTTACGTAAGCCGCCCAGTAAAGCACGCCGGATTCTTCGTCAAAATCCATGCCCTGAGCGTAGTTGGGGCTAACTCCAAGCGCACCCACCGTCGTCACCTCCAACGTGGCAGGGTCGACCTTCATAAGATTGGACGTGAGCAGATCCACAATGTAGATCATGTCATCATCCGGGTTGTAAGCGAGGTCAATACCGCAGCCAACGCCGGGCAGCGCGCCCAAAAGCGTGGTGGCGCCGTTGGTAACATCCACGGTGACCAGGCTGGAAGCAGAACAGCTGGTGACCAGACCGTACATTGTGCCGTCTGGCGCGCCAGAGAGGCCGGAGAATGTCTCCCCGGCGGGGGGTGTCGTCGGTCCGATCAGCGTTTGTGCTGCAGTCGCCGTGTTGATAGCGTACAGACCGTTGGTGTTATATTCGACAGCGTAGAGGGTCGTGAAATCTCCGCCCACAAAATCGCCGGCAAAGAAGTCATAACTGCCTACGGAGCCGATGATATTCCACACACCGGGTACCTCTGTGTCGGGGATATTGACCAGGTTGTAGCCGGGGTAGATATCAATCGCGAAGGCGGGAGAGCCAGCCAGGGTTCCGGGCAGCCCGTTACCAGTTGACTGCAGGCCAACGCCCTTGGCGGCTTCAGGCGCGCGCCCAATCGAAATTGTGCGGGTGTCCTCAGGCAGCGCGTCGGTGAAGGCAGGGATGGAGAGCGGCGGAACAAATCCGTCGTCCTTTTCCACCAGCTCAAACATCGCGTCGGAGGTGCCCGTGTTGCTGATGGTGAGGGTTTCGGTATGCGGAGCGTCACCCATCATCATTGTCGCTTCAAACGATGTGGGGTCAAACTCCAGCGTACCTGTGCCGAGGTAGAAGTCTTGCTGCGTGACAGCGTCTTCCAGGACGTTAACCGTCTTTGTCTGGCTGCCGTAGAGGGCTTTCTCAGCCGTGAAATCATGCGCTTCGAATGGATCATTCAGAGGCATGGCCGTGAACGGCTGGAACGCCCAGTACAGGCCTTCGCTTTCCGGGTCTTCAGGAATGTAAATGGTCTGGGTGGCCACTTCCGCGCTGTACACATCCGCGCCGACCAGCGGGCTGTTGTCGTTGCCGTCATAGACGTAACCAGCCACGGCGCCGCCGGGGATCAGCGTGCATTCAGGTGACGGAATGACGACAGGTTCCTGGTAGCTGATCTTGATATGGTCTACCGAGTAACCTTCATACTGGACAGAGGTATCACTCGTCAGGCGGAAGCGCAGATAAACGCTCGCATCACCCGCGTAGCTGGTGACGTCAAAGGATTTCTGGTTCCACCCTTCAGTAATAGAGGTGCCGGGGTTCGCCCACATCGTCGTCCAGGTGGTGCCGTCTGGCGAGATTTCAGCCCAGGCATCGTCCCAGGTGTTGCTTTCAATGTGAACTGCCTGCCACCACTTGAGGTACAGGGTTTGGCCGGGCGGCACAACCACACCGCTCAGGTCAATCGCGGGGCTCGCCAGGGTTTGATTGGTGCTGGCAGCATAGTTGCCTGCCAGGTTCGTGTCCCAGCAGCTGCCGTCGGGGCAGGGTCCGGGGAAGGTGGTGGAGGGAACGCCCCACTGCCACTCTACTGAGGGGGTGCCAGTCGGAACAAAAGCGCCGTTGGTGGCATTGAAGTCTTCTTCGAATGCAACCGTCTCCGGTGGCACAGCGAAGCTGAAGATGCCGATATCATCGACATACCAGCCTGCATACTGCACCGAAGTGTCCGATTTGAAGTAGAAGCGCACCTGGAAGTTCGAGACATTATATGAAGGGTCCAGTACCACGGTTTGTTGATTGTAGGAGGTATCCGTAACCCCGCCCACAGGCCCCCAGACAGAAAGCCAGGTAGTGCCGCCATCTTTGGTGACGTCCACCCGCGCCCAGTCGTAGGATGCGCTTTCAATGTCCTTCCAATCCCACCACTGGATAACGGGAGTTTCGGCGCCGAAGCCAGTCAGGTCAATCGGCGCGGAGGCCATCCAACCCAGTTCGCTGGAATTGTAATCGCCGGCCGGGTTGGTAGCGATACCCTTGGTGCCGCTGTGTCCCTCGCCAGGGCCGCTGGTGAAGTCGCCCCAGGCAAAGCTGGTGGTGCCGCCAGGGGTAAAGCCTTCATTGCTACTCTCAAAGGAGTAGAAGATGTCGTAACTTGGCTTGTAACCGGGCGCGGCGCAGGCTTCCACCTCCACCAGCAGTGGAACGTCGTGCGAGTAGTTTGCGCCACTCGGGGTGACGGCTTCGCCAAATTCGCCATAACCAGAAACCAGCGCGGTGGTTGTAAATGTGTGCTCCGTGTCCGCCACCAGCTCAATTTCATAGTAGCCGGTGAATGGGTCCGTGAAGATGGTTTCATCGAAGCTGCCGGCTGTGATGTGAATGGACGCGTAGAGCGGATGCCCATGCATACCCAATCCGGGCACGCCCGCGTCGTAGACATAACCGGAGACTATGGTGGAAGTCAGTGGACCCAGCACAAAGTCTTGCGTCACAGTTTCGCCTTCAATGACCACAATACCAGGGTAACCGACAGTATCATAGCCGTACTTGCTGGCAGAGACCGTATAGGTTCCCGCTGGCGCGTTCAGGGTATAAGTACCGTCCACCAGGGTGTGTGCATCAATGGATAAACCAGCGCCATTATCGGCAGTCACAGTGGCGCCTTCGATAGGATTAGTACCATCCGTCACAGTGCCCATAATGGTGCCAGCGGAACAAACTTGCTGCCCGGCTGCCAGAACGTTGAGGTAGCCATAGCCAAATGTATAGTTGCCTTCACCATCCGCGGGCGCGCCGCAGTTACCGGGGTCCGTCGCGGTGTCTGCGTTGTCTTGCAGCAGCTCAAAGGTTCCTGGAATATCTCCAATCAAGGAGGGATTACAGGACCATAAGAGCGCTACGGCGCCAGCCACATGTGGGGCAGCCATAGATGTGCCGCTGTAAGTGCAGTCCCAGGAATTCCCGGGGACGGAAGAACATATGCTCGTTCCAGGAGCGGAAATGTTGGGTTTGGTATATGGATCGTCACCGTAGGTCGAAGGTCCACGGCCAGAGTACGAGTTAATGGTACGGTTGCTCTGGTGGTTTGCTACCGCAAAAGATTCCTGGTAGTCACTCGGGGAGCCAATCGCGCCGCAGGTGGAGCCGGGATTGCCAGAGGAGAACACCGGGAAAA
>CAZPWL010000176.1:0-3372 GCA_964590535.1 uncultured Anaerolineaceae bacterium
TTACTAACAAATCCGCCCTGCGGGCACCTTTCCCCCCAGCGCAACAGAAAAACTGCCTGGTCCAGCAGAATCGCAAGATTTCCCAATATCCTTGCCAGTCTGAAGATTTTAGAAACCTACCCGCCTGACGGCCTAGCGGCAGCTCTATCCCTTAAATCAACTCCCAGGTTCTCTGCCCCCAATCGCCCTCAGGGGATCACCGCGTAGTACAGCTCGCTTCCGAAAGCCAGATAAACATTCCGGTTAGAACCGACATTAAAAGCTGTAACAGGCCTTCCAGGCAGGCTGCCGCCGCTCGCGCCGGAGCGCAGCACGCGGTTCAGATTCAGGCGCAGGCTGAATTGGTACAGTTCCGCCCGGTCCGCCGCCAAATAATACAGCGAGGGGTCGGGGGGCGGCGAGTAACTCAGCTGGTTGAAATGCAGCGCACCGAAATCGAGCGTCCCGGCTTCCGCGCCGCTTCGCCCATCCTGATAAACATACGGATCCTCACATTCCACCGTGCCAGTGACGTTCGACGCCAGGCAGTGCATGCTGCGACCGTCCTCGTAGAGCAGGAATAGCTCATCACCGCTCACTGCAGCTCCAACAGCTTCCGCCAGGTCCACAGGTTTCTCTTCAAAGTAAGAATCGGGCGCGTCGGTGTAGTTCATACCAGCGCCGCGATAAATCCACAGCGCGTTTTTCACAGGGTCCAGAATAAACAGCCGCCCGGCATCATAGAGCACAGATTGAATCCGGCCAAAGCCGCCATCCGGAGGAATGAGCACAAATGCCGAGGGGTCTTTATCAACACCGCAAAACAGGCCGTTTCCTTCCGCGTCCAGCGCCATAATCGGCGCGCGGGCGTTGTTATTAATCGGCACAGATAAGACATCCACCAGTTTGCCAACCTGAATGCCGTCCACAAACCCGGGCTGGCAATTAAATTCCAGGTCCGGCTCGTATCCGCTGCTGGACGGGCTAAGATGCAGCACGGCGCCAGTGGCTTTATCCAACAAGTAGAGGTCTGTCCCAACCGAAACAATGCGGGAAATATCCAGTCCGGTCAGCAGGGACGAAGCGTAGGCTGGCTTGTAGACCAAACGCAGCGCGCCGTCCAAAACGTCAAGCGCGCCTTGCGCGCGCACGCGCAAAGCCCTCAGCTCACTGCTTTGACGGTACGTTTCAGCCTGGTCCAGCCAGGAAAGCACCTGATTCCAGGCCTCTCGCTGCGCTGTCGCGCCTTCCATCGCCGGGGCGTTGTCGGCGGCAGCCTGGGCTTGCGCCATCAGATACTCATACTGGTTGCCCCTGCCCTGGCTGAAATAGATAGCGGAAAGCAGCCCCACCACCAGCAGTGGAACTAAAATAGCAATCAGGAGTTTCGTCCCGCGCGAAAGTTCCGCCGTTTCCGCCCCAGCTTCAGGGGACTGTTTCTTTTCGCCAGTCAGGAACGCAGCGAGCCCTTCACCCAGTTTGTTCATGGAGCCAGCGCCGTCCGCGATCTTGCGGTAGTTGGCCTGTCCGCGCTGTTTGCGCGCAGCCTTTTCGGCGGCGCGGTCGCGCGGGGCTTTCTCCGGGGTTTGTTCACTGTACAAGCGCGCTGCCCGGCGTCCATTGGCACCAGTGCTCTCCGTTGCGGGCTGCTCCGGGATAAGAGCGGGCTGCGAGGCAGCGCTTTCCGCGGTCCCAACTGGCTGCGTTTCCGCCTTGAGTTCCGGCTGCGCGCTCAATTCGATTTCTTCTGGCTCCTGCGCCTGCTCTGGCGTCTGAGGGCTTTCCTGTTCAACAGGCGCATTAACTTCAGCATCAGGCAGCGCTTGCACCTGCGCACTTTCCACCGCTAACTCCTCGCTCGCAGCTGCAGGTTCCGGCTCAATTGGCTCGTCAGGCAGTTCAGCAACTGCCTCTGGTTCTGTCAGCGCTTCGGGAAGCTCCGCCTCAGAGGCGGGTTCCGGCCAGCGGGCTGTGCCTTCCCCCGCAGTCACCCGTGCCAGCCCGACTTCCGCAGTAAGCGGGCGGCAGGAATCCAATTCCGCCAACAGCGCGCTGACGTCAGGCTGCGCGGACCCGCTGCTGCCGCTCAAAAAGGCCAGGGGAAACTGCGTCGAGAAGAGGATGATATCGCCCGCATCTACCGCCTGTTGGAAAAAACGGATGCGCGGCACCTGCGTCAAGCCCAGACCGCGCGGGTCCAGGTCGGAATCGTAAAAGAATGCCCGGCTGCCCGTTTTGACGAGCAGGGCCTGGCTGAGGCCGGCTTGCGCCAGGAAGAGGGTATCGTGATGAATGACACCCAGGGAAAGCTGTGCTGAAACCGAAACGCTTTCGGGCGGCATGTTAAGATTCTGCTCCGCCAACGCGCCGTTCAGCGCAAAGACCACTTCGCGCATAGCTGAGGTCACCGAGCCGGAGCTCTTGTAGAAAATCGCGCTGGCGTTCTCCAACCACTTACGCAACAAGTCGGGTCTCAGCGCTTCCCCACTTTGCTGGGAAAGAAGCAGCAATAGACTGTCTTCTTCCCGTCCGCGCGCCGCGCGCCTGGGAATACTCGCTCCAAAAAAGCCCGGCAGGGCTTGTTGATTCGTGCCAAAAAGCTCAAGATTATGTTTCATGAACCGCCCCGGTCTCTAAAATACTCCAAACCAAGTACATTATACATTACACGCCGAGGCCATAAAGGTATAATCAAGCTATGGAATTTTCGTGTTTGCGCACCACCGCAGATTGGGATGCGCTAGCTCAGGAATGGGATTTGCTCTTCTCGCGAAGTCACGTGCAGGTCCCTTTTTTGCGCTGCGGTTATCTGCGCGCCTGGTGGCAAAGCCTGGGCGGCGCGGAGTGGCAGCCCGAAAATAGCGCTCTGCGCATCATCACTGCCCGCGAGCACGGTGAGCTGATCGGGATCGCGCCGCTGTTCCTAAGCTCAAAACCGGGCTGGCGGCCTGCCCTGCGCCTGATTGGCTCTGTGGAAGTCTCGGATTACCTGGACCTGATCACCCCACCCGAAGCCCTGGACGAATTCCTGAATGGTTTGCTTGCCTTCCTAAGGCAAGACCAGGAATTGCGCGCGCTCCCTCTCGAACTTTTAAATCTGCGTGAGGATTCCGCGGTTCTCCTGGCGTTGCCGCGTATCGCCGAGCTTAACGGCTATACTGTTTCGGAAGAACGCCTGCAGCCCTCACCTTACATCACCCTGGCGGAAAGTTGGGATGCATACCTGGCTGGTGTGAACAAGAAACAGCGCCACGAAATCCGCCGGAAAGTCCGCAACGCGGAAAACCGGCACCAAACGGAATGGTACGCCGTGCAGGATGAAGCCCGCCTGGAAGAAGAGGTGGATGCCTTTCTGGCGATGATGCGCCAGGACCCGCGCAAAGAAGCCTTCCT
>CAZPWL010000177.1:0-3369 GCA_964590535.1 uncultured Anaerolineaceae bacterium
GTGGCCTGGGACGGGTTGGTTATGCCCCCGGATGCCAACGAATTCGGCTGGAAAGAAACCGTGCGCGTGAATCCGCTGGAGCACACCATCATCGCTATGCGTCCGGCTATTCCAACCCAACCCTTCGAGGTTCCCAACTCCGTGCGCCTGATTGACCCAACCCGCCCGGAAGGCGTGGAGCTGATGGGCGGCCCGCTGGGCTTCCAGGACCCGACCGGCATGCCGGTAATGGTGAGTAACAGCTTCATCAACTACGGCTGGGAATACGTCTGGCACTGCCATCTGCTCAGTCATGAGGAAATGGATATGATGCACGCGCTCGGATTGGCTGTTGCGCCCGACGCTCCCGACGGCTTGCTGGTGGACCTTTCAATCAACGGCGCGCTTCTGACCTGGACGGACAACTCCATCAGCGAGACTGAGTTCCTGGTTCAGCGCGCGGATGCCGAAACCGGCCCATGGGCTACCATCGCGACGCTGGCAGCGGACACAGTCTCGTACGAAGATACTATCGGCGCCGGGACCTATTTCTACCGGGTCATCGCTGTCAATGTCGTCGGCGATCGCACCGTCTATGCCGCCCCGGCAGTCGGTTTCCCGACCATCGCGGAGGAGTCTGCTCCTTCCAATGTCGCGAACATCGTAATCCCGTAAGGGAATTGAAAATTTCGGGGCTGCGGTTTTACGCAGCCCCGAAGTATCACCTTAAAACAAATGCGGCTTTGCGGCCGCATTTGTTTTTATTTTCGAATAAATAACGCTGCAGATACTATTGTCTAAACACACCGCAACGCTTTGCGCGTTTCCCATTTCTTGGCAATAAGAACTAACGCTTACACTCCTACAACCGCAGGAAACGCGCGTACATGACGATGTGGTCGCTCTTCCACCATTCCCGCGCCAGCGCGAAGGCTTCTGGGTACTGCCCCCACTGCCAGGCTATCTCCCAGCTTCCGTCTTCTTCTCCGTGTTCCAGCAGCCAGACCTGTTCCTGGCGGATTGCTGCCGCAAATGGTCCGTGGAATTCCCGGTTTTCGGCCGTAAAAACCATGGACGGCCGGAGCACATACTCCGACCAGCGCGCGGGGTCGGTCACCACCAGCTTGTTCAAGTCTTGCGCCAGCTTTTCCTTCACCGCCGGCAGTTCCGCCCCATTCCAGCCAACCGCGCGCAAATCGGTATACAGGTCCAGAAAACGCGGCAGTTCGTGCATCTCCACATCCGTTTGGTTCAGAAAGCACGTAAGCGCCTGGCGGATTTCCTCTTCCAACAGCGTGCCCGTCCGGGCCAAAAAGCCCAGAAGCGCCGCGCCGGGGTTGTAACCCCAAAACTCCTCTTCCTTCCGGTAATGCCACCAGGGCGCGTGCGGGTATTCATCATTGCCGGGGATGAGCGCTTTCCACTTGCCGCTTTCATTGGTGCGCAGCAGATAGTCTGTCAGCGCGCGCACGACGGGCTCGCCCGGGTCATAGCAGTCAATCTCGCGCAGAACGAGCGTCGCCCGCCAAGCCTGGATGGGCGAGGAATGCGGGTTCCAGAAGTCCGGCTCTAGGCCGTGCCCGAAGCCGCCATCCGGGTTCTGGAAAGCTGCCAGAGCGTCCATCACCTCCCGCTTGCCCGCGCGCCCCTGCGAGTAACTCCAGCGTGCCAGGTCAATCGGACGCGCCCGCCGACGCATCCATAAATCCTGTTTAACCATCCTTCGTTCCTTTCAGTGTTTTTCCCATTTCCAGGCGCACTTCCTGCCTGCCAATATCGTCGTTGCTGTAAGCGAGCAGGTCGCAGCCGATAAACGAGAAACCGCTCGCGCGGTAAAAACATATCGCCGGGTCGTTGCAGCTCTGCGTTTCCAGAACAAGCGCGCGCCGGCCTTGCGCCACCGCGACTTCCTCTGCCTTGCGCATCAACTGTCTGCCGATGCCCCGGCGCCGGAAAGTTTCCTTTACCCATAGGTTGCTAATCCGCAGGCGATTGTTCCAGTTCTCGGCCGCTACTTCAAGGATTCCAATGAGTTCGCCATTGTCAAACGCGCCAAAAAGCCGCGGCTCTTCCAGGTAATCCTCCAGCAAAACATCCTCAAACTCTTTTTCTCTAGGGGCACCCAGAGCTTCGCGCCGCCAGGAAAGTTCCCATCCCTGCGGGGATTCCGTCATCCTGACCGCGTAGAGATACGCGCTCACGTAATGAAAGGGGATTTTTTTGCCTTTCCAGCTTTGGTCAAGCTCTAAGATTTCCACGGCGCTTCCTTAAGAAAACAAGAATCCCCAGGCATCAGGCTGGGGATTAGAACGCTGCTGGCGGAGAGAGTGGGGTTCGAACCCACGATGGTCACGAGGACCATAACGGTTTTCGAGACCGTCCCAATCAACCACTCTGGCATCTCTCCGAAATTGTGCCATGATTATACCTGTTTTCACAGTTCAAACACGTCCCCTTTGACAGGGTAAGCTGGTTTGGGCAGTTCCGGATGTTCCGCCAATCTTTCCATCAGCGCGCTCGCGGCTTTTTCTTCTCCGTGCACCAGGATAAGCTGCTTTAGCGTGTCTTTGGCAGCCAGGGCGTATTGCACCAGCAAATCCTGCCCGGCATGCGCGCTGAGGCCGCCGATAGTGACGACTTCGGCTTTGCGGTAATACTCGTCCCCAAAAATGCGCACCTTGTGTTCCTGGTCCGCCAGGCGCCGCCCCAGCGTGTCGGGGGCTTGCCACGAGATAATCATGATGGTGCTGCGTCCGTCTTCGATATTGTTGGCGAGGTGGTGCTGGATGCGACCGCTTTCCGCCATGCCTGAAGCTGAAATAATCACCATAGGCCCATTAAACTCGTTCAGCGCCTTGGATTCGTCCACGCTGCGCGTAAAAATCAGGTTGTCAAAGTCCAAGCCCTGCATGCGGTGTTCGGCGATGTACTGCCAGGTCTCGTCGTCAAAGCATTCGGTGTGCTTGCGATACAAATCGGAGGCGTTTACCGCCAGCGGACTGTCGATAACGACCGGAATATCCGGGATGTCTCCGTTATCAATCGCTTCGCTGAGCATATAGCTCAGGTTTTGCGTGCGCCCGACCGCAAACGCCGGCACAATCACTTTCCCACCGCGCCGTACTGTCCGGTTAATCACATCCACAAATTCCTCATAAGCGTCCTCGAGTAGTTCGTGCTTCTTATCCCCGTAAGTGCATTCCATGAGGAGCGTATCGGCCTTTTCCGGCATCACCGGATCCTGCAGGATAGGCGCGTCCAGCCTGCCAATATCCCCCGAAAACCACAGTCGTTTGGTTTGGCCGTCTTCCTGATAATCCAGCACCACCGCGGAAGAACCGAGGATGTGGCCGGCATCGTACAGCCGCGCCGTCACGCCGGGGATAGGCT
>CAZPWL010000178.1:0-1151 GCA_964590535.1 uncultured Anaerolineaceae bacterium
GCGGAGCGGGTCACCTCTGTTATCGGTCCCGGCATCACCTGGACCGGGGATTTGCGCGGGAAGGGCGGCATTCGCATTGAAGGCACGGTGGACGGAGAAATCGCGGTGCAAGGGCTGGTTGTGATTGGGGAGAGCGGGAAAGTGAACTGCCGGACTTTGCAGGCGGAGAGGTTGATTGTGGCTGGCGCGGTGAAAGGCAACATTGCTTGCGGCAAGCTGGAAATTCGTTCAACAGGCCGCATCTGGGGCGATGTAGTCACCACTTCGTTCACCAGTGAAGACGGAGCCTTCTTGCGCGGGCAAATGCGCATGGAAGACAAGGTCGAAATCACCGGTTCCGACCCGCACTCCGAAGCGCTGGAAAACCAGCCGATGGAAGACTCGGCAGAAGAAGAATAATTTTAGAAATTCCAGGAAGAGCGTTCCGGTTCGGGCTGCTCCAGCAGGATGGTAACCGGACCGTCATTAACCAGGTCTACCAGCATGTGGGCTCCAAAAATGCCCGTTTGCGCGCTCACGCCCATCGCGCGCAGGGATTCCACAAAACGCTCGCACAAAGGTTCCGCCAGGTCGGGTTTGGCCGCGCCGGTAAAGGACGGTCGGCGTCCGCGGCGTGTATCCGCATAGAGGGTGAACTGCGAGACTGCAAGGATTTCCCCGTTTACATCCAGGCAAGAGAGATTCATTTTTCCCGCGTTGTCCTCAAAGATGCGCAAGTTGACGACTTTTTCAGCCAGCGCCTGCGCGTCCTGACTGGTATCGGTGGGGGAAACGCCCAACAGCACCACCAAACCCCGTTGGATGCTTGCCACCACCTTGTTGTCCACGCTTACCTGCCCGCGGCTGACTCTTTGAACGACTGCGCGCATTGGCTTCCTCCTGTGTGTTTGCTCTGATTATACCCGCGCCTGTACGCCGAAAGACCGATGAAGGCTCCTCTTCCGCCCTGCGGGCACCTTCCCCCAAGGGGCAAGACTGTGATGCGCCGTCGCGCGCAGCACAAAAAACATCCGCGCTTGCGGCGCGGATGTCGTAGGTATTGAAAAGTGAAATCGGAAAGTAATTTTACTTTTTCTTGAAAAGGCGGTAGAGAAACACGACCAAAACCGCGCCGCCAATCGAAACAAGAATGGTGGTCAGGTTAAAGCCGG
>CAZPWL010000178.1:1251-3332 GCA_964590535.1 uncultured Anaerolineaceae bacterium
GCCGCAAGCCCCAAAAAGCCGCCGGTCGGGCGCAGTTCAAAAGTGTGCTTGTCTTTGTCGTTCCCCATCTGGGTCAGGACGACCAGCTTATTGTGTGGGTCAACTTCCAAAAACTCGCCTCTACCGGTCTGCCCATCGTCCACCCACTCAAAGGTCCCGCCAGTCTGTACTGCGCTGACGTTCGCGATGGAGTCGATTCCGGGGAACCACTGCGGCCAATACCCGGTATTGGTCAGTACCTGCCAAACCTTGTCAACCTGAGAGTCAATTTCAACTTCGCGTTCAAATTTTGCCATAATTTTTACCTCCATGACAATATCAATTAAATGAAATATATCACGTAATTGCGCCGTTGATTTTGCTTGTGATAGCTTGGCTTCCTGCCTGTACGTTTAAAACTGTTAGCCGGCTTTGGACGCTGAGCTTTTGAGGGGGTTATAATACCCGCATGACTGAACCAGAAATTCCCGCCGCTGTTTATGTCGATAACCCCGAGCTGCTTGAACAAATCGTGGATGAACTGCGCCAAGCGCCGGCGCTGGCAATCGATACCGAATCCAACAGCCTGCACGCCTATCAGGAGCAGGTTTGCCTGATCCAGATTTCTACGCGCGAACATGATTTTCTGGTGGACAGCCTGGCGCTGACGGACCTGGGCTCCTTGGGGAGCATTTTTGCGGACACAAACACGCAAAAAGTGTTCCATGCCGGCGATTACGACCTCACCTGCCTCAAGCGCGATTACGCTTTTCGGTTTGAAAACGTCTTCGACACCATGCTGGCTGCCTCGGCGTTGGGGGAAGAGAGCCTGGGCTTGGCGGGTTTGCTGGAAAAATACCTGGGCGTTTGCATAGACAAAAAATATCAGCGCGCGGACTGGGGCAAACGGCCTATCAAGATGGAAATGCTTCGCTATGCGCAGATGGATTCGCATTACCTATTGGATTTGCGCGACTGTCTCGTCCCCAAGCTGGAAGAATTGCGACGGCTGGACCTGGTGCTGGAAGACAGCGCCGCCCTGGCCAGCCAGACCCCCGCGATGAAGAACCACGCGGAGGACTTTTGGCGCGTAAAAGGCCTCAATGGAATGAAGCCCCCGGCGCTCAGCCTGCTAAAGCAGCTGAACCACCTGCGGGAAAGCCTGGCAAAAAGTCAGAACCTCCCGCCCTTCAAGATTATGAGTGATGCCGCGCTGGTGGAAATTGCCAACACCCAACCCCATTTCGTAGAAGAACTTGATTTACTCCCCTCGCTTTCCGCGGGGCAGGTGCGCCGCTACGGCAAGGAATTGATGCGCGTCGTTGAGCAGTGGCGCAAAGCGCCCGGCAAGGTAAGCCGGACGCGCACGCAAGGGCCTGATGACGCGGTGCTGCGCCGGCGGGAACTTTTGGGGGAGTGGCGCAAACAAAACGGCTTGAAGCAAGGCCTGCCATCCAATGTTATTCTCCCGCGCGACCTGTTGGAGAAAATTGCCCAGGCGGAAGTGAAAGACCTGGAGGCACTGCGCGGCTTGATGCTTGGCAGCCCCAGCCGTTTTGAGATGTACGGAGATGCTATTTTTGAACTGCTCAGGGAGGAGCACACATGAAACTGCACATTTTTGGCGCGGCGCAAACCGTCACCGGTTCTATGTACCTGGTAGAGCATGAAGGCCGCAAATTGCTGCTGGACTGCGGTATGTTCCAGGGGAAACGCGACGAAACCTACCAGGTGAACCTGAACTTTCCTTTCAAGCCAGCGGAAATTGATGCGATGATCCTTTCCCACGCTCACATCGACCATAGCGGCAACATCCCCAACCTGGTGCGGCAGGGCTACAAGGGCTGGATTTATGCCACCAACGCCAGTGTGGATCTGGCGGATATAATGCTGCGCGACAGCGGCCACATCCAGGAAAGCGACGTGCAATATATCAATAAAAAACGCCGCAAAAAGGGACAGCCCCCGATGGAGCCGCTCTACACCCAAAGGGATGCCATCGAAGCGATGCCGCAGTTTCGTTCGGTGTGGTACCAGCAAGCCTTTGAGCCTATCCCCGGCGTGACGGCGCGGCTGTACGATGCCGGCCACATCCTCGGTTC
>CAZPWL010000179.1:0-3193 GCA_964590535.1 uncultured Anaerolineaceae bacterium
AATTTTCATTGCGGCGTATTTACAGGACCTTTTGAATCGCGTCCCGCGTCTCCTTCAATAGAGTTTCCAAACCGGAAAGGCTGCCAGTGTCAGAGCTGATTTTCTCCTGGTCGGCGCGCACTTCCGCGGTGTAAGGCGATATTTTATCGTTCAGCCGCCGAATTGCCAACCCGGATTCGCGGCTGAAGCTTCCTGAGAGGGTGCTCATCAGGTTCGTGCGCAGCTCCTCCATTTTTTCCTTGAAGTTCTGTTTGACCTGCTTGCGTTTATAGGGAATGACGAACAGACCCAAAATCGCCAGCGTTCCCGCCGCGACGATGCCAGTCACATCCATCGCGGAGGAGAAAAGCGCAGTTGCGACCAGCGCGCCCAGCCCCACCGCACCAACCTCAAACAGAGCGGTCTGCGCCACCGCGCCTTCCACGAAAGCGCTCAGGTCCTCCGCTTCTTTCTTGCGGTTGTAGCTGTTGACAATCCCGCGGATAGTCTGTCCGACGCTTTCCATCAGGTCTTTGCGGCGTTCTGCCTGCGCGCTCAGGTGCGAACCGTCGACGTTCGCGCGGGCAGCCGCTTGCCGGCGTTCCAGCGCGCCCATTACCTGATACCAGACGTTCAGGTCCTTATCCACCAACCAGTCAATCATGGCGCGTACCTTCTCGTCAATTTCCTGAGGTACTTCCGCCAAAACGTCCTGCTCAAACTTCGCTTTGATTTTGTCGCTCTTGGTCAGGTTGGCGATGTTGGTCAGGCGCAGCGTATTGTCAAAGAAATCCTGCCCGCGCATTTCAAAGCGCTGCAGCACGTTTTCAACCTCCGCCAGGCGCGGGGCTGTTTCGGACTGCAGAGCTTTTTCGTACGCGCCCAGCATGCCTTCCAGGTCCGCGACCAATTGGGTATCCGCTTCCAGTTCTTTAGCTTGGGCATGGTTCAGGTCTTGAGCCTGGTGCAAGACGTTTTCCGCCACCCCCAGCGGGCTGTTCAGCTTCAGACCCAGCCTGGCGCGGTCGTCCAATGTTTCGGTGATGTAAGTTTCCAGCGCGTCCATGCCGCTTTCCACGCGCAGCGCTGCTTTTTGCTCCTGTGTATCTGCCAAAAGCGCTTTCTGCCCCAACTTTGCGGATACGATGAAAATTTCCGGTTCAGCGCCGAGAATGCCGGCAGTATTGCTGGAGACAAACGCGCGCACTTCCTCCACCGCTTCGCGGTTTTCCAGGATGTCGGCTTTATTGACGACCAGCACAATCTTCTTGCCCCAGGAGAGGATTTTCTCCAGGAACAGCCGTTCGCTCTCAGTCAGCGGGCGGTCTGAAGACGTGGTAAACAGCACCAGGTCACTGCGCGGAACGTATTCGTTGGTCAGGATTTCGTGCTGGCGGATGATGGCGTTCGTGCCGGGGGAGTCGACGATATTCAGTTCCTTCAGCATTTCAAGCGGGTAGGTGAAGATGGCGAAACCCTCGTCCACGATTTGCTCTCCCGCCTTCTCGCCCCAACGTACCAGCGTCACGCGGGCTGTGGTGGGCGTCACGCCTTCCTTCAACACCCGTTCTCCCAGCAGCGCGTTAATCAGCGCGCTTTTGCCTGAGTTAAACTCACCCACCACCACAATCAGGAAAAGCTCATCCAGCTGGCGCACAGCTTTCTCCAGCGCGCCCAAAGCCTCGCGCGGCAGTTCAAAAGCGGAGAGCCGGCTGAGGGCTTCATTCAGCACCTCTTTCTCGCGCTGCAGGTGCAGCAGTTGGTCATTGGTGAGCAGGGTCTGGCGCATACTATTCTCCTTGGCGGCAGCGCGTAATATCGCGGCTGAAAAGTATTATACCTTCCGGTTAGCCGCTTGCTTTTTCTGTGTAATCCTGACGGATTGGAGGCGCGTCAGTTGACGTCCCCCACATAAATCGGACGGTCCGCCGCGCCAAGGTCCTGCAGGTAGGGCAGCAGCGCGCGCGGATAGAAGTTTGCCAGTTCCAGCGCATCCAGCGGCACCCACAGCACTTGCTGCTGACCGCGGTCGGGTTCATACCCGCTGCATGGCTGGTATTCCTCCGCCAGCTCGCAGGCAAACAGGAACTCCACCTGATGCACATGCCCGGAGCTTTCGGCGAATTCGTGGTTGTCGCTGATGTAATCGCGCACAAAGAGCAGCTCTCCTACCTTCACCCGGGCATTAATTTCTTCCAAGCACTCCCGCCGCACCGCTTCGGGCAGTGCTTCACCCATCTTCTGCCCTCCTCCGGGCAGCACGGTGTACAAACTGAGGGCGTCCATTTTTTGCAGCAGCAAAATCTTTCCACCGCTAATAATGACAGCCTTGACAGAATTTCTGACGCGCTCTTTCATCAACATCCTCCCAAAAACCAGGTCAATCTGGCATGCTCAATCCGCCCGTGTTTTCCATCCAATCCACCACGCGTTCCACCGCCGCATCCAGTTGATTATCGGAGATATCCACCCGCAGGCAGGGCAGCTGGCTGCGCGAAACAAGGCTTTCAAGCAGCTCCTGCTCGCGCTTGAATATTTCCAGGTCGTCATACTGGCGTGGGTTGCCGGAAACTTTCAGTCGTTCCTCGCGCGCCTGCGCAAAGGACTCGGGGCTGCGCGTGAGAAAAATCAGCCGGAAGTTGAGCGGCAGCAGGCGGTCTTCCAGCCAACCAAAATCGGGGCATCTGCCGTAGGTCTGCAGTTGGTAAGCCTGCGTGGACAGGTGGAAACGGTCCACTACCCAGGAATAATAACGCTGCAGTTCAAACAGCCGCGCCCAGGTGCGGTACGTTTCCAGCGCCTCTTCTTCTTCTTCCGGTTGGTAGTTTATCAGCCCACGACCCCAGGGGAAGTTGGTGAACGCGCACCATTCCGCGGAGATGAGCGGCGAGTGGTAACGGTACTTGCGCGGACCGACAAAGCGGGGGTGTTCGTTCAAGCGGAACGCGATTTCGGTTTTGAAGGTCAAGCGCGTGCCTTCCAGAATGACTTTGGGGGTTAGTTTTGCGCCCATAAAACTCCTAAATATTTCTTCTCCATGCGAGAATGCCTGCCTGAAAACAGTGCCCAGACGCGCGGCCTGGCTTACCGCCGAGACGCTGCCCGTTGCTTCCTTCCGCGGCGTTTGTTTTGCCACTCGCGCTCATTCCAGCACCAGCTCCCACAGATGGACGTGCGCGGGCTCGCCCTCGTTCACGCTTCGCAGTGAGACCCT
>CAZPWL010000180.1:0-3188 GCA_964590535.1 uncultured Anaerolineaceae bacterium
CCCGGGTTAATGCTTGTTTTTTGCATCGGCCTGTTGATTTTGGTTGGGAATATCTGAGGGGCTTAGGCTGCTTCGCGCTGCCGTAAGATTTCTTTCAGGAGCGCTCGCAGGTTGTTCTGGTGAAGTTCTTCTGCCACACCACTCAGGCTAACCCTGCTTTTTCCGCTGGACTCGATATCCTGTGCTCTCAGGAACTGTAATGGATCCCTTCTACGGGCTGCTGCCTTGGCTATTTTTTGGATACTGTGTAAATAAGAAATGTTGGAAGCGCACGCTTCCTCGATTTCTCCCCTAAGGATAATATCGCCGTGCCCCTGAACAATATTTTCCAGGCTCATTTTACCGATATTACTAATGGTCTGTATGGCATCTTCAAGGTTACCGCCCACAATAAATGGCACGGCCATGAAGGCATCGCCAGCAAAGAGGATGCGATCTTCTTCCACCAGGACTGAAATACTGTCTGGAGTGTGACCTGGCGTCCTCAAGATTTGGAGCTGCTTTTTGCCAACGCGCAAGCTAATGGTCCCCTCTGAAAAGGTAATTTGTGGGGGAACGATGGCAATTTCGCGCAGGAAAGCGTTATCTTGCCCGGCCTCCTCAAGCGCGCTGCGGCTCTTGGTCAACATTAATTCCCGGCAAAGAGAATGACCAATCACGATAGCTTCGGGGAAGTATGAATTTCCCCAGCAATGGTCTGCGTGATGGTGCGTGTCGATTATGTACCGGACCGGTACCATAAGGTCATTTTCTAGGAAGTCTTTTATTTGCGTTGTTTCTTGCGGTATTAAAGTGTCAATCAGTACCGCCCACTGCGGTCCAATCACTGCACCGGCGGTCACTTGCGCGTAGACTTCGCTTTGAAACCAATACACATTTTCAGAGACTCGTTCCCGTTGCATATAGATATCCTATAGGTCCCGTAATTTGAACCATAGAATAGCATAATCGAAAACAAAAGTCAAAAATTGTGATTTACGAAGAGCGCCGTCGTAAAAGGATTACGAGCCCGGCTGCCGCAGCGATGATAAGCACTGCCAGCGGAATTATCCAAAAAAGCCTGGACTGATAACGATCGGTTTTTTCCAGTTCCAGACCAGTTTGCGTCGTGGTAGCAGTGGGTGTGTGGCTGGAGGTGTTCGTGGCTTGCTCCGTGCCACTTATTCCAGGCGTCCAGGTCAGATTGGCATCTGGAGCTGGAGGAAATTGGGTTTGTTCCGGGGCAAGGGTGGTCACGGGATAGGGTTCAGATTGCTTGGTTTGGCTCGTCTGTGGACTTGGGAATCCTGTCTGGGAGCCAGTTATTTTCTGGGTAGGAGTGGGGAACCGCGAAGTGGCAGTCCGCACGATGACAGGCGTGTTGGTTTGGTAGCGGCTGGTGGGCGAGCGATAAACATAGGGTGTGCGAGTGGGAGTAGCGGTACGCGTACTGGTCCTGGTGAGTGTCATGGTCACTGTACCGGTTTTTGTCGGCGTCAGGGTATGAGTGGGCGTGAAAGTCAGGGTGGTTGTGGGGGTCTGGGTGGCGCTGAGAATTGTGATCGGACCGTAAAGCTGGAGTGTAAGGTCTTCATCATCAACAACTTCCAGCTTATAGTAGTAAGTCTTACCAAATTGGATGCTGGTGTCGGTATAAGTATATATACCTCCCAGGAAAGGGTTTCCAACGGAGGGCATTAGCGCTGATATGCGAAAGAAGGGACCAGCGCTGTTTTCACTGCGGAGAATGTGGAAGCCGCCGACATTGTTTTCACTTATGGTCGTCCAGGTCAGGTCAGCCTGGTTAATCTTGTAGGCACCTGTAAAACCTTCTGGGGTCAACTGAACGCCAACAGGTAAGGGTAAGCCCACAATAAACGGCGTTTGGTTCAAATCAAGACTGAGGTTGGGACGACCGCCGGTGTCAAGTGTCATTGTGATAGTTTTCTGGGTCAGATCGCATTGAATGCCTTGACCGCTCGCTCCACCTGCACCGCTGCCTTTGGGTGCTTCGCCGACCTTATCCCACTTATCCGTTACGGAGTCCTTGGGGTCATACCACCAGAGGGGATAATTTTCCGGGTTATCCGGCTGCCCGCAATAGTCCTGGGATTCAATCACAGCCTGGCAGGAACTGTTGAGGTTGTACTTAACGGCAGCAACCAAATCACTGTCTGTTGCAGGCGTGGAGCCCAGAAAAAGGTCATAAAAACTGGAGCAGGGAGTAATCGGGTCTGTGCCGTACCCAAGGAAGGGTACATTTGTTTCAGCGCCCTGTCCGTGATTTACGACGTAAAGCCAGTAGTCCTCACCAGCAGTCCGGCGCACATTCAGCGCGGAACCAAACAGGCTGGTTCCAGCAGTGCTCACCTGAACCAGCTGTCCTGAAACGCCGGATGTCTGCGTTTGAATCGCAGCGCCAAGCTGACTGCCTTCCGTAAACGCGCAGTTTGCTGACGCGCTTGCGGGAGAGATGCCCGGCCCCCAAAAGTTGTTGTCCACAATACCTTTAGTTACAATACCGCATTCTACCTGGGTGGACCAGGCGTTGCCGACGATGTTGTTCGCAACCGCTTTAAGCGACCCTGCGCCGGATGTGCCTGTTCTACGGATGGCGTAACCAATATTGTTCGTAATGTGGTTGAACTGTACCAACAGGTCCCCGCCATTATCCTCATAGACAATCGCATGCGCGCCTTGCTGCAGGGTGTTGTTTTGGATTGTCACCGGCAGGGTGCTGTTCACGCGAATTAAGTTTCGGGATACGGTTGCGCATTCGCCGTCGTTAATAACTAATCCCTGCACAGTAACCTGGCTGGTTATGCCAATCATTGGCGCGGAACAAATCGTACCGCTGGAAGTCAGCGTGCTGGTACCCGAACCTTGAAGTACAAAATACGGCCTGTTTAGGAGAACTTCGTTGGACTTAATTGGATACGTTCCAAGAATGTTGATGGTTACCGGAGCTGAACTGGACCCGCTTGGAAGCGCGTCCAGAGCATCCTTGAGGCCTGTTCCCAGTCCTCCGGTAAGGTCATCGCCGCTGTTAATAAAACAGGGGGTTTTCAGACTGCAGGCGCCGCTGTCCGCGGCAACAAAAGCGGACGTTCCTTGTGAGGAACTGAGCGTTAAGGCAAGGCTGGCATTACTCGTTTCAACCCAAACTCCGCTCGTGTCTTTTTCAAACAGATGAAATATGACAGTTCCGC
>CAZPWL010000181.1:0-3183 GCA_964590535.1 uncultured Anaerolineaceae bacterium
TCTGGCTGGACTCGTGGAACATGCGCGTGTCGATCGCCGCTGCCAGCAGGTTGTTGGCAGCGGTGATAGCGTGGATATCGCCGGTGAGGTGCAGGTTAAAGTCTTCCATCGGGATGACCTGTGAATACCCGCCGCCAGCAGCCCCGCCCTTGATGCCGAATGTGGGTCCCTGCGAAGGTTGGCGGATGCAGGTGAACACGCGCTGCCCAAGGTGCGCTCCCAGCGCCTGGCTGAGGCCGACGGTCGTGGTGGTCTTGCCCTCGCCCAGGGGCGTCGGGGTGATGGCGGTTACGTCGATATACTTTCCGTCCGGAACGTCCTTCAGCCGCTCCAGAACCTCCAGTTTTATCTTGGCTTTAAAATCTCCGTACAGCTCAATTTCGTCCGGCAGCAAGCCGGCTTCTTCGGCTACCTGCGCGATGGGTTTGAGCACTGCCGCCTGCGCGATGTCAATGTCCGCGGGGACAGGTTGCAGCAGAGTCAGCGCCGTGGGGCTAAAACGACGCAAACCGGGTTTCTGTTTGAAAGAGGTCACATTGCTCCTTTGTTTACTGCCCGATAGTTGCCGATGCCGGCAGAGAGGCAGATGTTGTTACTGTCAGGGTTTCAGGGTCGCCCAGGAATGCTACCGGCACAGCTACGCGCAAGCTGCCGTTGGGCGGTACGCGGTCGGTCAGGATTTGCCCACCGCCTACAATTTTCCCCTGCGGGTCTTTAATCAGCACGGAGACCATCACCGTGGAAATGCCCGCGTTCAGGTTGTTCAAAACATTCACACGTACAAGCGGGCTTTCGCCTTCCACGTCCAGCAGCGGCTGCGAAGTGGAAAGCGGGTTATACGCCAGCGCGTACTCGCCAAACTCTCCGGGGACAATAAACAAGTCCACCTTGCTCGCGGCAACCGTCTTCGGCAGCCGCAGCAAGCCAGGCGAGAAGTTCAGCGTCTCACCCGGGAGAATCATGTTGATGAAGTCCTTCGCCACCAGGCACACCCGCCCCTGGTCGTCGGAAACAGTCAGAATGTAGAACGTGCCGGTCAGGACGCGGTCCGTGATATTTGTCAGCACGGCGCCGCCTGCCAGCTCCCCGGAGCTGGTGGTCACAAAGCTCCAGTCCTCCACCTTGATGTTATCCCACCACTTCCCCCCCGGCAGCGAGGCGGAATAAGCGGAAAGCGAGGGGTAAATCTCCACGCGCGCGGGGGCTTCGGTTACGGTGGCTGGCACGCTCACCCCAATGGTATCCTCGGGCGGAACGAACTCCACATACCCGCTCCCGCCGCCGACAATCTCCCCTCTGCCGTTGTAGGCGATGGCGTTGATGGACACTTCCGTGTAGGTGATTTCATCCGCGTTGCTCAGCCAGCCAGTCAGCTGCGCGGAAGCTTCATCCACGATGAAAGCGGGGGCGGCAACCGTGAAAGGCTGCTGCAGCTTTAGCTTCTCGTCCGGGGCGCCGCCGGTAAAGCGCAGCTCCACGGAGGCAGCCTGGGCGCCTGTCAGCAGGTCAAACTCGCGCACGAGAGCGCTGGTCTGGCGGGGTAGAAGCCAGGGAATAGCGCCAAATTCCTGCGCCAGTCTGCTGCCGTTGGCATCCAGAACCAACACTTCGTACTGCACATCCCGGAGCACAGCGTCTTGCAGGCTGTTCTGGAACTTGGCAGCCACCACCAGGCGGCTTTCCAGCTGAACCTGCTGCAGCTCGCTGATTTGCACCGGGTTTGGCGATTCGAAGTTGATGGTCGCGGTCGGATTAAAAGGGACAGGGGAAGGCGTCCAGGTCGGTTCGCCAGGCTGGGGTGTATTTGGCGCGAGGCTGGGGGTGGGAGTAAAAGGCGAAGGCGTGGGGCTGGCCACCGGCGCGCAAGCAGCGCACAGGGCGATTACCAGGATAAGAGAAACGACAGCCTGACGCTTGATGCGCATCACTTTCCCTTCTTTCTGTTTGGGAGCAGCGTGAAATATCTTTTCAACACCCCAATGGGCAGGCAGCTATTGGTATGTCTCGCGCGCGTTTTGGTCATGGGTGCCTGTTGGTTTCTCGCTTATTGCCGGCATGAGTTCCAAGCCCGGCTGTTGTAATTTTACTATTGTTTTTCACCTCAGGCCCTAAGCACGCCTCCAGATTTTGAGGCGAACCTCCTTGCGGGACGTCCTACGCATAAATCGCTTGCCGCCGGCAACAAAGTCCACAGTCCGGTAAAAATCCGCATTGCGATCGAGAGCCCTACCGGTTCCTGCAAAACCCCGGCCGCCAACCTGGGGATAATCTTCCGAATACACCGCAGCCATCCCCTTACGAGCAGGTGGTCGATAACCTGCTTCCCTAACTTTTCAGCCTCCGCCACAAAGTCACTCCAAGTATTCGGGCTTTGTTTTTTCCTATCAAATTGCTATACGATATTTATCCAATAATTTACTGAATTCAGAAGGTGGTGGAGACGAAAGTTCCGCGTGTTTTCCTGGTTCTTGTCGCAATCCTGCTCTTATTTCTCTCCTCTCCAACACCAGCCTTGGGGGATGGCGAGCACCTGGTCTACCTTCCATTTGTTGCATACCCCTGTCCTCAGCCGACACTCTATTCCCCCGAGGATGCTGCACAGCTGGACACGCTTACCCCTGTGTTCCAATTTGGAGTTCCCGTCATCATGGGAGTGACTGGGGCGGCATTGCACGTTTCACCGAACCCCAGTTTCATGCCCTTGGAGTACTCCATCACTAGTGATTGGGGCGGCGGCGAGTTTACCTGGAAAGTTTATTACAACCTTACTCCAGCAGCGACATATTACTGGCGGGCTGTAACCATCTGTCAAGGATCAGTTAAATCTTATTCAGAAATCAGGACATTCCTGACCGGCTCGGGTGGTGAATTACCTCCTGCTCCGGTTTTGCTTTCCCCCGCCGATGGGAGCACCACGGCTTCTACCAGTGTTACATTTGAATGGAGCCAGGTAGTTGGCGCGACTGGCTATCTTCTGAATTACCAGGGCGAGGGTTCATCCTGGATGACGGTGCCGCTGACAGATACCCAAAGAACCCGCTCTTTGCAGCCAGGGAAGAATTACATCTGGTACGTCCAACCACTCAACGCGTATGGGATCGGGGAGTCCTCTGCCACCTGGCACTTCAACACGCCCAACCCTTAACGTCTGGTTTGATGCAGCGCCTTAGCCATAATCGCTAA
>CAZPWL010000182.1:0-3159 GCA_964590535.1 uncultured Anaerolineaceae bacterium
GCCCCTACGTGATGAAACAAACGGTGGATGTTACATGAGGTACTATCAGCGGGAGGGTATTGGATTACTGGTGAAAATGCTGAAATACATAATCGTCCCTTAGGAGTACATTGGAATTGAGACCTTCACTCCAAAGGGGTACAGGCAGGTCAACGTCATTAAATGGTTCCCCTGCACTTGCAGAGGGCTTCGCTCTCAGGGAATTGAATGCGGGAGGAGACCTGAAGGTCTAACTGCTCGAACGGCTTGTGCCCACCACGCAGTGGATAGGTGTTGGGACATCAGCAAGAATGGAGGATGTTTGAATATGTTGAAAAAGCGCAGCCAATTTTACGTTTATGAAAACTGGATTGCAGAAGGTCATAAAGCCAAAATTCACAGAGCGGAGTGCAGTTTCTGTAATTATGGAAAAGGAATTCATGGAACTGATAGCAGAAAACACGGTCAATGGTTGGGGCCCTTTGAAACCTTTGCCGATGCTCGTCATGCCGCAAGTAAAACCAAAGGAACTGTCAGTATCTGTAAGTTTTGCGGACCTGAAAGCCCCGTTCCCGCCGGTCTCTAGTACCCATCCGCTTCCTGGTGGGTACAAGCCACGCGAGGCAGTTGACCATCAGGTCTCCAGTCCATCCAACCTTATGCTGGGATTTTGGAAACCTTCGGTCAAAACCCTCGCCAGGTCCCACAGGGAGGCTTCCCTAAAGGGACGCAAGCAGTCGCACTCAGGAGACCTTGTAAGAACAAGGTGGTGTAGAATTCTACATATTCACCAGCGGGAGAGATCATAAAAAAGCACACCCAATCCAATCAGCATTCCACAATTTCCTTCAGCGAAAAGCTCCTCTTGCTTGCCGTATTTGCCACCCTTCTCAGCTCATGTGGCTCAGTCCTCCACGCCCCAGTCTCAACAGAGACTGTTAATAATTCAACCCCGATGATGGAAAATCCAGCAACACAGGAATTAACCATGGAACCACCGACCGAAGTGGCGACGGATATGCCAACCATAATCTTGGCTCCCGAGCCGACGGCGACAGTTGAAGCGGCGCCAGTAAATATGGATGAAGTAATTGATCTGACCAAATTGTCACCAGAACAAATTGCGATGGTGAATGAAGAAATGATAAAAAGAATCGAACAGTTTAAAAAAGGGGAAATTTGTGGGGATGAGGTGATGAAGGAGTATGGTCTTTATTCAAATCCGAACTTGGTCGATATTGAACCTCATCTTGGTATATTGTCAGCTTCACAATTTGCCATAGATTTTCAAGCTTGTATTTTGGGAGGTTTTATACAAAATATAAACGAAAAAAATGGTAAGGAATATGAGAACCTGTATATAGTGGTGGGGTATGAAAAGAAACCGAATAGAGAAAGAAGTGTTTCACTTGTTAGAAATGAGTTGGGTCAACTAATCGAAGCTAAGTATATTCATCATGTAGAGTATGTGCATGGTAAGAATACAATTTCATCTTTATCAACTAGGTATGCCTTTCCTACAAAGGATGATGTGTTGGCTTTTTGGAAGAGTTCGATTAATAAACCAGTAACACTTCAATTTGCTTTATTTGAGAGTGGGCCTTTTTCACCTCAGGACATTGAGCATCTTAAAAGTGTTGGAACGGATCCGGTTCTACTTGAGAAAACGAGGCCTAACTTTAATCTTTCGTTGAAGTTCTCAAAAGGATTGGCTTTGGATGGTTATTGTGAAAAAAGTGAATTTGATCCAAATGATGGATATATATGTGATTTGAACAATGAGAATCCTCCCACAGAGATTAAATCGCTAGCCGATGCGTTAGTTCTTATGGATGGTAGATTGTTACCAATTACCAGGGTATGGAAGGTTTGGGGAGCAGGTCCTTAGTACAAGACTTTTATCACAGATTTGTTAATTACTTTCACGAGAATCCGGTCAAAAAGGGTTTGTGCTCTTGCCTGAATATTGGAGACACTCATCAGCAAGATATTGGCTTATTGGTGAAGAAAGCGAAATACCTCTGGTTTCTTAACAATAAAGCCAGAAAGAGACCTTCGGTCATAAGCCTTTCATGATACCCGAAGCGCAGGCTGCGCATTCCGGAGGGCATGCAAGAACCTGGAAAACATGCCATAATACCTGTACCAACAACACGTAAAAGAGGACCACATGACTGACGAAAACTGGGCAGCTATCCTGTTCAAAGCCCTTGAAGCCGCGCGAAACCCGGAAAAAGCGCCAGCGATGGAAGCTTACATGAAGCACCACTTCAGGTACCTTGGCTTGTCCTCGCCTGCCCTCACCGAGCATGCCAGGCCGCTCCTCAAAGCCGCCAGCCAACTACCCGGCGTGGATTGGGAATTTATCGAGGAAGCCTGGCAAAATCCCTACCGCGAGGCGCAGTACTGCGCCTGCTCTTATCTCAACCGCGTCAGCGCGCGCTTAACTGCCGCGGACCTGCCAGCCCTAAGGCGTCTGGTGCAGACTAAATCCTGGTGGGACAGCGTGGACACTTTAAGCGGGGTCATCGGCAGCCTGGTGCTGCGCTTCCCGGAACTGAAGCAGGACATGCTCGCCTGGAGCCAGGACGAAGACCTGTGGACGCGCCGGGCAGCCATCATCCACCAGCTGAACTATAAAAAAGAGACGGACACCGCGCTCCTGGAACGGATTATCCTGAACAACCTGGGCACGCGCGAATTCTTCATCAACAAAGCGATTGGCTGGAGCCTGCGCCAGTACAGCCGCACCGACCCTGCCTGGGTTGCTGCCTTTGTGCGGGTGCGCGAGTCGGAACTGGCCAACCTGAGCAAAAAAGAAGCACGGAAATACCTGCCGCCTGAAATTTAAACCCCCCCAATACTCCGCGCAAGTATCCGGGTCGCTTGTGTACCCTGAGCCGCGAGAACAATTTCCTGGCTGGATTTACGATTCTTTGGAGAGCAGCTTCCCGGCTTTCTGCCAAATCGCGTCAAACATCTCCGCTGTCAGTTTTCCTGTCTGGGTGTTCTGCCGGCTGGGGTGGTACGAGCACAGCAGCCAGGGCAGCCCGGCGGGAGCGTAGAACGCGCCGTGTCCGAAAGGGACATCTTTCCGCCGCAAGCCCGCGTACATGGGCAGCGCGAGCGCCCCATCCAACGCGATCTTCCCCAGCAGCACAATCCCCTCAAGATTGGGTA
>CAZPWL010000183.1:0-3133 GCA_964590535.1 uncultured Anaerolineaceae bacterium
CGGTAAGATTTGGGCGTATTACACCAATGCTGGCGTGATTAACGGCACGGTCACCTATACTGGTTCGGATAATCCGCTTATTGAAATCGGCGCGCATTTGGGATTGAGTGGACCGCCAGAAACTGTAGATTATCAATTCAGTGGAGATTCTTTTTCTCTGCGCGGCTTGCAGGATGGGAGCTACTACATCTTCGCGGTAATCGACTACGATGGTTCCGGAGGGCCTCCGGATGCGACCGATCCGGTTGGGTTCTACGACCCCGACCACGACGGCAGTCCGAACGCGGTGCTTATCTCCTCTGGCAATCGGGTGTATGCTATCGACTTTGAAATCCATGAGCTTGTGCTCTTCTTGCCAATCCTGTTAAAGTAATGCGAGTAGTTGGTCGTTGTATTCAGGCGCGGTAGATTCCGCGCCTGAATGTTTTAACAGGTCTGGGTCCGGCGGAAAGCTGCCCGGGTTTCTATACCAACAGTAAACCAGCACCTTAGCACAACGATCTACACTTCAGCTATCCAATATAGCAAAGGATAGGATACCAATAAAATGAAACAAACCCTACTTACACTTTTAGCAGCGTTTTTGCTGCTGTTCAGCAGCGCTTGCGCGAGTACCGCAGCCGCCACGACCACCGGCGCGCAAACTCAGGCGCAGCTAAGTTCGCTTCAGGCCACGCTTGCGGCATCGACCCCAGCGGCAGCGGAAAGCTCGGCTGCCGCGTCTGCAGCCCTGGAGATTGACACCCACGAGGAAAGCAGTGACTACACCTGGTCGGAAGCCAATGAGGTGCTCATCGAACTGCAAGGCAGCGCAATCAGCGCGTCCGGCAGCGGCGTGAAGGTGGAGGGCACCACGAGTTACATCACCGCGCCTGGCACGTACCGACTGAACGGCAGCCTGAACGACGGACAGATTGTGGTGCAGACGGATATTGAACAACCTGTGCGCTTGATTCTGGACGGCGTGAGCATTAGCAATTCGAGCAGCGCGGCCATAGATATTACGCAGGCGGATAAAGTCATCATCATCCTGGCAGAAGGCACCACGAACACGCTCAGTGACAGCAAGTCCTACAGCTATGCTTCCGCGGACGTAGACGAGCCCAATGCCGCGCTGTTTTCCAAGGCGGACCTGACCATCTATGGCAGCGGCACGCTCAGCGTTAGCGGCAATTACGCGGACGCGATTGCCAGCAAGGACGGCTTGCTCATCCGGGACGCGCATATCGAGGTCAGCGCCATGGACGACGGCATCCGGGGCAAGGATTACCTGGTGATTGAAAACGCGACCATCAGCGTCGAGGCAGGCGGAGACGCGCTCAAATCCGATAATGACGACCCCGAAGCCCTGGGCGCAGTACTGATAGATGCCAGCAGCCTGGAAATCAGCGCGGACGGCGACGGTGTCAGCGCGGAAGGTAATGTCCAAATCGACTCGGGCACCTTCCACATCCAGACCGCCGGCGGCAGCCGCGCCAAAATTAGCTCCGAGGCATCCGCCAAGGGCATCAAAGGCTTGAGCGCCGTAGTCATCAATGGCGGCAGCTTCACCCTGGATACCGCCGACGACGCGCTGCATTCCAACGGGAGTATTCTTGTCAATGGCGGCGACTTTACCATCAACACAGGCGATGACGCCTTGCACGCTGATACAAGTCTGACCATCAACGGCGGAAAATTTGACATCCAGAGCAGCTATGAAGGCTTGGAAAGCGCCCTAATCACCGTTAACAGCGGCGAAATCGCGCTGGTCGCGAGTGATGACGGCATCAACGCGGCTTCCGGAACGGCTGGAGCTGGCGGACAAATGATGGGAGGCGCCCCGGGCGGAATGGGAGGGCAAGCGGGCAATTACTGGTTTTACCTGACCGGAGGTTTTATTTACGTCAACGCGGACGGGGACGGCGTGGATACCAACGGGTCCGCCAGCATTTCCGGCGGCACGCTGCTGGTGGACGGGCCAACCAACAACGGCAACGGCGCGCTCGATTATATGGGTAGTTTTAACATCAGCGGCGGCTTGGTCGCGGCGGCTGGCAGCGCCGGGATGGCGCAGAGCGCCAGCCAGGATTCCAGCCAGCCTTCCGTCCTCATCGCGTTTGAGAGCGCGCAGCAAGCCGGCACCCTGGTAAGCCTGCAGGATGCAAGCGGGACCAGCGTGATTGCTTACGCGCCTTCCAAGGCCTTCCAGACCCTGCTGCTCTCCAGCCCGGAATTGAAAATTGACGGCGCATACCAGGTGTTGTTAGGAGGAGACTCGTCCGGTAGCCAACAGGACGGACTGTACCTCGGCGGCAGTACCAGCGGCGCAAGTACCTACGCGGCGCTAACCCTCTCCGGAACGGTCACCACGCTGGGCAATGCCGGCGGCTTCGGCGGCCCCGGCGCGCCTGGCGGTCCGGGAGGGAGACGGCCGTAATATCTGAGCCTTTTACGCGAAAACAGGCAGCCCGATCGGGCTGCCTGTTGATTTGGGGAGTATACGAAAAGTAAACCAAAGCGGAAGGCTGGAAAGCTATCATGAGGGCAAGATGAACAAAGGAACTCTTATGAACACACAAGAAACACTTCTTTTTCAGGACCGCGAGCTGCAGAAAGAAACTACAGATACACGCAGTCCCACGCTTTGGAGCCTGGGATTTGAGGCGGCGGCCTTTCGCGGCATCAGCCTGCCGGAAACAGACAGTGTCGCCTTACTCGACCGCGTGGACACAAAGTTTGTTTTTTCGCTGAACCGCCTGGAATACCTGCTGCCGCAGCTGATGGACGATTACCGCATGCTGACCATTGCGGGCTGCCGGCTGCAGCCGTATCAGAACCTGTACTTTGACACGCCCGATTTTGCGCTTTTCCACCTGCAGGTGAACCAACGCGCCAACCAATACAAAGTGCGCGTGCGCGTCTACGAAAGCACCCAGGAGGCCTTTCTGGAAATAAAACATAAAACCGCCAAGGGGCGCACCCTCAAGACCCGCCTGCCGGTGGATCCTGCTATGCCTTTTTTTGGCTTGAATGAGCGCCTTTGGCTTGCGGAACAGCTGCCCGCGGAATTCATAGATCTGGAACCGGTCCTGGGCAACCACTTCACACGCCTGGTGCTTGTGGACAACGCCCGGACTGAACGCGTGACCCT
>CAZPWL010000184.1:0-3103 GCA_964590535.1 uncultured Anaerolineaceae bacterium
ATCCAGTCCGCGCAGGCGTTCAGGGACGTGTCAGAACAGCTGTTCGTCTCACAACCTTTGCAGGCAATCCACTGCGCGTCGGGCGCCATACCCACCTGGTAGGCCAGGGTCGCGTCATCATCGCCTACCATGGTGCCCATCGTGTGCGTGCCGTGCCCGTTGTTATCGCAGGCCGAGCCTCCGCAGGTATTGGAGGGGTCTGACCAACAGGCCGCGTCCGATGGCGAAGCACACTTGAAAGCCTGATCCAGCGCTGGGTGGTCCCACTGTACGCCTGTATCAATATTGGCAACTACAAGGCCGGCGCCCTGAAAGCCAAAGTTCGACCAAAAATCATCTGCGTTGGTGTCCGTGATACCCCAATCCAGCGCGTCAATGCTGAAATCAAAAAGGTCCCGCGTCAGAGTAGGAATAGGGTCGATCGTTGCTGTGCGCGGGTAGCGCACGTGATTGACCGCGTCCAGCGCGGCAATCTGGCTGAGAGTCTCAAGGTTGCCAGCCGTTACCGCGATTTCGTTGCCCGCGAAAAACGACTGGTACTTCACGCCGCTTCGATCGAGCATGGCAATCACAGGCGCTTGAGTGCGAGCGGCGGTTTCCTTCAGGGCTTCATACACAAACCAGCCGCGCGCGTTCCAGTCAGTCATGCTATACGCTTTGCTCAGATCAGCGTGTTCGGTCATTTCAATGACGTAATCAGCGCTGCCCTTTGCGGAAAGCGCGTCCAGAACAGCGCCTTCTACTTTTTCCAGACCTTGCTCGGACGCGGCGGTCGCCGTGCGGGTGGACTGGGCTAATCCAAAAACCAGACATACCATCAATAGGATGGGAAGGATACGTTTAACCAAATGTTTATTCATCTTTCTCCTTCAAAGAAATATTGAACTTTAACGAACAATTGACAAACGGAAAAGAAATATTTTTGGATTTTGGCCTCCGTTTCTGACTCTGCCGAAAAACACTGAGCATACAGACGAATGACGCGGACCTAAAAAAAACACAAACGAAACAGATATGCGGGGATAGGGATTGGTTATTTAGTTATGGCACCTCCTTGTAAAAGAAAGTGAACGAGTGATTTTGGATAAATGGCTCTGGAGCCTGAAAGACCGGTAAGTTACGCTTTACGCGGGACTTACAACACAAATAATACTTGGATTGTGAAATTAATAATTAGTCTTATAGCATTGTATCACCAGTTGTGCTTTCAACAAGGGGGATTCGCACTTTTTTGACGTGGCTTTTTCCTTTTCTTGCGGCAAAGAGCTTATTTGCACCCAGTCTCTGCGCGGTAATCAGTCCGCCTGAAAAATGTTGCGCTCCCGAAGGTCGTGCCCCCGGGAGCGCGTACTAAGACTTACAGGTAAGGTTTACTTAAACAGCATTGGAATATACTGTTGGAACAAGACCGGCGGGTAAGCCAGCGGGAAGAATTCCACGCCCTGATAAGGCGGCGTATCCGCGCCGGAACGGCCGCCAAATACCCACAGACCAGGCAGGCCGTCAGCCATGCTGGCTGTGTCAAGCGGAACGAACACACCGCCGTGGTTGCGGCGCGCGTGCTGTAAATCCGGGAAGCTGGTATCGTAGCTGTTTGTCAGTACGTCGTAGGTCCACACATCCGCGGACTCGCCAGGCCACTGCCCGCCGCCAGCGAAGACAATCTTGCCGGCCACACTGGGGATGTCGAAGGCGCTGTCGAAGCCGTAGGTCTGGCCTTCATCGTAAGCAGCTGGCAGATCCGCTACCGCGGCATCGCTCCAAGTCCCGGCCCCTTCCGGAGCAGCCATCACCTCAGCGCGGATTTGCGCGTTCAGGCTCGCGCCGTCAAAGACCGTGCCGCCAAAGGCGTAAATTTTGCCGTCCACTTCCGCGGCATACAGGTAACTGCGCGCCAGGCTCAGGTTGCCCAGCTGCGTAAAGCTGTTCGTGACCGGGTCAAAGCGGTCTGTGCGCGCTGTCTCATAAGGCGATGCGGTCGCGTTGAAACCGCCGAAAATATAGACCTTGTTGTTGTAAACCACCTGCGCTCCGGGTGTGAAACCAGTCCAGGCTGCCGGCAGATTGGCGACGGAAGTGGCGGTATTGGTGAGCGGGTTGTAGCACTGTACGTTAAGGATGGTGGTTCCCGCGCTGTTGCGGCCTCCAAAGGTGCACAGCACATCAGCTGACCCGTTATTCACCAGGTTCACGGTGTAGTTGGAGATTGGCACCGGCATGATCGCTCCGGTATCCGCGCACGCGCCCGTGACGGGGTTATAGCTGTAGATATCGCCAATCGTGGCAGCATCGGAACGGCCGCCCAGGGCGTAGATCAAGCCAGTCGCCGGGTAGTATTCCACGTCGTAACGGGTCCAGTCAAAGCAGGGGGCGGTTCCCTCAACCCACGCGCCTTGGTATGTCAGGGTAAAGTTTTGTGTGGTGGTGGCGCCGTCGGAGATAACCACCCCAGGGACGGTCTGAGACTGATAGCCGTACTTGCTGGCGGTCACCGAGTAAGTGCCCACCGGAACGCTCATGGAATAGGAGCCGTCAGCGGCGGTCGTGGCTGATGTGACCGCGGTGACCGTCGCGCCTTCAACTGGAGCCCCATAGTTGTCGTAGACGTGTCCTTGCAGGGTGCCGTATTCCACGGTACCGCAGGTGAGCGTGCCGGCTGCCAACACGTTCAGGTAGCCGTAGCCGTAGGTGTAGTTGCCCTGCCCGTCGGGCGGCGCGCCGCAGGCGCCCGCCTCAATCGGAGCGTCAGCGCTGTTTTGCAGCAGTTGGAATGTTTGGTCAATTTGCCCGACCAGGCTGTCGTTGCACGACCAGAGCAGCGCTACTGCCCCCGCGCTGTGGGGGGCAGCCATGGATGTGCCGCTGTAACCACAGCTCCAGGTACTTCCGGGGATGGAAGAACAAATGCTGGTGCCCGGAGCGGAAATGTTAGGTTTTGTATAGGGCTCATGCCCATAGGTGGAAGGCCCGCGACCAGATGAAGAGTTGATGATGCGGTTGCTTTGGTGATTTGCCGTTGCGAAGGATTCCTGGTAGTCACTCGGGGAACCAATCGCGCCGCAGGTGGAGCCGGGATTGCCAGAGGAGAACACCGGGAAAATGC
>CAZPWL010000185.1:0-3067 GCA_964590535.1 uncultured Anaerolineaceae bacterium
GGAACGCGCAGCAATTTCAGGGTCAGCGCGTACACCAAAACACCTATTCCCATCCCCCCCAGCAGCGTGGACAATCCCCCGGCATCGGGCAGCAGCCTTATCCATCCGTAAACAGCCAGACTCATCACCGCCGACGCAGCCAAAGCAGCAGTCGTGCCCTGCAGGATATGCCTGCCTTCCACGCCCTGCAATTTTCCGCGCAGCAGCGCGAGCAGCAGCAGGCTTTCCAGACCGGTAGCCGCGGAATTCGCCAGCGCTAAGCCGCCATGGGGCATCCACCCGATGCTGCGGAACCAAGCCGACAGCAGAAAAGAAAGCGCGATATTCAGGCTCATCGCGCCCACGCCCACAAGCACCGGCGTGCGCGTATCGTGCATGGCGTAAAAAGCCCGGCTGAGCACTTCCACCAGGCTGTGCCCGACCAAACCCGCGGTGTACCACAGCAGCGCCCAGGCTACCAGGCGGGTGGATTCCGCGTTAAACTCACCGCGTTCGTACAGCACGCGCACCAGCGGAACCCGCAGAAGTATCAAGCCCGCGCTGGCAGGCAGCGCCAGCAAGAGCATTCCCCGGAGAATTTTCGCGATGGTCGCGCGCATTTGTTGATACTGTCCCAATTCCGCCTGCGCGGAAAGCGTTGGTAAGGACGCAATCCCAGCCGATTGCGCAATGGCGCGCTGCGGCATCATCATCAGCGTGAAAGCCAGCACGACAGCGCTCGCGGCGCCTTCACCCAGGCTGAGGGCGATGATGGTATTCGCCACGAAATTGAGCTGGACAACACCCGCCCCGATCAGGCGCGGCAGCATCAACTTCAAAACCTGCCGGACAGCCTTATCTTTCAGCCCGACCGCTGCCTGATAGGTCCGTTCCGGCAGCCGGAAGAGCGAGGGCAGCTGCAAAAGCAAATGCCCCGCTGCGCCAATCAGAACCCCATAAGCCAGGCGGTCGATGCCCCAGCTTTTCGGCAGCGCCAGGGTGCCAAATATAATCCCAAGGGAATACATAGCTGGCGCCAACGCGGGGATAAAAAATGAGCGGTGGGCATTCAGCATCCCCATCACCAACCCGCTGATGCCAAAAATCACAACGGTCGGGAGCATAATACGCAGCAAGCGTACCGTCACATCCAGCTGACCGATATTCGAATCCGCGGTCAGGGCGAATAAACCCTTTTCCACAATCCACGGCGCGAATATCCAGGCCAAAATCGAAACTGCTATGAGCACCAGAAAAACGACATTCACCACGCCGGATGCCAGCCGCCATGCCCCGCGTTTATCACCCCGGGTGAGAAAACCCGTGAACACCGGAATAAAGGCCGAACCCAGCGCTCCGCCCGCCACCAGATTAAACAGCAGTTCAGTAATGCGGTTAGCCGCATTAAAGGAATCCAGAGCCGCGCTCGTGCCAAAGGCATCAGTGATAACGACCTGGTGCGCCACCCCCACCAGGCTGCTAAGAATGAACGCGAACATGACAATGCCAGTGGCTCGGGCGATTTGCCGGCTGGCAGTTTCAACGCTCCCGGCTTGCGCGCCCGGTTTCGCCTTCACGTTGGATTCCTCTGGCAAGTTGTGCTCCAACGGAGTTTCGCGTGCTTGTGAGGCTGTTTCCAGGTCTTCGCTGCTCATTTCAGACTTCGTCCTGCTTGGCTAAGACAGTTTTGGCTTCTTCCCAAAGGGCGTCCATTTCCTCAAAGCTGAGCTCATCGACGTTTTTGCCAGCCTTGGCAGCGCCCGCTTCGATATAGGCAAAACGCTTTCGGAAGCGCAGGTTGCATTCCCGCAGGGCGGTCTCCGGGTCAATGTCCAGCCAGCGGATCAGGTTCACGGCGGCAAAAAGCAGATCACCGGCCTCTGCCTGGCGTTCCGCGCTGGTCTCGGCGCTGTTAAGCTCTTCCAACTCCTCGCGCAGCTTGGAAATCACCGGTTCGATGGTATCCCAATCGAAGCCGACCCTCTTCGCGCGCCTTTGAATCTGATCTGCCTGGGTCAGCGCTGGAAGCGCCAGCGGAATGCCGTCCAGCATGCCGGTTTTATTGCTGTTTCCGTTATCTTCGCGTTCCCGGGCTTTGATTTTTTCCCAATTCTGCAGCACGTTATCAACCGAATTAACCTGCACCTCCCCAAACACATGCGGGTGCCTGCGGATAAGCTTGGAACTTATCGCCTGAATAACGTCGGTCATCCTGAAGTCTTCGGCTTCCGTCGCAATTTGGGCGTGCAGCAGAATTTGCAGCAGCAAATCCCCCAGCTCTTCGCGCAGCTCGTCTGGTTCTTCCCGGTCCAGCGCTTCCAAGACTTCGTAAGTTTCCTGCAGCAGGTATGGACGCAGGGACAGGTGCGTCTGTTCGCGGTCCCACGGGCAGCCGTCCGGCGCGCGCAAACGCGCAATGATTTCCTGCAAGTCCTCAAAGGCGTGTCCGTTTTCGCGCGGCGGGACATAAAGCGTGGATAGCAAGCCTATTTTGACTGCCTGATCAATCGCATAAAGCGGCAGCTCTTCCACGCTTTGTTGGGCGGTGCCAGCGGCGTGTACCAAGCGCACCGGGTAGTCATCCGGATAAGCGCTCATGAGCGTCAATTTGATTTGGCTGGCGTCCATTCCGGTCCCAATCTGATGGATAAGCGCGCCGCAGGAGGGGGGAAAGGTCGGTACGTTTTGCTCGGCCAGCTGCATGGCGTCAATTAGCG
This sequence comes from uncultured Anaerolineaceae bacterium, assembly GCA_964590535.1. Lineage (GTDB taxonomy): Bacteria > Chloroflexota > Anaerolineae > Anaerolineales > Anaerolineaceae > Mesolinea. Next base: position 2,697 of record CAZPWL010000185.1, read on the forward strand.
CCAGCTGGTTCCCCGGGTCAATTCCCAGCGCCGCGCACACCGGTTCGAGAAAGCTCATGCCATTGATGACACGAACAGGCAGTCCGGCTTCTCGGGCCAGCTCCAGGATGCGCGCGCAGCTTTCTTCCGCCACCCAGGGGCTGCCGGGCACGGCATAGCTTACGCCTTGTTCGCGCTTTCCCAGCTCCAAAACTTCCCGAGCGATTTCAGCCAACACGTCCCCAAGGGCATCGTGCTTCTCGTACAAATCATCGAAGCTGTGCAACTTCAGTTTTTTAGGTAATTCCGCGGCGCAAGGATGCAGGCTGGTCCGCAAATAAAGCTCGTCCAGACCGGAGAGCCAATCCCAAGCCTCCCGGGTAAGCAGTTCC
>CAZPWL010000186.1:0-3058 GCA_964590535.1 uncultured Anaerolineaceae bacterium
AGAAACCCCGTGGAAACCCCTTTCCTCTCCATCATCATCCCTGCCCACAACGAAGCCCTGCGCCTGCCAAAAACGCTTGAACGCGTGGCAGCGTTCGTGCGCGCTCAGAGTTACCCATGCGAGGTGCTGGTGGTCGAGAACGGCAGCAAAGATGACACTGCCGCTATCGCGCGCGCCTGGCAGGAACACCTGCCCGAGCTGCGCGTGCTCAGTTTGGACCAGCCCGGCAAAGGCAACGCCGTGAAAGCGGGCATGTTGGCCGCGCGCGGCGCCTGCCGATATATGGCTGATACTGACCTTTCCGTCCCCTTGGAAGAAATCCCGCGATTTCTTGATGCAATGCAGGCTGGTGCGCAGGTCGCCATCGGTTCGCGCGAAGCGCCGGGCGCGCTGCGGCTTGGCGAACCCTTCTATCGGCATTGGAGCGGACGGGTTTTCAACCTGCTGGTGCGTTGGTGGGTTCTGCCGGGGATACAGGACACGCAGTGCGGCTTCAAGTGCTTCAGCGCCAAGGCCGCCGAGGCGCTCTTCCCGCTGCAAACGATGGACGGTTGGAGCTTTGACGTGGAAGTATTGGCCGCCGCCCAACAGAACGGCTACCGAGTCCAGGAAGTCCCGGTCACCTGGACTTACGGCGCTGGCAGCCGCATCAAGCCGCTGCGCGACGCGGCCGCTTTGGTGTGGGAGCTCTGGAAAATCCGCGCCAACGCCCGCCGTGGGGCCTACCGTGCGCGTCCGCTTTGACCCCGCTTTAATCCCTGATTGTCCCAACCTGGAGTTTGAACAGCCCCTGTGGGCGCAAGGCTTGCGCTTTGTGGCCGGGCTGGATGAAGCCGGCCGCGGCGCGTTGGCGGGGCCAGTATTTGCCGCCGCTGTAATCCTTTCGCCGGAGCCAGAACGCGTGCTGCGTGCCTTGGCTGGCGCGCGAGAGTCCAAGCAGCTCTGCGCGCGCGCGCGGGAGGAACTTGCCGGGCGGATAAAGGCTGAAAGCGCAGGCTGGGGGCTGGGATGGGCGGAGGCGGATGAGATTGACCGGGTGGGAATTGCCCGCGCGGGCCGGCTGGCATTCTGCCGGGCGTTGGACGCGCTGGCGCTGCCCCCCGAGCATTTGCTCCTGGATTACTTCCGACTGCCGGAAAAGAAGCTTCCCCAAACCGCGCTTGTTAAGGGCGACCAGCGTTCGCTTTCGATTGCCTGCGCCTCCATTTTGGCGAAGACCGCGCGGGATGCGCGCATGCGGGCGGAGGAAGCGCGCTTTCCGGGTTACGGCTTTGCGCGCAACAAAGGCTACGGGACGGAAGCGCACCGCCGCGCGATTGCAAAGATGGGGGAGTGCGCGCTGCATCGGCGGAGTTTCCGGTTGAGGGATGAAAGTCTGTTTTAGAGTAATCCCCTTGGTATTAATTTGTATGTGCTAAACCACGAGAAAAATAGGATGTAGTTTTAATCGTCGCTTACAATTAGGATAACTTCGGTTGGCTGACTTACCGCAAAAAAACCCCTGAAACACAGTAATCTACAATATAATATAAAGGAGATGTGGCATCTTTGCCTCATTGACAATAACTGAATAGGAGAAAAGATGGTGCAACGATTTAGAGCAATTCATTTACTCATTGTAGTGGCGATAATCCTTGGAATGTTAGGAATGCAACCAGTCAAACCCGTCGAAGCGGCAGGAGCGGCTGGTTTATTTTTTTCTGAATATTTAGAGGGCACCAGCAACAACAAAGCGTTGGAAATTTATAACGGAACTGGTGCACCTGTAGATCTTCAGGCTTACAAGGTTGTTCTCTATTCAAATGGAAGTTCGACGCCTGGGAACACCCTGACCTGGTCAACGGAAACGCTGATTGCAGATGGAGACGTGTATGTAATTGCGAATTCTGCTGCTGCACAAGCTATTCTGGATGTTGCAGATATAACCTCAACCGTCACATATTTCAATGGGGATGATGCAATTGCACTGCAGCTGGTATCTGATAATAGTAATGTGGATGTCATAGGTCAAATTGGTTTTGACCCGGGCACATTCTGGGGTACTGCGCCGACAACTACATTGGATCATACACTGACACGTATGGAGACGGTTTGCGAAGGTGATACAGATGGCACGAATGCCTTCGATCCGGCGGCTGAGTGGGATGGTTACGCAGTAGATACCTTCGCTTATCTGGGGTCTCACACCGCCAGCTGCGGTCCACAGGAAATCTTCCCGACCGAATTATTTATCTCCGAATACATAGAGGGCACTAGCAATAACAAAGCGTTGGAAATTTATAACGGAACAGGTGCGCCTGTAGATCTTCAGGCTTACAAGGTTGTTCTATATTCAAATGGAAGCTCGACCCCTGGGAACACCCTGACCTGGTCAACGGAAACGCTAATTGCAGATGGAGATGTGTATGTAATTGCGAATGCTGCTGCGGCACAAGCTATTCTGGATGTTGCAGATATAACCTCAACCGTCACATATTTCAATGGGGATGATGCAATTGCACTGCAGCTGGTATCTGATAATAGTAATGTGGATGTCATAGGTCAAATTGGTTTTGACCCGGGCACATTCTGGGGTACTGCGCCGACAACTACATTGGATCATACACTGACACGTATGGAGACGGTTTGCGAAGGTGATACAGATGGCACGAATGCCTTCGATCCGGCGGATGAGTGGGATGGATACGCAGTAGACACCTTCACTTATCTGGGTTCACACACCACGAACTGCTTCCCATCGACTGAAACCGCCCCCTACGTCGCCAGCACCTCCCCAGTGAACAATGGAGAAATCGCGAAGGACAGCGACATCACCATCACCTTCTCTGAGCCCGTCACGCTTGGCGCGTCCTGGTACTCGATTACCTGCACCCAGTCCAGCACGCACACCGCGGTCGTGACCGATGCCGACCCAGTCTACACTCTGAACCCGGATGACGACTTCATCGCCGGCGAATCCTGCCTGCTCGAAATCTATGCAGCCCAGGTCACCGATGTGGACACAGAAGACCCGCCCGACGCGATGGAAAGCAACTACAACCTCAGCCTCACCGTGGCT
>CAZPWL010000187.1:0-3053 GCA_964590535.1 uncultured Anaerolineaceae bacterium
AAATCCCAAGCTTTGAAGATAAAGCCTACGCCCTGTTCTACTACCCCATGTTCCGCACCTGGTTTGGTCTGTGCGGGCTGTGCAAACTGCCCTGGAACGACATTGTACCGGCGGAAAACTACAAAACCGACACGCCCGCCAAGGTGCCCGAGCATGTGCAGAACTATGTGGATATTTTTAACGCGGTGACCGGCAAGCAAATCGACAAAGACGAACTCCTCCGCCAATCCGAGCGGGTCTACAACTTCCAGCGCGTGTTCAACCTGCGCATGGGCAGCGGGCTGCGCCAGCACGACAAGGCGCCTTACCGCTCGCTTGGCCCTGCAACCGCGGAAGAGTACCTTTCCCGGCAGGAGCGCTATGATAAGCAGCTGCGCGAACTGCAGGGGCTGGACCCAAGCGCTATGAGCCTGGATGAAAAAATCGCCACCACGCGCGCCTACCGCGAAAAGCAGTTTGAACTGCTCACCGACGCGGTTTACAAACGCCGCGGCTGGACGGAGGACGGCGTCCCCACGCCCGAACACCTGAAAGAAATCGGGATGGACCTGCCAATGCTGCTTGAGGTGGTGGAAAAGCACCTATGATTACCGTCAACACCCGCGAGCAGCCCTGGCGCGAAAGCCTGAACGTGCAATCCCTGCTGGACGAGATGGGCTTCATTTTCCGACACATCATCGTGCGCGTGAACGGCGAGTATGTGCCCGAGGAAGCCTACACCCAGCGCCTGATAAGCGACGGCGATGACGTGCAGGTGATGCACTTAATCGCGGGAGGATGAACGATGCAGCCCGAGCGCTACCTGCGCAATTTGCTCTCCATCAGCCAGGACGAACAGGCGCGCCTGGCGGAATGCCGCGTGCTGGTGGTCGGGTGTGGGGGCCTGGGCGGGTTTGTGGTGGAGTACCTGGGCAGGCTGGGCGTGGGCTTTTTGCGCGTAGTAGACCCGGACAGCTTCAATGAGGGCAACCTGAACCGCCAGCTGCTCAGCTCCAGCATGAATTTGGGAAGACCTAAGGTTTTGGCGGCGCAGCAGCGCATGCAGGCGGTCAACTCCTTCGTTCGGGTGGAAGGAGTGCAAGACTACCTGAACGAGGATAACGCCGCCGAGCTGCTTTCCGGCTGCCAGGTGGCGCTGGATTGTTTGGACAGCATCCCCGCGCGCAGAACCCTGCAGGAGGCCTGCGACAAGGCAGGGACCCCGCTGGTGCACGGCGCGGTGGGCGGTTGGCTGGGGCAGGTATGCGTCATCCAGCCCGGCGAGAACCTGCTGGACATTATTTACCCGGATGCAAAAGTGGAACACGGCGAGGAATACGAGCAGGGCACGCTCTCCTTTAGCGCCGGCATGGTCGCGGCGGTTCAAGCTGCCGAGGCGGTAAAGCTGCTGTTGGGCAAGCCCGGCCTGAAAGGGGAGCTTTTGGTGCTGGATTTGCTGAACGCGTCTTTTCAGCGCCTGCGGCTGGTGGGGGCCTAAGCCGCAAGCTGGGTTTCCCCTTCCCTTCCCTGGGGTTGCTTGCGCGCCGGAAGCGAAGGTGCCCGCAGGGCGGATGAGGGGCTTACGTCTTGCAGAGTCGGGAGACCATGCAAGAACAGGGGTTTGTGGTTAAGACGTCACTGCGAGCACCTGCTGCTGGAATGACCACTGCCTTGAGATGACGAGAGGGGGCGCGGCAGTCTGCAGTTTGTTTCTTGAAGCGCAGGAAAAACTAAAAAGGCAGATCACCATACCCGTCCGCAATGCGGCGGGCACAGGCGTCCCTGCGCTCCTCGCGATGACGACAGGTCAAATGCCTTGCAGGGTCTCCTGACCCTGCAAGAACAAGAACACCGGTTGTATACTATTATTAGTGTGTTTTTACAGAAAACACACAAGTATGATGCGGGAGGAAATCAAAATGAGGACTATCAAATCTGTTGTGCTTGGATTATTCATCCTGGTTCAATTGGGCGGTATTCACACCGGGGTTTCTGGACAGTCCAGCCCGGTTGACGAAATTGAAAACCAGATCCAGCAGTCGCTAATTTTTTTGCCTGCTGTTTTCAAGAGCAACACGCAAGGCATGGTCTACATCCCTGCCGGCGAGTTCCAGATGGGGTGCGACCCAAACCATAACGGCGGATATTCCTGCAATTCCGACGAGCTTCCCCTGCATACCGTTTTTCTTGATTCCTATTATATTGACCGTACCGAAGTGACCAACGCGCAATATGCCCAATGTGTGGCTGCCAGCGCTTGTAATCAACCAGCAGATAATTCTTCCGACACGCGTCCATCATATTTTGACAACCCAACCTATGCAGCTTACCCTGTAATTTTTGTATCCTGGTATGCCGCAGAAGATTATTGCACCTGGGCAGGCAAGCGCTTGCCAACGGAAGCGGAGTGGGAGAAGGCAGCCAGAGGGACTACAGTAAGGACATATCCCTGGGGGGATGGCAATCCCAACTGTGGTTTGGCAAATACTTACAATAATGCATCTTATTATTACTGCGTAGGGGATACCAACGCTGTTGGCAGCTATCCGGCTGGCGCCAGCCAGTTTGGAGCGTTTGACATGGCAGGTAATGTAATGGAATGGGTGAACGACTGGTATTCAAACACTTACTATTCGAGCTCTCCCTATTTGAATCCATATGGACCTGCAAGCGGTGTTTATAAAGTGATGCGCGGTGGGGGTTGGGGAAGTACTTGGTTTGGTTCGCGAACCTCTTCTCGTAACGGTTACTTCTTTCCTACAGGCGTCTACAGCACTGTGGGCTTTCGTTGTGCCTCACCTGCACCCTAAAGGGTGTCCCCAGCGCCCAATAGGGAGTCTATGCGCGACTGAGCTTCTGTGTTTCTGGGCGGTATAACTAGCCATCCCCTTGGGGCTGCTTGCGCGCCGTAGGCGAAGGGTCCGCGCAGCGGGGGAGAGGGGCTCGCGGTTCGCACAGTCGGGTTGTCACTGCGAGCCACCGCTGTTTGATTGATGTGAGCTTAATTATTCCTGAAGGTGGCGCGGCAGTCTGCAGTTTGTTTCTTGAAGCGCAGGAAAAACTAAAAAGGCAGA
>CAZPWL010000188.1:0-1715 GCA_964590535.1 uncultured Anaerolineaceae bacterium
TGGCTGTGTTTGCCTAAAGAAATAGACATCCTGACCTCAATGGATGGGGGTTGAAACAGGCTGCGGGTTTTCCACGCGCAGCGCGGCTTTCTGGCCCGTTGAATTCTTTGGTGCCAGGGTGTTTTCGATGTGGTTGCTCGCGACGGCATAGCGTTCCAGCTCTTCATCGCTAAAGAGGGACATCAGCTTGTCCACGAGCGCAAGGTATTCGGGATAGACTCGCAGTGCCTGTTGGGCTCAGCGAGAGTTGAAAGCTGCGCCGGTCCTCAGGGTGCATATTGCGCACGACCAGTCCGTCCTTCTGCATGCCCTGCACAACGCGGGTCGTGTTGGACTTGGTGCAAAGCATCAGGTCGCTCAGGTCTATGTAGTTTATCCCAGGATGATTGTGGATGTGCAGCAGCGCGTAAAAGCGGGGAATCGAAAGGTTAAAACGATTAAGGAAAGCCTTCTCGTGGTTATCGATGTGAAGGAAAATTGCTTTCAACGATTCGTAAAAAACCATGCGTTCCGGTGCCATTTCCCTGCGGACTAAGCGCGATTGCATTTAGTAAACATGTCAACTATTTTAATCTAGATTAACAATTTGTCAAGAATTAATCTAATCTTTACACAAATGCCGGCAGATTCCCTCGGGGACGCAAACACCGTAATAAAAAAGTTCCCACCCGGGAGAGTTTGACCCGAATGAAAGCCTTTGCCAGGCCACTGCGGCCGAATTTCTTGACGTTTTACTGCCAGAATGTTAACCTTAGCGCATGACGATAATTTCCCTCACCACGGATTTTGGTAACTTAAACGGCTTTGTCGGCACCCTCAAAGGGGTTATCTGGAGTATCGCTCCCGGCGCGCAGATCGCGGATATCACCCACGACATTCCCGCCCAGGATGTGCGCCAGGGCGCTATCGCGCTGTGGCGCGCGGCTCCTTTTTTCCCTCCCGGCTCAGTCCACATCGCCGTGGTAGACCCCGGCGTGGGCACGCAGCGCCGGCCGATTGGCGCGCGATTTGGAAACCAGTTTTTCATTGCCCCTGATAACGGCTTGCTGACCCCACTGCTCGAAGATGCCGAAGCAGCCAACGAATCTGTCCAAATCGTTTGCCTCGACCAAGACCGCTTTTGGCTGCCGACCGTGAGCCGCACCTTCCACGGACGCGACATCTTTTCGCCGTGCGGGGCGCACCTCGCCAACGGCGTCGCCTTATCCAAACTGGGCACACCAGTGACGGATATTGTGCGCAAACCCCTGCCCAAAGCCGAGCAAACTGCGAATGGCTTCCGCGCCCATATTCTGCTGGCGGATGTGTTCGGCAACCTCACCACGGACCTGCCAGCTGCCTGGGTAAGGGACCCTGAACGCGTTACTTTGTCCATCCGCGGCAGGGCTATTAATGGGCTCGTGCTTTCTTACGGGCACAGACAGCCCGGCGACCTGGTAGCCTTGGAAGACAGTGAGGGTTACATCGAAATCGCGGTTGTAAACGGCAGCGCCAAAAACGCCCTTTCGGCGCAAATTGATGACATTGTTGAGGTCAGCCTGAATGTCTGAATCGGAAGTTTTGCCTCTCGTCATCCGGGAGCTTTCCTTCCGCTATAACTCCCGCAGCGCACCAGCCATTAAGGATATCAACCTGGAGCTGCACCCGGGGGAAGTACTGCTGCTGGCGGGTTCCAGCGGCTGTGGAAAGACCACCCTGATGCGCTGCATCAATGG
>CAZPWL010000188.1:1725-3040 GCA_964590535.1 uncultured Anaerolineaceae bacterium
GGGCACCAGCGGGGATTCACGGATCATCGATATCGATATCCTGCTCTACGGCGAGAGCGTCCGTGGAAAGAACCTTGCGGATATTTCTCAGCATGTTGGCACATTACTGCAGGACCCGGAAAGGCAAATCCTCGGGACTTATGTGCTCAATGAAGTTTGTTTCGGGTTGGAAAGTTTGGGCTTGGACCGCGCGGAGATGATCCGGCGCGGGGAAGAAGCCCTGCAGCGGCTGAACATTTTGCACTTGCGCGACAAAGAAACCTTTGGAACCTCGGGTGGTGAAAAGCAAAAAGTAGCGCTGGCTGGCGTGCTGGCAATGCAGCCCAAAATCCTGCTGCTGGATGAACCGCTCGCCAGCCTGGACCCCGCCTCCGCGCGGGAGGCGCTCTTGGCATTCCGGCAGCTGGCGGACGAAGGCCTGGCGGTCATGATTGTCGAACACCGCGTGGAGGATGTGCTCGCAATCCATCCTGAGCGCGTGGTGTATATGGAAGATGGTGAGATCACCTATCAGGGCGGACCCGCTGGTCTCAGCCAGGTGGTGGATTACCACAAGATAAAACTGCCAGCGCAGGATATCCTCGCGCGGGCAAAAGACGCACCCGAGACCGATTTTGTACCGGCCGTGCCGCCATTGGACTATTCCAATCCCTTGGTTTGCTTCCAGGATGTCGGCTTTCGCTACCATGAGGACCTCCCTGAGGTGCTGCATGGGGTGAACCTGAATATCCACGCCGGGGAAGTAATCGCCATTCTCGGACACAACGGTTCCGGGAAGACCACGCTCGTAAAACATGCGCTCGGTTTGCTCAAGCCCACACGCGGCAGCGTATTGCTGGAAGGCATTGATTCCAAATCCACAACAGTGGCAAAAGCCGCCAGGACGGTAGGTTACGTCTTCCAAAGCCCGACGCAAATGCTCTTTGCCGCGACTGTCCAGGACGAGCTTTCGTTTGGACCACAAAATCTGGGCTTCTCTAAGGAGACCACGGCGGAAAATGTGCGCTGGGCAATCCAATCCGTGCATCTCGAGGATGAACTGGGTACGCCGCCCCTGGCGCTGTCATTCGGGCAGCAAAAGCGGGTCAGCATAGCCTCCGTGCTTTCCATGCGCTCGCGCATTCTGATGATGGATGAACCCACTGCCGGACAGGATTACTGGAATTACCAATCCTTTATGGACGCAATCCTACAAATGCCCGGCTTTGATTCCATCATCTTCATCACGCACGACCTGGACCTAGCCCTGACGTACGCCAACCGCATCATCGTGCTCAACTTCGGCGAGAAACTCGCTGAAGGAAAGCCGGAAGAG
>CAZPWL010000189.1:0-2030 GCA_964590535.1 uncultured Anaerolineaceae bacterium
AGGTCGGGGCCTTGCGGGCGCGCTTGAGACCTGGCTTCTTGCGTTCCTTAACACGCGCGTCGCGCGTGAGCAGGCCTTGATCGCGCAGACCTTTGCGAGCGCCTTCGTCCATGCTGAGCAGGGCGCGAGCCAGACCGAGCTTGACCGCGTCACGCTGACCGCTGACGCCGCCGCCCTCAACCTTGACGCTCACGTCGGTCAGGGTGGGGTTCTGTCCGGCTGCTTCCAGCGCTTTCAGGATCATAGGAGCATCGCCGGTGCGGGGGAAGTAAACATCCAGCGGCTTCTCATTGACGGTAAACACGCCGCTTCCCTCGGTCACACGGACGCGGGCAGTGCTTTCTTTTCTTCGTCCAACAGCTTCAAAATATTGTGCCATAATACCTCTTTAATTACTCCGCGATCGGTTTTGGATCCTGAGCTTCGTGTGGATGCTCGGAACCGGCATAGATTTTCAGGTTAGCCAGATAGCGCACCGTCAGGCGGTTCTTTGGCAGCATACCGCGAACGGCCGCACGAATGACCGCATCTGGTTTCACTTCCATCTGGCGCTTAATGGTTACGGACTTAAGGCCGCCCGGGTAGAGGGAATGACGATAATACTTCTTTTCCTCAGCACGGGTCTGATTAAAATTGATCTGGGCAGCGTTGATCACAACCACGTGATCGTTCAGAACCACACCGGGGGTATAGTCCGCTCGGTGTTTGCCCGTCAAGAGTACAACGATGCGGGTCGCGAGTCTGCCCAGCGTTTCGCCTGCAGCATCCACGAGATACCACTCACCGGTAGCTTGTCCTTTTGGAACGTATGTTTTTTCCACTGTTACTTTCTCCGTTTTATCAAATCCACACTCAGGCATCTGCTGCCGGAGCTTATTTCACATCATTCTCTGGGTAAGCGACTTCCAGGAGCGTTAATCCCCTGGCAGGCGCCAGGCTGACGATTCCTGTTTCGCCGCTTTCCAGACCTCGACTTACGATTTCCTCGGGCTGGTTTCCCAGACCGACTTGCACCAGCACATAGACGATGCGGCGTACCATGTGGTACAGAAACGCATTACCGCGAATACTGAAGGCTGCCTGTTGGCTGTCACCATCCCATTCGGCGCAAAAAATCTTGCGTACCGTCGTCGCCTCTTCCTTCAGCGCTTTACCGAACGCGCGGAAGTCGTGTTCACCGACCAGCAGACTTGCTGCGCGGTTCATCTTTTCCAGGTCCGGCATAACGTTCAAGCGCCAGCCAAAGCGGTCCACCAACGGGTTGCGCGCCTTTTGCGCGTACAGGTGGTAGCGGTAGGTCCGGCTCAGCGCGTCGTAACGCGGGTGGAATGCCTGCGGCACTTCTTCGGCAGCCTGCACCGCGATATCCGCGGGCAAATGGGCGTTCAGCGCGGTCATAAGCGTCTCAGTGCCGTGCGTCCAGTCCAGCGAAAAGCTGATGACCTGCCCTTGGGCGTGCACGCCGCTGTCCGTCCTGCCGGCGGGCATCACAGCCCGACCCGACCAGCCCAGTTTCCGCAGAGAGCTTTCAAACTCGGCCTGCACGCTGTGCTTGTTTTTCTGGCGCTGAAAGCCGTGGTACTCCGTGCCTTCGTAAGCGAGAATAAGTTTGTAATGTGCCATGCCTTTCAACTTTCAGGGCCTGAAAGGCTAAAACCCTTCATACCGTCTTACTCGGAAACGAGTTCAAGCAGGACCATTTCGGCGTTATCACCGAGGCGGGGTCCCAGTTTGAGCAGGCGGGTATAGCCGCCTGGACGGGTCTTGAAACGCGGGGCAATATCGTCAAAGAGCTTCTTGACGGTATCCGCGCTGGCATTCCCAAGTTCAGCCGCAACCTGCCGGCGGGCGTTCAGTTTTTCAACGTCGCTCGCGGTCAGGCTGTTGCGGGCAATCGTAATAATCTTTTCAGCGTCGGGCTGAATTGACTTTGCTTTTGCCAGCGTGGTCTGAATCTTCTCGTGCTCGAATAATTGCATAATCATCGTCTTGCGCATGGCTGTGCGGTGTCCGCCGCTTCTGCCAAGGCG
>CAZPWL010000189.1:2040-2995 GCA_964590535.1 uncultured Anaerolineaceae bacterium
TGTCGCATAACTAACTACTCCGCTTTTTCGTCTTTTAGGTAGCCTTTTTCAATCATTTTGGCTCTTAATTCAACCAGGCTCTTCTCTCCAAAATTACGGATGGAGAGCATGTGGTTCTCGCCTTTGGCAAGCATCTCGCGCACGTCGCGAACTGTCGAGACGCCGGTACGCTTCAGGGCGTTGTAGACACGAACGGTCAGATCAAGCGCTTCGATGTTGGTCTCGGCTGCTTCGATGCCGCCCATATGATCAGTTTCTTCGACCACAGCTTCAGTTTCCAGCATTTCTTCGCTGGTTCCGCTGATGAAGTTGAACTGATGGATCAGCAGTTCGACTGCGCTTTGCAGGGCGGCTTCGGGCGCTACGGTGCCGTCGGTCCAGATGTCCAGGTTCAGCTTATCGTAATTGGTGTTATGACCAACGCGGGCGTTGGAAACCGACCAATTCACACGGCGAACCGGGGAGAAAATCGCGTCCACTGGCAGCACGCCGATGGGCAGCCGCTCTGCGCGGTCGCCGGCGGGCATGTATCCGCGTCCGCGTTCAACTGTGAATTCCATTTCCACATGCGCCGCGTTATCGGTAATGCTGAAAAGGTACAGGTCCGGGTTAATAATTTCGACTTCCGGCGGGCAGAGGATATCTGCCGCGGTGTAGGTGCCTTCTCCGCGCACGTCCAGTTGAAGGTGCGCCACATCCACGTCGTAGAGCTTCATGCGGATCTGTTTCAGGTTCAGCATAACCTGGATAACGTCCTCGCGGACGCCAGGGATGGTGCTGAACTCGTGCATCACGTCCGTAATGCGCACTGCGGTAATCGCCGCGCCTTCCAAAGAGGAAAGCAGCACACGGCGAATCGCGTTGCCAAGGGTAATGCCAAAACCGCGTTCTAACGGGCTGATTGTGAACTGCCCGGCCTCGCGGCTCTGCTTTTTACCTTCTACTTTTTTTGTTA
>CAZPWL010000190.1:0-2987 GCA_964590535.1 uncultured Anaerolineaceae bacterium
AACGCAAGTGAAGGATCTTTCCGTTTGCACACAGGCAGATTGCTTCTGTCGCTGGCGCTCCATCGCAATGACGAATCCCCCACAAAAAGACCCCCCGGCTGCCCGGAGGGTCTCGCGATCAAAATCTCAGTGTTTACTTGCTCATCAGCGACGAGCCCGGATACCACTCCGCCGGCACAGGCGCTTCTTCCGCCATCATAGCCGAGCTGGACATGGAGATATCATCCAGGAACAGGTTGCTGTTCAGGCTGCCGTCCGTGGTGACCTCAAAAGTAATGGTCTTGCCTGTGCCAACCATTCCTGCCAGGTTTAGAACCGCCTGAGACCACCCGCCTGTGTTGTTATTCGAACACAAACTGATGTTAAAAATCTCGCTGCTGTTCACTCTTACCCGGAAGAAATCATAGCCGCAGACATCTTCTGACGCGGCGTAATACCAGAAGTGGAAGTATGGCGCAGTGCCGGAGATGGTAATGGTTTGCGAAAGCCGCCCGGTTTCATTATCCGCTCCGCCCAGCCAGGCTAGCCAGGACCCTCCATGCGCGGCAACAGGCGTGCTGCCAGACTGCCAGATCAGGTCCCAGCCGCCCGACGAGTACTCCGTCCACGAAACCTGTCCCAGCTCAAAGCCGGGGTTAAGGAAGGGATTGCTCGGCGGAGGAGGAGGCGCGGCCTTGAACAGGGCAGGCATATACTGTTTATAGGTAACTCCTTGGGTAATGTGCACCACGCTGACCGATTGCAAAACCATCCCGCTGTAGCTGCCGCCCCAGGGCATCGTATAGGTGTGGCCGGGGTCGTTATCCCAGGTATCGCGGATGTAGATAGTGGAACCGTTGTAGCCGTAGCCCACGATGGAATGCCCCGCCAGGTTCAGCAAAACGGGGTGCCCCGCGTCAATTTCCGCCTGGAAATTTGCCAGCGTGTAGCCGCCGCCGTTATTGTCCGTTTTTTGATTGTAACAGTCGGTGATGGCGTAACCCCGCGCTTCATAGAACAGCTTGCGGCCGTAGGTGCCGTCCAGGTGGTCAATATCAAAGCCTTCCATGGCCGCGCAGGTCAATTTATCCGCTGAGCTTGTGTAGTTATAAAAATTCGTCGAACCATCGGTGTTGCTGTATGCCGACTGGCTGGTCTTCATGTAATCGCCGATAGCGGTTCCCCAGGTATGCTGCGTCCAGCCGCCGGTGATGTAGGGGTCGCTGGCAGAGCTGCCGTATTGAATCCAGTAATCGTCAATGGAACCCTTAATGCTTCTACCATCTATCCCGTTATGGGAAGCAATTAAGGGGTTGTTGGGGTAAGTCTCATGCCCATCAGACCAGGTCGGCCAGGTGGTGTCGGTCAGGGGCATCACGCCGCCGTTGGCAGGCCCGGCGTACATATTAGGGTAGGTGGTGCGGTCGTAATACCCTGCAATCATCGCCCCTGAAACCGCGGAACAGCCAAATACCCAATCGTAAGAGGGCATGTTCCCAAGCGTGCCTTCGGGTTCAATCGCTGTCATCGAAGCTTCGCGTTCCGCCTGGTATTCGGGCAGCGGCTGGGAGGGACCGTTGATGATGCTGCGGGTAATCTCAGTTCCATCCGCGGTGGTGAACTGTTCAATCGAATAGTAAGGGGAAATTATTTCTATTTGCGGGCTGCCGCTTTCAGGCGGCTCCTCTTGGGTCAGGGCAGCGGCTCCGGCGCTGCCGACCAGAGCAATACTCACAAGTACAGCCGTGAGGGATGAGAGGAATGCATTAAATATACGTGGGGATTTCATGACTCTCCTTTTGCTTGAAAACATACTGCTGTTAATGGGACCCCCTTGATGAAAAGAAAATTTGGGGGGATTACTATACTAATATTATAGCATCGACGCAGCGTTTTACAATAGAATACGGAACAAATTTCATTCTTTATTCGTTAACATTATAAAGCCGTTGTAAAGAAAAGGTCACAATGAAAAAATTATTGCTTACGCTTACAGCATTACTACTCTTATCAATCCCGCTTGCCGCCTGTAATGGCGCGGAGCCAACGCCGGAAGGCAAGCTCGTCGTTGTCACGCCCTCTCCCAGACCAATTTCTGCCAGCCTGAAAGTTGGCGACACCCTGGAAGTGCGCCTGCCTACCATCCCTCAGGAGGGGTTTAGCTGGCAAGTGCAAGCCCTGGACAGCAAAATCCTGAAGCAGGACGGCGAGGCGGTGTACGTGGAGGATGACGGCGTGAACGCGGCCGGCGGCACCACCACCCTGCGCTTTAAAGCCCTGAAAGCCGGCACCGGCACGCTTACCCTGATATTTGCCGGCTCGGTGAATGGCAGCCCGGAGATGAGCGCGCAAAGCTTTGGTCTCAGCGTGGAAGTGCTCGACGGGAATTAAGCGCCCGCCCACAATCCAGAAATACGCAAACGCCGGACGGGTTACGTCCGGCGTCTGTTTTTGATTAACCTGGAACGCTAAAACGGCCAGAGCATGGGCACCAAGAGCATCGAAATCCCAAATATCAGGATGGTCAGCAGCGAACCGACCTTCACGAAATCCATAAAGCGGTAGTTGCCCGGACCGTAAACCATCATACAGGCTGGCTCCAAGGGGGTGATGTAGGACGTTGCCGCCCCTACCGCGATCATCATCGCGAAGGTGCGCGGGTTCAGCCCCAGCTGCAGCGCGGTTTCAATCGCGATCGGCAAAACCACCACGGCCGCCGCCTGGTTGGACATGGGTTGCGTCAGAATCATGGCAAGGATAAAGAAGCCCGCCAGCAGCAGGTAGGCATGCCCGGTACCAATCCAGGTTACCAATTGTCCGGCAAGGTAATTCGCCAACCCGGAGCTGTCCATTGCTTTGCCCAGCGCCAGCATGCAGCCGATCAGGATCAACGCGCTCCAGTTCATGCTTTTGTAGGCTTCGGCTGGCGTAATGCAGCGCGTGACAAAGATAAGCAGCGCGCCGATCATCGTAGAAACCGCCAACGGAAGGATGTTCGCTGCCGCCAG
>CAZPWL010000191.1:0-2983 GCA_964590535.1 uncultured Anaerolineaceae bacterium
GAACCTGGTGTTGAAGACGTAGATGCCCATGGACGCCAGGGTGCTGTCGGACTTTTTGGGCTTTTCCGCAAATTTCGTAATTTTCTGTGTGGAATCCACGGTCATGATGCCGAAGCGACTGACGTCCTGCGGACTGACGTTCATCACCGCCACGGTCAGGTCGGCATTTTTGGACTGATGGAAGCGCAGCAGGTCGCGGTAGTCCTGTTTGTAGATATGGTCGCCGGAGAGAATGAGCAGGGTATCGCACTTGGAGTCCTGGATGAAAGCGCGGTTCTGATAAAGAGCATCGGCTGTGCCGCGGTACCAATCCTGTTGAGAGCGGCCGCGGAAAGGCTGCCAGATTTGCAGACCATTGGGAGGACGCCGGTTCAGGTCCCAGGGGTCTCCAATCGCGATGTGCTCCATGAGGGAGTGCGGCCGAAACTGGGTGAGCACGGCAATGCGGTAGAGGTCCGAATTGACGGCGTTGGAGAGGGGAAAATCGATAATACGGTATTTACCGGCGAAGGGTACGGCCGGTTTCGCGCGTTTTTCTCCAAGAATACTCAGGCGGCTGCCGGCTCCGCCGGCAAGGATAAGGGTGAGAACAGTCATGGAAATCCTCCGGTTGAGACAAAACTGGTTTGATTGCAGCGTATCAATGATAACACCTAAGAGGTCCTGCGCAATAAACAAAGTCAGGATAGAATTAATTGCGGACACACAAAAAGCATAACGATGTTGAGGTTTGCACAATGGCAAAAAGAAAATTAAAGCGACAGTTAAACCTTCTCCAGGTGATCATGCTCGGTACCGCGGGAACAATCGCCGCGGAAATCTTTGTACTGACCGGTCATGCGGCTGGCATCGCGGGACCTGAGGCGGTGCTGGCGCTGGTTTTGGGCGGCGTGCTCACGCTCAGCATCGCGCTGAACTACTGCGAATTGGCGACCACATATCCGGTTACCGGCGGCGCCATGACCTACGTCGGTCAGGGGTTTGGCAACGGACTGATTATGTTTCTGGTCGGCTCGTTGGATGGATTGTCGAGCACTTTTTACGCGGCGCTCTCGGCCATTGGTTTTGCCATCTCCTTGAAAGTTTTTTTCCCGGTCATGCCCATCATTCCGGTCGCCGTCGCGGTGATTGTGATTGTGGCTGCCATGCACGTACGCGGCGTCACTAAGGCGGGCAACCTGCAGATTGTTCTTGGCGCTTTTCTGCTGGTCGTCTTCGCGATCTACATCATCCGCGGGCTAACTGACCCCAACGGCTTCAGCCAGGCGACCTTTTCCTCCGGGAACTTGGTGTTCGCCGGCCAAAACACATTCCAAGTCATCGCGCGCATGCTTTCGGCCATCGCGCTGACCTACAACGCGTATGTCGGGTTTGAGGTCATCGCCGACGACGCGGAGGAGATTACGAAACCCAACCGCAATATACCGCTGGGTATCTTAATGAGCCTGGGAATTGCCACACTGGTTTACTCGCTGGTTTCGCTGGTCACCATCGGCACAATCCCTTTCCAGCAGTTGGCGGGTTCCGAAACTGCCCTGACCGACGCGGCGGCAAGGTTCTGGCCGAACGGGGGCATCCAGATTATGGCAGCAGCCGGTATCGTTGCCACATTAACTTCCGTCAATTCCGCGATGCTTTCCGCCACGCGGGAGGCCTTCACGCTCAGCCGGGAACGCGTCTGGCCGCGCGTGTTCTCAAGGCTCAGCCGCTGGCGTACGCCCTACGCGGCTATCATTCTGATCGCCCTGATCAGCCGCGGACATGTCCTCCTGGAGGATGTGCCCGGCATCGGGAAAACGACCCTGGTGTCGTCACTGGCCAAAACGCTGGGGCTGTCGTTTAAAAGAATTCAATTCACGCCGGACGTGATGCCGTCGGACATCACAGGATTCAATCTTTATAACCAGAAGTCGTGCCAGTTCGAATTTCACCCCGGCGCGGTGATGAGCCAGCTGATCCTGGCTGATGAAATCAACAGGACATCACCCAAGACGCAGTCCAGCCTGCTTGAAGCCATGCAGGAGAACCAGGTGACAGTTGACGGGACGACTTATCCTGTCCCTCAGCCGTTTATGGTGCTGGCGACACAAAACCCGGTCGAGCAGGTCGGGACATTCCAGCTGCCGGAAGCGCAGCTTGACCGATTTATGATGAAAGTGACACTCGGCTATCCGACAATCCCGGAAGAAATGGCCATTTTTGCCAGATTTTCCGGGCTTTCCCCCCTGGCTGACCTGAAGCCGGCGGTTGATTCGCCGATCATCATCGATCTTCAAGAAACGGTCAGGACGATCTATTGCGCGGATGCGATCCGCCGGTATATCGCAATGATATCACAGGAAACACGCCGGCACCCGGACCTGTCGCTCGGGCTCAGCCCGCGCGGGGCCCTGATGCTCCTGCTGGCCGCGCGGGGCCGCGCGTTCCTCTGGGCTCGCGACTATATCCTGCCTGACGATGTGATCGCTATGGCGCCGATGGTGATTTGCCACAGGATCCTGCTCCGGCCGGAGTCCCGCTTGCGCAAAGCGACACCAGGCAGCATCCTGGGCGACATTCTCCAGGCGGTCCCCATCCCGCAAGCATGATCACCTGGCGCGCGGCTGGCTATCTGCTGCTGACCGGACTGACCTATGCCGCCCTGGCTTTTTTTGACAGCGACTTGCTGTTTATCCTGTTTCTGGTCCTCCTGATCCTCCCGGTCCTTTCAGCCGTCCAGCTCCTGATCGCCAAAGGAAGCCTGGAGACCAGCCAGGTGCTGGATCCGCCGGTGACCGAGCGGGAAAGCCCCATGCGCCTGGTTGTCAGCTTGCGTCAAAACAGCAGGTTGTCTCACGGACAGACCAGCGTGGTCGCAAAGACACCGGAAGGGAAGCGGGGAGCCGGATTCCGGCGAAGGGAGCTCGCGCTGGCCGGCGGTTCGGCTGCCAGGGGCGGCGGCGGGGCGGGGACGACTTCGCTGCTCTCCTGGTCCATCCCCTTC
>CAZPWL010000192.1:0-2978 GCA_964590535.1 uncultured Anaerolineaceae bacterium
CCGGAATTGGGTCGCCTTTTTGGGAAACCATTTGCGGCGGGTCTGTGTACAGCCATGCTGCTGGCTTTTGTCGGAAATCTGGGCACAGTCAAGCTTCTCAATCAAACGCTGCAGGTAATGGGCGCGGGCGGCGCGGCAATTGACGGAGCAACAATAGTCAGCAAACTTACCTGGATGATAAAAGGCTTCGGGCAGTTGCTCAAAGGCACGCCCATGCCGCTCTATCCGGGGGATTGGTATTGGTTCCCCAGTCGGGTTATTCCGGGCGATCCCATCACGGAATTTCCTTACTTCACCTTTATCTACGCGGATTTGCATGCCCACCTGATCGCATTGCCCATCGCGATTTTTGCAGTAGCTTGGGGGCTCTCTGCGCTCCTCTCAAAATGCAGTTGGGGCGTCGGCCGTGTGGGGCGATGGCTCGGATTCGCACTCAACTTTTTCATCGGAGCCTTGGTTATTGGTGCGCTCAAGCCCACCAATACATGGGATTACTACACTTTCCTGCTCCTCAACCTCTTTGTGCTTGGCTATTGCGGCTGGAAGTACCTCCCGCCCGCGAAATTCGTGCGGCGGAAGTGGCTGGCCAGGGCGCTGCCGGCTGTCGGGATGATCGTGGTGTTGGTCGTGCTAAGCATGCTGCTTTATTCACCCTTCAACCAACTTTTCCATCCCGGATATAACCAAATTGGAATCTGGAACGGAGACCGAACGCCTCTCAGCTCGTACTTTACGCATTGGGGGCTGCTGCTTTTTATTATCGTATTCTGGTATGCCTGGGAAACTTACCAGTGGCTGGCAGTCACGCCGCTCTCTGCGTTAAAAAAGCTTGAACCTCATCAGAATTTGCTTAAAATTACCGGCGCTTTCATGGGTGTGCTCCTGATTGTGCTACTTCTGATGAAGGTCAGCGTATCGATCATTGTTCTCCCGCTTTGTCTGTGGTCGCTTGCCTTGCTCCTTCGTTCCGGGCAGAGCGACGCGAAAAAACTCATATTCTTCCTGGTCGCGACCGCGCTTCTCGAAACGCTGGTGGTAGAACTGGTTTACCTTGTCGGAGACATTGGAAGGATGAATGTGGTGTTCAAGCTGTACATGCAGGCCTGGCTGCTGCTGGCGCTGGCGGCAGGCAGCGGTTTGGTGATGCTCTGGACCAGCCAGCATAAATGGACACTGCGCACGCAGCTCCTGTTCCAGCTTCCACTGATTTTGCTTGCTGTCGGAGCGCTGCTTTTCCCGTTATTGGGCACAACAGATAAGATAAACGACAGAATGAACCCCGCGGCGCCAAAAACACTGGACGGCATGCAATACATGCTGAGCGCCAGTTATTACGACATGGGCGTGGACATGCCCCTGGAGGACGATTACTATACCATCCGCTGGCTGCAAGACAACATCAGCGGATCGCCGGTGATTATCGAAGCCCAGGCGTATGAGTACCGCTGGGGCAACCGTTATACGATTTATACCGGGCTGCCTGGTGTGGTCGGCTGGAATTACCACCAGCGCCAGCAGCGGGCTATTCTGCAGAACAACGCCGTCCAAAACCGCGTGGATGAAGTCAACAAGTTTTATCTAAGCGACGACCTGGATTATGTAAACGAATTTCTTGAAAAATATAGCGTTAGTTATATTATTGTCGGCCGTTTAGAGAAGGCTTTTTACCCCGGCGTCGGACTTGACAAGTTTGAAGCGCAGTCGGGCATCCTGTGGGACCAGGTCTTCCAATATGACAGCACTGTGGATTACAAGGTGAGGTGACCTAGACGGACATCTTGAAGTGGTATTTGTTCGCATTAATCATCGCCTGGGTAAATTTGCCGTTAACCCACCGCTTGTTCAAATCGCTTCCCAGCCGCGGATACGCGCTCAGCCGCCCGATTGGTCTGCTCCTGTGGGGTTACCTCTTCTGGCTGCTGACATCCTTAAAGCTGCTAAACAATGACCTTGCCGGACAACTTACCGCGCTTCTCTTGCTGGCTGCCCTGAATGCTGCATTGCTTGCGCGCGGGGGTCTGAAAGCGTTGGCAGCCTGGTTGCAAGAAAACCGCAGATTAATTCTGTGCATGGAAGGCTTATTTCTGGCTGGATTCGCGCTGTGGGCATTCGTGCGGGCCGCCAACCCTGCTATCCTCGGCACTGAGAAGCCAATGGAGATGGCGTTCATCAACGCTATCTTGAAGTCCCCGACCTTTCCACCAAATGATCCGTGGCTTTCGGGGTACGGGATCTCGTATTATTACTTCGGCTATGTGCTTGCGGCGATGCTCATCCGCGTGAGCGGGTCCGCGGCGGCGGTAGGCTACAACCTGGTGGCGGCAATGTGGTTCGCGCTTACCGCGATCGGCGCATATGGGCTGCTTTTCGATTTATTGGCAGCCCGGCGCAGACAAGAAGCCAGAAGCTCCGGATGGGTTTATGCGGTCAGCCTTCTCGCGCCCGCGCTGCTCTTGATTGTCTCCAACTGGCACGGCTTTTTGGACGTCCTGCACGCGCGCGGTCTTTTCTTTTCCACTTCGGCGGACGGGACTGTCAGTTCATTTTTTTGGGATTGGCTAAAGCTCAAGGAAATCAGCGGGGTGAACCCGGATTATTCCTGGTTTCCGCTGCGTTGGGGGGGCGTGCAGTGGTGGGGCGCCAGCCGGGTGGTGCAGGACTTTCAGTTAAATGGCAATGCGCTGGAAGTAATTGACGAATTCCCGTATTTTTCTTTCCTCTTATCGGATATTCACCCGCACGTGCTTGGCATGCCCTTTGTTTTGGCAGCCATCAGCCAGGCTTTGAATGCTATCTTAGGGGGCTGGGAAGGGAAAACACGCATACTGCGCTGGATGCTGCCCTGGCGTTTACCGGAGATGTTGTTGGCGGTACTCAGTTTGGGAGGGATCGCCTTTTTGAACACCTGGGATTTTCCTTTCTACCTCGCATTAATTGCGGCTGCGCTGGTTTACCGACGCTGGCTGGCGAACGGTTGG
>CAZPWL010000193.1:0-2937 GCA_964590535.1 uncultured Anaerolineaceae bacterium
CCGGCTGTGGAAGCCGTCCGCTTTTTCCGTCTGGATGCGGAAGAAAGAGAATATTACGGCAAGTTCAGCTTGAAGATGGTTTTGCTGGCAGCCTTGGTTTCACTCCTGAGCTTCCGCATATTCCAGCCTTACGCTTTTTCAGGAACAAGTTTTTTCACGCTGGGGCTCAACCGCGAATGGCTGGACGGACTGAAGAGCCTGGCGCAGCAAAGCACCGGCAATGTGGATTTTCCTCCGGCGCTGCAGTGGGCGCGCAGGTCTGTTGGCTTTTCCCTGAAAAACCTCATTTTGTGGGGGCTCGGTATTCCATTTGGCATGCTTTCATTGATCAGCTTGGCCGCGATGGGCTGGAAAGGGATAAAGAAGAAGAACCTCAAGCTGCTTCCAGTCTGGGGTTGGACGCTGTTTTACTTGCTGTGGCAGCTAACATCCTGGGTGAAAGCCATGCGCTACCTGCTGCTGGTCTACCCGCTTCTGGCGGTGATTGCTGCCTGGGGACTCTTCAGCCTGTTAAAAACTAGTAGGGAGCTGCGCGTCTGGCGTTTTAAGCTCCCTGCAAAAACTCTGCGATTGCTGGGCATTGTTCTTGCGGTCCTGACCCTTGTGGGGACGGCAGCATATGCTTATGCCTTTACGCGGATTTACACGCGACCGCATACGCGTGTAGCCGCGACCACTTGGATTTATGACTCGCTCTCTGGACCGGTTAATCTGGTAATGACCGGCGGCGAGGGCGAACAGCTGATACAAGCGCCTTACCGCAGCGGCGACGCTCTCTATGGAACCCAGGCAAAACCGTTTGTGTTTACCAGTTGGACGGACGGCAGCCTGGAAAGCTTTTCAATACCCACCGCGCAATATCTGAGCGCCCAAAGCGGTTTTAACCGCTTCACGATAACCATCGAGCGCGCGGGTGGATTAGGAATGCCATTGGGGCTGCCTGTTGTCTCCGCTGGGACCAACTCCAGCATGTCAACTTCTGGCGCTGGCGTGGTGGAATTCAAGTTTGACCCGCCTATTCCAATGATTAAAGGCGCCGAGTATGTCCTCAGCCTGAGGCAGTCCGATCCGAATTCGCAGGTCTTCCTGAGCGGCGTCCCAAAAGTTAACATTCGAACCAACAAGGGAGCGCTGGCGCCGCAGTCCCTCGATAAAATCGTCGAAACAGTCACGCCCACGCATGTGTACAGCATGGATGTCAGCGTTGTGACGCCCGGGGAGATTAGCGCGGTAGAAATCCCTTATCTGCTGGACCTCAGCCAAAACTATTCCGAAAAGACCCTGAAGGTCTCGCTCATCCCAACGGCTGAGCAGAATAATGAACCGGTCAGCGGTGCTATCTCTGGAAGCTTCGTCGAACTGGGCGGCAGCAAAGGCACCAGCGCGCGTATTCTACTGGACAAGCCTCTCAAAATTTCGACAGCTCAGGTGGTAAGTTTTGCATTAGAGATGACTGCGGGAAAAGGCGCGCTTTCGGTTTCCTCTGTGGCTCCAGTCCACGAGTCCTCCTGGGATGACGCGCTGCCAGTCTCCTTAGCAGGTTATGTGCCGTACAGCGATAACGGCGGGATCTTCCGCGGCGACTTGAACCTGGAACTATACTGGCCGGACAACGTTGATAAACGTGAACGCTTTATTGACTTGCTTCAACAGGGAGATTACCTGTTCATCAGCTCCAACCGGCAGTGGGGTACAACCACCCGCGTCCCGGAACGCTACCCGCTGACCAGCTTTTATTACCGCGCGTTGCTGGGCTGCCCTGAGAATCTTGATTTGGTCACCTGTTACAACAACGCTGAACCAGGCATGCTTTCCGGCAGCTTAGGTTTTGACTTGGTGAAGACGGTTACGTCGTTTCCGACCCTGGGGAACTGGCAATTCAATGACCAGTTCGCGGAAGAAGCATTCTCTGTGTACGACCACCCTAAAGTGCTAATCTTCCAGAAAAACGCAAGCTTTGACCCAGTGAAATTGCGGGCATTATTTGAGGGCGTGGACTTAAGCAACGTTGTTAATCTTACCCCCCGCCAAGCGGATAAGTACGATACGAGTATTGCCAAGGCAAACAACCTGATGCTCAGCGGCGATGCATTGGCTGAACAAAGGGCAGGCGGAACCTGGAGTGAACTATTTGACAGGCTCGCTCTCATCAATAACAGTCAAGCCGCGGCGGTCATTATTTTCTATCTGTTCAGCTTTGCGCTGGGGCTCTTTGTGCATCCCATCCTGCGGCTGGCGCTGCCCGGCCTGGCGGATAAAGGCTATGCTTTCGCCCGCTTGGCAGGATTTTTACTGATTGCCTTTTTCGCGTTTGTTCTGGGCTCCAAAGGTTTCGCGGTCACCAAAGCGCTTATTGGTGGTATCTGCGCGCTGATTGCCCTGGTGGGGGGGCTGACTGCCATTCTGGATTGGCGTAGGTTACGTGAAGAATTAAAGCAAAATTGGAAGAATTACCTGGTTATCGAGATACTCGCCTTAGCCGCTTTCCTTTTCTTCTTGTGGGTGCGTTATAACAACCCAGACCTTTGGCATCCGTATAAGGGCGGCGAAAAGCCAATGGATTTTTCCTACTTTAACGCGGTGATCAAAAGCACGACATTCCCGGCGTACGATCCCTGGTATGCCGGCGGGTACATCAATTATTACTACTACGGTTTTGTCATCCTGGGCATGCCTGTCAAGCTGCTTGGTCTGATCCCTTCCATTGCATACAACATTGTTCTGCCGCTGTGGTATTCGCTGCTTGTCATCGGGGCATATAGCGTGGGTTGGAACATCACCCGGGCGATCATCACTGCGCGTGAAGGGCAAAGCGCGCCGGAATTGGGTCGCCTTTTTGGGAAACCATTTGCGGCGGGTCTGTGTACAGCCGTGCTGCTGGCTTTTGTAGGCAATCTGGGCACGGTCAAGCTTCTCAATCAAACGCTGCAGGTAATG
>CAZPWL010000194.1:0-2918 GCA_964590535.1 uncultured Anaerolineaceae bacterium
CATTCCTCGCCCGAGCTCTTCAGGCAGCATCTCGAGAAAGCCCAGGCGCGCGTGGCGGACTACCCGGAAGACCACCAAATCATCATCCTGAAATCGTGGAACGAATGGGCTGAGGGCAACTATCTGGAACCCGACCAGCGTTTTGGCATGGGCTTTCTGAACGCGTTGAAAGATTTTACCCACTCCAAACAAGAATAAGAATATGGAATTTAAGGTCAGCGTTATCATTCCGGTTTACAATGCTGCACCTTTCGTGCGCCAGGCTGTTGAATCCGCGCTTTCTCAACCCGAAACTGCCGAAGTGGTCTTGGTGGAGGATAACTCGCCCGACAACAGCCTGGAAATCTGCCAGCAGCTGGAGCGGGAATACCCCCAGGTTCGCTTATTCCGACACCCTGGCGGAGTCAATCGCGGCGCGGGACCCAGCCGCAACCTAGGGATGAGAAAGAGCACCCAACCTTACATTGCCTTCCTAGACGCCGATGATTTTTACCTGCCTGGACGGTTTGCTTCAGTAATGGCTGTCTTCTTACGGGAGCCCACCTGCGACGGCGTGTATGAAGCCGTTGGTATGCACTTTGAGGATGAGGCTGGCAAACAACGCTGGCTTGCGTCTGATATGGCGGGTGTCAGCGTAACAACCGTGGAGCCAAGCATCGCGCCGGAAAACCTGTACACCGTACTCACCAAGGGCGGGCAGGGGCATATCCACTTGAATGGACTTGTTATGCGGCGGGATTTGCTTTCGCGTTCGGGATTAATGGATGAGACAATTGCTGATACCCTTCACGAGGATACAGATTGGATATTGCGCCTTTCAGCTGTAGGTAGGTTAATCCCAGGTAATGTTATCGAACCCACTTCTATGCGCCGTGTGCATACACAAAACCGCGTTTCCGCTCCGCGCTCAGAGGAAAGCATACAGAGGGATAGAATGCGTCTTCGCAAGGCAACCTATACATGGATAGCCAATCACGGAACGCCTGCTCAGCGTGAGCTTGCTTTCCGGCGCCTGCTGCGTCAGCACGCGAGTTGGCCATTAGTGAGAACTAATACCGGAAAACTGGCGCGACTGGTGGGTTTTCCATTCAGTTTTCCGAAGGCATTATGTGAAAGGTCGTATTGGACCGAGTGCAAGGACGCCCTCAGCGCGCAAATTCGCAAGGATTGGTTGAGGCATCCATAGACCCACTCGAAGTTTCGGTCGTCATTCCGGTCTATAATGCCGCGCCTTATGTGCGTCAGGCGGTAGAATCCGCACTTGCCCAGCCCGAAGTGCGCGAAGTGTTGCTGGTAGAGGACGGCTCACCGGATAACGCCTTGGAAGTTTGCCAGCAGTTGGCCGCGCAATACCCGCAAGTGGTGCTGCTGCGCCATACAAAAGGTGAAAACCGCGGTGCGGGCGCCAGCCGCAACCTGGGGATGAAGAATGCTGGCTGCGAGTACATCGCCTTTTTGGACGCGGATGATTTTTTTATGCCGGGAAGATTCAAACAGGCAGTAGAGATTTTCAGAAATGACCCGGCGTGTGAGGGTGTATACGAAGCTATTGGCATGTATATCGAAGACGAATTAGGGTGGGAGAGATGGCAGGCATCTGGCAAACCTTTGGAAAGGATAAAAACAATAAAAGAGCCGATTGATCCTGATGATTTGGGTATTGCGCTCATTCAAGGGGAAAAAGGCCACTTCTCTTTGGACGGTTTGGTGATCAGAAAATCAGTCCTGGACAAATCAGGGTACATGGATGAAGGCTTGCGTATCCATCAGGACACAAACTTCATCATCAGGGCGGCGTTGACAGCGAGGTTGTTACCTGGATCAATCATTGAGCCTGTAACCATGTGGCGGGTTCATCAAAGTAATCGCGTCTCTGCACCCAAATCAAAAAGCGACCTGATGCAAGATCGCATGAATTTCATGTATGCAACGTATTCCTGGGCTAAGGAAAATTTCCAAACCGAAGCCAAAAACCTGTTGATAAAAATGATGTTTTCTCAAGTGATGAGCTTAAGCGATGACGAAGTCCGTTCAAGTAATAAGCTCAACAGAATCAGAAAGAGGTTTTCTCAGATGAGGACCTGGACGAGGACCCATACTGATATTTGGCGTGAGCCTCAATTCTGGAAATCTCTGGTTTTGTTCACGTTAAGTGCTGGAAGACGGTCATAGCATGCGTATTTTTGTCGGGGTCTTATACTCTGGTGAAAACGAATATCAAGAATGTTTGAGTTCCATTGATAGTCAAACCTATCCGGAATTTGATGTGTATAAGTTTGAATACCTGCCAAAACTCGAAGCCCACAGAAGTTTGTACCATTCGTTTTTGGACAATAAAGATAGATACGATCTACTCATAAAAATTGACGCGGATATGGTCCTCACCCGACCTGGATTATTTCAACAGATCGTTGTTAAATTCGAACGTAATCCTGATTTGGATGTGCTTGGGGTTGCCATTTGGGATTTCTTCACCGGAGGATATATCAACGGATTAAATAGCTACCGGAATACTGTGAGCTGGGAACTTGACCCCCGGAACGTCAACGCGGATGCGGTTATTGTCGACAAGGAAAAATACACCTTTGATCAAACCGAATTAGCCCCTGCCGCCTGGCATTGTAAGAACCCCTCAAAGCTTCAGGCTTTTCATTTTGGTGTCCATCGCGCCATAAAAATTTTCGCTCCAAAGCATAGCACGTCTCACTGGCAGCTATTAGAAAAAACCTGGCAAAACTTCTTGAAAACAGATGATGTGCGCATTGGTTTTGCCATTCTAGGTGCTGAACTGGTTTTTTCAGGTCACTTAAATAAAGAAGTTGTAGATTACACCAATCCCAGGTTAGCAGATGTGTTACGACGGTATCAGGACATGAACAGCAGTCAGGTCAAGCGGGAAATACGAAACCTAAGATTTA
>CAZPWL010000195.1:0-2910 GCA_964590535.1 uncultured Anaerolineaceae bacterium
AACGCTGGTTGGGCGGCACTCTGACCAACTGGGTCACCATCCAGCAGCGTATCGTCGAGCTTACCCGCCTTGAGAAACTGGTGGAAAGCGGCGAAATTAATCAGCTGACCAAAAAGGAAGGCTTGCTGGTCCAGCGCGAAATCGTCCGTCTGGAAACCCGCCTGAGCGGCGTCCGTAATATGAAACGCCTGCCCAGCCTGGTTTTCATTGTGGACATCGAACGCGAAGAGACCGCCATGAAAGAAGCGTATATCAGGGAAATCCCGATCATCGCGATGGTGGACACCAACTGCAATCCCGGCATGATTGATTACGTCATTCCTTCCAACGACGACGCTATTCGCGCCATCAAACTCATCGTCGGACGTATTGCTGACGCTTGTGAAGAAGGCCGCCTGATGCGCAAGGATGAGGAAGTCGAAGTAGAACTGCCCGAATCCCGCTCCGTTATTTCCCGCAAGATTGACGAAGACATCGAACTGGGCGATGACGAACTGCTCGGGGATGCAACCCGCGCCAAGATCCCTGCGAAGGAAGAGCCGGAAGCCGGCGAAACCCCAGCGGTGGAAGCCTAATTCTACGGAAAAATAATCAGACGCGAGATTGCTTGCGTACAGAGTAAGGATAACTATGCAAATCACCATTGATATGATCAAAGACCTCCGTGAGAAGACCGGCTGCGGCATCATGGACTGCCGTTCCGCGCTGGAGAAATCCAACGGCGATATAGACAAAGCGATGCAAGAACTGCGCGAAAAAGGCCTTAAAACCGCTGAAAAACGCGCTGACCGGGTTGCCTCCGAAGGGCGCCTGGAAGTTTACATCCACAGCGACGGCCGTCTGGTTGTGATGGTCGAACTGAACTGTGAAACCGATTTTGTCGCCAAGACCGCCTCCTTCCAGGAGTTAGCCCACGAAATCGCCCTGCAGATCGCCGCTGCTCAGCCTGAATATATCTCCGAAGCGGATATCCCCGCCGAGCTTATCGAAGCCGAAACCAAAGCCGTGGCTGATCGCGTACGCGCTGAAGGCAAACCCGAAGCCATCATCCCCAAAATCGTGGATGGCTACATGAAAAAGTTCAAGGACGAGAAAGTCCTCCTGAACCAGAAATATATCCGCGACGAATCCAAGACGGTGGCGGACCTGATTACCGATAAAGTCAGCTCCCTGGGTGAAAACCTCATCGTCCGGCGCTTTGTGCGCTGGTCGCTGGGGGAAACAACCCAGCCTAAGGAACCCGCTGAATAGCAGCAAACCAGAGCCAACCAAAAGTTGGCTCTATTTTTAGCACGCAGGAGGCAGCATGACCGAGCAAAGCACGGCACCCAAATACAAGCGGATACTCCTTAAACTTTCCGGCGAGTCGCTGGCAGGCCCTTCCGGTTATGGAATTGACCCCAACGAAGCGGCGCATATCGCCAACCTGGTGAAGCGCGTGCACGCATTGGGGGTGGACATAGCGATTGTGATCGGCGCGGGCAACCTTTGGCGTGGAGCCACTGGCGAGAATCGCGGCATGGACCGCGCGACCGCGGACTATATGGGTATGCTCGCCACAGTCATCAACGCGCTGGCACTTATGGACGCGCTGGAGCGCATCGATGTTATCACCCGCGTACAGTCCGCCATTGAAATGCCCACCGTCGCTGAACCTTACATACGCCGGCGCGCCATCCGACACCTGGAAAAAGGGCGCGTGGTCATCTTCGGCGGAGGCACGGGCAACCCCTTCTTCTCCACCGATACCGCCGCCGCGCTGCGCGCGACCGAGATTGCCGCCGATGTGGTCATCAAAGCCACCAAGGTGGACGGCGTGTACGACAGCGACCCCAAGACGCACCCCGAGGCGGTCAAGTTTGACCGGCTCAGCTACATGGAGACGGTCAGCCGCCGCCTGAGCGTGATGGACACGACGGCTGTCACGCTGTGCATGGAAAACGACATCCCTATCCTGGTGCTCAATCTGTGGGAGCCTGAAGCGCTCATTCGCGGAATACTGGGTAATGACACAGGCGCGTTTTGGAAACAAACGCGCCTGTTTTTCAATTTTGGATTGGTTGTCCTGTTGGGCTTGCTTGACTGCCCGCGTTCCATTGTCATCCTGATACCCTGACGGGCACAGGTCGCCAGCAAAGGAAGAATATTATCCAAACAGGATTCTTCGCCTTAGGCTCAGAATGACATGCCCTTCGTCAATCTGAGTGTTTTACATTGTGTTCACGACCAAAATTTTTACGGTTCACTAATCGGGAAAGCGCCCATGCACCCAAGCCCGCGCGGTGCGTTGATGATCCCAAACGCGTACTGATCAAGGTACAAGGTGATCGTTTCTTCGCCTACCGTCAGGCTGTACTCATCCACGATGCTGTCAGGCGTCTCCACGGAGCGCACCCAAACATAGGTCACCGGATCGCCATTACTCCCAAGCAAGTTATCCAGGTACGCCCGCTCGCGCAAAGGTCCGCTCAGCAAGCCGCCGCCCACCTTCACCGCCTCATCCGGAAACATCCCGTAGTCCGCGTTAGGCGAGACAGGGCACAAGTTTGCGCCGGCCAATCGGTCGGCAGGCAATATCTGGTAACGGCTGAGCAGATAATTGAAGGCGTCCTTGCCGGTGCCAGCCCAAAGCTCAGGGTCATCCTCCACCAGCGCCATCCCAATGATCGAGATATAGCGTTTGGCTTCCGGCTTTATCACCAGCGCGCGGCCTTCCACCTGGGAACCAAGGAACTTGCCCGTAAAATCATACGCCGCTCCTTCGTAACCCTCCACAGCGGAACTCATCAGCGCGGAGTGTTTATAACTGCTTTGTTCCCCACTGAAAAGTGA
Organism: uncultured Anaerolineaceae bacterium; assembly: GCA_964590535.1. Classification (GTDB taxonomy): domain Bacteria; phylum Chloroflexota; class Anaerolineae; order Anaerolineales; family Anaerolineaceae; genus Mesolinea. Next base: position 2,833 of record CAZPWL010000195.1, read on the forward strand.
CTTGAGCAAGGTATCCAGAATTTCTTCATCCGCTTTTTCGGTGCTCATTTCATTGATGCCGTTCAACGAGAACAGCAG
>CAZPWL010000196.1:0-2908 GCA_964590535.1 uncultured Anaerolineaceae bacterium
GGATGCCAGCTTGTTCTTCCTCAAGCCGGTTCAGTCGCGCGTTTAATTTCGCGCGCTGTTCTTCCACCTCGCGACGCATTTTTTCGGACTCTTCGTAGTTGGCGCGGGTCAGGTCGCGCTGACGGTGAATTTCGTCCAGCAGGTCTTCCGCGCGCAAATCGCTTGGGCTCAATTCCGTGCGTGCGTCGTCTACTATTTCCTTCGCAAGCCCCAGCCGTTCCGCGATTGCCAGCGCGTTGGAGCGCCCGGGCAGCCCCAGAATCAGGTGATAGGTGGGTTTGAGCGTGTCAAGGTCAAATTCGAGGCTGGCATTGATGACGCCTTTGGTGGCGTGAGCGAAAGTTTTCAGCTCCGGGTAATGCGTGGCGACGATATTGGTAATCCGGCGTTCCAGCAGGTAGGTGAGCACCGCCCGCGCCAGCGCGGAGCCTTCCTGCGGGTCGGTACCCGCGCCGAGTTCATCCAGCAGCACCAGCGAGCGGTAATCCGCGCGTTTGAGTATGCGCACAAGCTGGCTGATGTGCCCCGAAAAAGTGGAAAGTGACTGCTCGATGGATTGTTCGTCGCCAATATCGGCGAAGACGTCTCGGAACAGGCTCAGCCGAGAACCAGACTGGGCTGGAATCTGCATGCCGGACTGTGCCATCAGCACTAATAAACCGACGGTTTTGAGAGAGACGGTTTTACCGCCGGTGTTGGGACCGGTGAGCACCACCGAGAAAGTTTGTTCATCCAGAACGACGTCAATCGGAACAACTTTTACGGGGTCCAGCAGCGGGTGGCGCGCGCGGCGCAGCATGATGACGCTGCCTGGGTGGAATTCGGGCGCTTTTTCAGCGAATGGCACCAGTTCAGGTTCCACGGCGCGCAGGTCTTCGGCGTAACGGGCTTTCATCAGCGCCAAATCCAGCGCTGCCATGGCTTCCACGCTTAGCTTCAAGCTTTCGGCTTGCTCAGCGATGCGCATGCTGAGCCCATGCAGCACGCGCAGGACTTCGTCGCGCTCCTGCAGCTCCAACTCGCGTACCTTATTGTTCCATTCCACCACAGCGATCGGCTCGACAAAAAGCGTCGCTCCGGAGGAGGACTGGTCGTGTACGATGGATTTGATGCGCCCCTTGAATTCGGCGCGCAGCGGCAGCACATACCGGCCTCCGCGCTGGGTGATGATGGGTTCCTGCAGCATGCGCGCGCTGTCCGCGTCGTTGATGTAGCGGGAGAGTCTTTCCATCAGGCGCGCGTGGCTGACCTTCATTTCTGAGCGGATGCGCGCCAGAGCCTCGGAAGCGCTGTCCAGCACCTCGCCGCGCTCTGAAATTGTGCGGGTAATCAGATCCACCAAGCCCAGGCCGTCCGTCAGGTTTTCCGCCAACTCCGCCATGCGCGGAGCGTCCGCGCGGTGGTCTTCCAGAACGCGCCGGGCGGTACGCGAAATGATCAGGGTGGCACGGATAGCCAGCAAGTCGAGTGCTTCGAGCGTCACGCTGCGCAGGGTCAGGTCCACTAGCGGGCGCATATCCACCGCGCCGCTGAAGTTAAGTTCGTTGTTGACTGAGAGCAGGTAGCGCGCTTCGCGGGTGAGCTCCTGCATTGCCAGGGCTTTTTCCAGGCTGCTGGTTGGGCGCAGCGCGTCCGCCAGGGCTTCCGACGCGCTGAATGAGGCGAATGATTTAAGCTTCGCCAGGATTTTCGGGTATTCGAGCAGGATTAGCGACTTCGGGTTCATGACCAGAAAAGTGTATCATGATTGCCTTATTCCGAAGCGTCGGCGATTCTTTTTCCCTAAAAAAGCTGAGCGCATATTGATTTTGCTCTGTGAATCGCCTATAGTATAGCTATCAGGGCAGCGTCTTTCCAAAGACAGGCAACCCCACGCGCAAGTCCAAACCCGATTTACTTAACCACATACCAAGCACCTCGCCCGAAACAGAGTTCCTGGTTCCCAAACCGGGTGGTCGCCTTTTCAGCGTCAGCAACAAAGTTGCCCTAAGTATCGACCCACAAGCCAAAGCATTTATCCAAAGGAGGACAATCATGCGAAAAACCAAAATCCTGCTTGTTTTGTTAGCGGCAGGTTTATGCTTTCTGCCTCTCAATATCAGTTCCGCTTCGCGAGGGCCGGATGCCGCTCTCCAACTGCTGCCAGCCACAACACCCGGTTGGACTTTTACTGGCGAACAAATTCGATCTTCTCTTGGGTATAGTTGGATGCCTGCTGGCGACGTGAACGGCGACCGCTTTGACGACCTGATAGTTAGCGCCTACGCTTACGACTCAGCCACGTTTACCAATGCTGGCCGGGTGTATTTCTTCACAGGCTCAGATACCGGACTCGACCCCAGCAGTCCGGATTGGATCATAGATGGTGAGCAAATAGATGCATGGCTGGGTTACAGCGTGGCTGGCGCTGGTGACGTGAATGGCGACGGCTATGACGACGTGCTCATCGGCAGCCCCGGTTATGACCTAGCTGCTCCGGAAACTAGCAATGTCGGCAGAGCTTATCTGTACCTCGGTTCAGCCTCGGGCTTATTACTGACTCCCGATTGGGTTTTTACTGGCACGCAATCCGGCCAGAATGTTGGCATTAAAGTCGCAGGAATCGGGGATATTAACGGCGATGGCTATGATGACATTGCGGTTAGCTCGCCCGGCTGGGACGGCGAAGCGACTAATGAGGGGGTCGTCTATGCTTTTTACGGTTCTGCCACTGGCCCAGCCTTGATTCCTGATTGGACGGCTGAATCTGACCAGGAAAGCAGCAGCTTTGGCTACAACTTGAGCGCCGCCGGAGATGTCAACGGAGATGGCTACGCGGATTTGTTGGTTGGCTCCTCCGATTACGATAACGGCACCACTGACGAAGGCGCGGCCTTTGCCTGGTACGGCTCAGAAACTGGCTTTGGGG
>CAZPWL010000197.1:0-2856 GCA_964590535.1 uncultured Anaerolineaceae bacterium
TGGAAATTGAACTGATAGGTGAGTTTTATGATGCAGAATAAAAAGAATCTCGGCTTGGTCTTTGGCGGTCGTTCGGGGGAACATGCCGTTTCACTACGGTCTTCCCGCTCAGTCCGCTCGGTGCTGGACCTGGATAAATACAATGTGTTTGAAATTGGGATCACCCTGGATGGCGCGTGGCTGAGCGGTCAGGACGCGCTGAGTGCTTTCGAAAGCGGAAGCACGGACAGTCTCCAGCCGGTCAGCCTGTTAAGTCTGGATGGAAAAGTCGGCTTGGTTCGTCACGAAGGCGCGAAACTGGAGCTTATCGCGGAATTGGATCTCATATTCCCGGTCCTGCATGGAACCTTTGGAGAAGACGGCACAATCCAGGGGCTGTTTGAAATCTTGAATGTGGCTTATGTTGGGGCGGGCGTGCTGGCTTCCGCGGCTTGTATGGATAAAGCCGTCTGCAAGGACTTGCTGCAGAACGCTGGCATTCCTGTGTTGGCGTACCGGGTGTTCAGCCGCAGCCAGATTGCGGATTACCTTGAAGAGGTAATCCAGCTTTCTGAGGCTGTGTCCGCTTATCCGCTGTTCATCAAGCCTGCTAATCTCGGCTCTTCGGTAGGCATCAGCAAAGCGCGCGATCGCGAAGAACTGCGGGCTGCGCTCTTAAAGGCATCCCGCTACGATCGGCGCGTGCTGGTGGAACGCGGGATTGACGCGCGCGAAATTGAAATCAGTGTGCTTGGAAACGATAACCCGCTGGTGTCCGTCCCGGGCGAGATTGTCCCTGATGATGTCTTTTATACCTACAAGGACAAGTACCTGAGCGGCGACCCGGAGACAATCATCCCGGCTCCGTTTGATGCAGCGATGACCCAAAAAATCCAGGAGTATGCCTTGCGCGCCTACCGGGCAGTGGACGGCGCCAGTCTTTCGCGCGTGGACTTTCTGATGGACAAACGCACGGGCGAAATTTTCTTGAGTGAAATCAACACCATGCCGGGCTTTACCAGCATCAGCATGTACCCGAAGTTATGGAAAGCCTCCGGACTGGAGTACGCGGAGTTGGTAGACCGCCTGATCGAGCTGGCATTGGAACGCAAAGCGGATCAGGACCAGACTATACGCAGGTATGAGGATTAAGGAAAACGATGGCACCCCGTGACGACAATTTGACCAGAGCGGACCAGGTGAGAGCGCGCCGCACGATCGAAGCTCCGCGTCGTAAACCGATTCCGCAGCCGGAAAAGTATTCCAAACGGAACGCTGAGAGTTCGGCGCGCGTCACGGTCCGCCGCTCTGACTTGAACATGGCGAGGCCAACATCCTCCTCCTATACGCAGCACCGCCGCAAGTATTACCTGCCGACTGATAATTCGGGCGCAGAAATTCGCCTCCCCGCGCTGCCAGTTGTCAAACTCAGTTGGCGAATGGCATCCGCCGTGCTGGCAATTCTGGCAGGAATCGGAATCTACATGGTCAGTTCGTCTCCTGCTTTCCAGGTATCCACCATCAACCTGAGCGGAGCGATGCGCGTTTCAGCCGAGGAAATTCTTGATACGGTCAACCTGAAAGGCGCCCAAATCATCACAGTAACCCCAGGGGAAATCCGCCAAAAAATCGTTGCGGCCTTTCCGGATATCGACTCCGCGCAGGTTTCGGTAAATTTTCCGGCGGAAGTGAACGTTGCCGTGAGTGAACGCATTCCCGCCATTACCTGGTTTGAGAATGACAACCCTATGTTTTGGGTGGACGAAAAAGGCTACAGCTTCCCGATAAGAGGTGAAGCGAGTATCCCGCTGGCAGTTTACGCCAACGGCGAACCGCCCAGACCCTTAGGTTATCAGTCTGCTCAGGAAGCTGCCCAGGAAGAAACAACTGAGGAAACCGAAGCAGAAGTTGTGCCTGCGGAGCCAACCCCCGCGGTAGACCCTCTGTTTGTGAGCATGCTGTTAAAACTTCGCACAGTTATCCCAACCGGAACCCCACTTCTTTTTGATGCTGATAATGGGGTCGGTTGGACGGACCCACAGGGCTGGCAGGTATTCCTGGGCACCGACCCAGCCGATATCGACCTTAAGTTGGCTGAGTACCAGGTAATTCTGTCGGACCTTCTGGAAAGAAACTTGCAACCTGTTTTAATCAACCTCGAATACTTGCACGCACCTTATTATCGATTGGAGCACTAACATGGAAGAACCCATTGTCGTCGGACTTGATATTGGAACCTCAAAAATCTGTACCCTGGTTGCGCGCGTGGAAAACGGCACAAACCTGCGTATTCTGGGCGTCGGTGTCGAACCTTCCCAGGGCATCCGCAGAGGAACGGTCGTGGATATAAACTCCGCTTCGCAGTCCATCGCGCGCTCGATAGAAAAAGCCGAGCGCACCTCCGGATACGAAATCAACAGCGCCCTGGTAAGTCTGGCGGGTTCCCACGTAACCTCGATGAACAGCCGCGGCGTCGTGGGCATTTCAGGCAGGGTAATTGACCAGGATGATGTCTACCGCGCCCTGGATTCCGCCCAGGCGGTGGCCGTCCCCCACGACCGCGAAATCATCCACGTTATCCAGCGCGGATTCACAGTCGACGGGCAGAACGGCATCCGCAAACCCATCGGCATGCACGGCTTCAGGATGGAAGTGGAAGCGCACATCATCACTGCCTCGGCCTCCACCGTGGAAAATCTGCGGCAGTGCGTCTCGATGGCAGGCATTCAGGTTTCGCAGTTTGTGTTGAATCCCTTGGCTGCAGGGGAAATGGTCCTGTCCGATTCCGAACGCGCGATGGGCGTGGCAGTTGTAGATTTGGGTGGCGGCACGACCAACCTGGCAATCTATATTGACGGAGACGTTTGGTACACGAAC
>CAZPWL010000198.1:0-2838 GCA_964590535.1 uncultured Anaerolineaceae bacterium
CATATCACCGTGGATTTCCACGGACCCAAGTGCGGCTGCGGCAATTACGGCTGCGTGGAAACCTTCGCTTCCGGGCCGGCTATCGCGGCGATGGGATTGAAGGCGGTGGTGCAAGGCCAGGCGACCAAAATCGGGGAACTGGTGAATTACGACCTGAATAAAATCACCGCGCATGTCATCGCGAAGGCCGCGGAAGCCGGCGACGAAGTGGCGCTTTCAATCTGGAATACCGCTGGCGCGTATATTGGCGTGGCGATTATGAACGCCGCGCTGGTGGTCGGTCCCAAGCGCGTGGTGGTGACGGGCGGCGTGGCAGCGGCAGGGGAACTGCTCCTGCGCCCGATCCGCGACGAACTGCGGCGGCGGATGTTGATCATGCCGGCTGACCAGGTGGAAGTCGTGCCGGGCGAACTCGGCAACGACGCTGGAATCATCGGGCTGGCTGTCTGGGCAGCGCATAAGGGCGACTTGTAAAACGCCTGCTTTTGAAACACAGAAGCTGCCAGAATTGGCAGCTTCTTATGTTAACAACTGTGTACTAGGGATGTGCAGGCGCGATTCGGACTCTTTTTCCGTGTTATATTGTCATAAGGCTTATGGAGAAGATTCGCAAAACCGATGAAGAATGGCGCGCTTTGCTTACAGAAGAGCAATACCGCGTGACCCGCCGGAAGGGCACAGAAGCCCCTTTTTGCGGCGTTTTTTACGACCATAAACAGGACGGCGTTTACCGATGCGTCTGCTGCAACCTGGAGCTGTTTTCATCCGGCAGCAAGTTTGACTCCGGCACTGGTTGGCCCTCGTTTATACGGCCTGTCGCGGAAGAGAACGTGGAGCAGGTGCTGGACCTCAGCCACGGGATGGTTCGGCAGGAAGTGCGCTGCGCTCGCTGCGAAGCCCACCTGGGGCATGTGTTCCGGGATGGACCGCCTCCGACCGGTTTACGTTATTGCTTGAACTCGGCAGCCTTGCGCTTTGTGCCGGAAGAAAATAAAACAGAGGAATTGAGAAGCTGATGAGGAAGGAAGCCTATTTCGCGGGGGGATGTTTTTGGGGACTGGAAGCCAAGTTCCAATGCGTGCCGGGCGTTCTGGAAACCCAGGTCGGGTATTCCGGCGGCACGACCAAGGAACCAACTTATCGTCAGGTCTGCCAGGACACGACCGGTCACGCTGAGACCGTGAAAGTGGTCTTTGAGACGGACGAAGTCAGCTTGCAGCAGCTCCTCGAACTCTTTTTCTCTTATCACGACCCGACCAATTGCTGCTCGCAAGGGCTTGATTTTGGTTCCCAGTACCGCTCGATGGTATTCTACACTTCCGCGGAAGAGAAAGAAACAATAGAACAGGTCATTGCCTTCCTGGAAACATCCGGCGTCTTTGAGCGCCCGGTGGTGACGCAGGTGGAGCTGCTGGAAGGTTTTTATCCAGCGGAGGAGTATCACCAGAACTACTACCGCAAACACGGAGTCAGCGTTTGCTAAAGCAAGGCCGCGGCAGAGACCGCGGCTTTTTTTGCGCTCTCAACGGCAAGCTTTGAGCTTGATTGGTTCCGCCGCTCAGGTCGAGGCGGCAGAAAGGGCGTCCGGCAGGGCAGCGGCAACAAAGGTATAATAAAGTTATGAACTCTGAAACACCTAACAATAACAACACAGAAAAGCGCGTCGCCATCCTTATCGACGGCGATAACGCGCAGTCCAGTTTAATCGAGCAGATTGTGGTCGAGTCTGCCCGCTTTGGCAACGCGACAATCCGTCGTGTCTATGGTGATTGGACGACCTCCAATATGAAATCCTGGAAGGACATTCTAAATTCGTATGCCTTCCAACCCATCCAGCAGTTTCGCTATACCATCGGCAAAAACGCCACCGACTCGGCGATGATTATCGACGCGATGGACATCCTGCACAAAGACCAGGTGGACGGCTTTTGCCTGGTTTCCAGCGACAGCGATTACACCCGGCTTGCCACGCGCATCCGCGAAAGCGGCAAAATGGTCATCGGGATTGGTAGGCAGTCCACGCCGCGCGCGTTTGTGTCTGCCTGCGATGTGTTCATCTACACCGAGAACATGGAAGAACGCGAAAAGGAAAAACGTAAAACCGTCCAAAAACAGCAGAAGATTGAGCAGCTTTCACCAACTGACCTTGAGCTGATTGAAAAGGTCAATCAGGCTATTGATATGGCGGGCTCGGACGACGACGGCTGGTCGACACTTTCCGAGGTCGGAACAGCTCTGCGCCGGATCGACCCCAGCTTTGACCCGCGCACCTATGGCGCTAAACAGCTGGCAATCCTGTTACGCGCGCGCAAGAACTTCTTCGACCTGAAGAAGCCGGCTGGAAAATCGTTGATCCTAATTCGCGCTAAAGAAGAACAGTAAACCCAACAAATACAGCTCCCGAAAGGGAGCTGTATTTTTGTGCAGGTGGGGAAACGCAACAAACCCCGCGCGGCTGGGGCTTGGCAAGAATAGGCAGAGGCTACATCTCCAGCTTCAGGCTGCCTTTCAGACGGATATCCCGGGAGGAGCTGCCGACTTCAATTTCAAAGTAACCCGGTTCCAAAATCCAGCAGTGCTCGTCCTGGTCGTAATAGCTAAAGGCGCGTTCGTCCAGTTGGATACTTACCCTGGTTTCCTCACCGGTTTGCAGGTGGACGCGGCTGAAGCCTTTTAGCTCGCGCACCGGACGCTGCACGCTGGCTTGCACATCCCGCACATAAACCTGCGGCACCTCCGCGCCGGGCATCCCGCCGCTGTTCCGGAGCGAGAAGCTGATCTCCACCTTTTCGCCCGGGTGGAAGCGGAGGTTCTCAAGGAGCATAATCTCGCCTTCCT
>CAZPWL010000199.1:0-2832 GCA_964590535.1 uncultured Anaerolineaceae bacterium
AGCGGCCGTGCAAGCACAAAGGACCGAACGAGAACCAGAGACGCCTGTGAAAATATAGGGTGCTGAGCCTGTGCTTGGACTATAATCAGTTGGTTCTTAACAAGAAACAGAGGAAACCCATGATTATCACGCAGGGACTTAGCAAAGTCTTTAAGATTGGCAAGAAACAAAAGCAGGAATTCACCGCGGTCGACGGATTGAACCTGCAGGTAAACGAAGGTGAAGTTTTTGGCTTTTTGGGACCCAACGGCGCTGGCAAAACCACAACCGTGCGCATGCTCACCTGCCTCATTCAGCCCAGCGCGGGGCAGGCCAGCGTGAACGGCCTGGTTGTGGGCCGCGACGACACCCAAATCCGGCGCACGATTGGCCTGTTGACCGAGTCACCGGGGATGTACGAACGGCTCTCCGCGGAAAAGAACCTGAGCATTTACGCCGAACTCTATGATGTGCCTGACGTGGATGCCGCGGTGAATAAGTACCTGGTGATGCTGGACCTGTGGGAGCGTCGCTTTGACCCCGTTGGCAGCTTCTCCAAAGGCATGCGCCAGAAACTGGCGGTTGCCCGCGCGCTCTTGCACGAACCCAAGGTGCTCTTTCTGGACGAGCCCACCACCGGGCTGGACCCGGAAGCGGCTAAGACCGTCCGCGACTTCATCTACGAGCTTAAGAACGAAGGCCGCACCATCTTTATGACCACCCACAACCTGGACGAAGCGGAACGGCTATGCGACCGGGTTGGGATCTTTAAGCAGAGCCTGCTGGCGGTGGACACGCCCGAAGCCCTGCGGCAGCGCTTATATGGACGCAAGGTCGTCTTTCATTTAGCCGCCCTGAACCCTGATTGGGTCAACCTGGTCGCGACGCAGCCGGGCGTGAAAGCCGCCGAGGGGGTGGAGAACAAGCTGGTGGTGAGCCTGAACGAACCTGAAATGGAGAACCCCGCCATTGTGCGCGCCTTGGTGCAAGCCGGCGCGGATATCCACTTTATCGGCGAGCTGCGGCACTCTCTGGAACAGGTCTACCTTGAAATGCTTCATTCCGATACGGAAGGGAGATAACCATGAAACACATTCGCACAATTATCAATAAAGAGTGGGCGGAAGTCTTTAAGAATCGCACGGTGCTCTACACGACCATGCTGCTGCCGCTCGTCTTTGCAATTCTTCCGCTCATCATGCTGAAATCCACCGCGGGTTCAATCCCCGACATGGGGGACTTAGCCACTACCGGTCTTCCGGAAGGCTTCCTGAAAACCTGCCAGGGCTTGAGCGGCAGCGACTGCCTGCAGGTATATCTGGTGAGCGAATTCCTGTTCCTGTTCATGATTATGCCGGTGATCATCCCGATCAACATTGCCGCATACAGCATCGTGGGCGAGAAAACCACCCGCAGCCTGGAACCGCTGCTGGCCACCCCCATCACCACCGTGGAACTTCTGGCTGGAAAATGCCTGGCGGCGGTGCTGCCGGCAATTGGGGCAACTTACCTCTCCATCGGGATTTTTAACCTGGGCTTGCGCTTGCTAAACATCAGTAAAGGCGTCATTGGCTATATCAACAGCCCTATCTGGCTGCTCGCCCTCTTCGTGTTGGGGCCGCTGCTGGCGCTCATTTCCTCCCGGGTCACGGACCCGCGCGTGGCGGAGCAGGTCTCTTCGGTCGTGATTGTGCCCGTGATGGGAATTATGCTGGCTCAAATGGCAGGAATTGTGACCCTAAGCCTTCTGATGATGGTGATTTCTATTGTGGTGGTGGCAGCGCTGGCCTTTGCGATGCTGCACCTTGGCAACGCGGTGTTTGAGCGGGAAAACATCCTGACCCGCTGGAAATGAGGTGAAACGATGAAACTCAGCAAAATTCTTATCCTCGTGTTGGTCTTGGGGGCATTATTGCTTGCCCCTCTGGGCGTGGTGTCCGCGCAAACAGAACAGCCTTACCGGGTGAGTCTGCGGCGGGATTTTGGCTACGGCAGCGGCATGGACATCCAGGGGCGGATGACCCTCAGCCTGAAAGGCGATGAGAGCGCGGTGCGGCGGGTGAGCTTCCTGCTGGACGGCGAGGAGCTGGTGAGCAAAGAGGCAGCGCCGTTCTCGTTTTCCTTTACCACTGATGACTATCCAGCTGGCGTGCACCAGCTTTCCGCGCGCGTGGAAACAACAGCCGGCGAGACGATCAGCACCGACGCGCTTACCCTCAATTTCCTTACCAAGGAGGCGGCCAGCAAAAGCACCACCGGCATAATTCTCCCGCTGCTCGGCTTAACGGTCGGGATTGCCCTGCTCTCCTGGTTGATTCAGCGCCTGAGCTCGCGCAAGCACCCTAATTCAGGCGCGATGTCGTACAACGGCTTTTACGGCGGCGCGGTCTGTTCAAAATGTGGGCGCCCGTTCACGCGCTCGCTGTTGGGAATGAACATGGTGGCTGGCAGGCTGGAGCGCTGCCCCCACTGCGGAAAGTGGAGCCTGACGCGCCGCGCCAGCCTGGCAGAACTGGAAGCCGCGGAAGCAGCCTTCCGCGCCAGCGTGACAGTCGATGAAGCCCCGGCACAGCCGCGCAACGAGATGCAGGATATGCTGGATGATTCCAAGTATTACGAGCCCAACGAGAAATAGGCGAAAAAGCTTGCCGAAGCTTGCGTCTGGTAAAAAAGCGCCGGGCTTGGTAGACTCGCGACAGAGAAATACATAAAGGAGCTAATGATGGGACTGACTGGAAAGAAAATCGCAATCCTGGTGGCTGAAGGCGTGGAAGACCTGGAGTACTCGGTGGTGGCCATGCGGCTGCAGGAAGAAGGCGCGACGGTGCTGACCGCTGCGTTGGACCTGAAACC
>CAZPWL010000200.1:0-2739 GCA_964590535.1 uncultured Anaerolineaceae bacterium
GAGGAAACCAGCGACATCACGGTGATCAGCGTATTGAGGGAAGGACCCGCGGTATCCTTGAAAGGATCGCCAACCGTATCCCCAACCACAGCGGCTTTGTGCGCTTCCGAGCCAGGACCGCCAAACTTGCCTGTTTCGACATACTTCTTCGCGTTATCCCACAGTCCGCCGGCGTTCGCCATGAGCAGGGCAAAGATGACGCCGGTAAAAATCGCGCCGCCCAGAAAACCGCCTAAAGCGTTGGGGCCGAGCACAAACCCAATGATAAGCGGCAGCCCGACCGCCAGGAAGGCGGGTAAGAGCAGCGAAGAAAGCGCCCCGTGGGCAGCCAAACCAACGCAGCGGTCGTAATCCGGGTCTTCGGTTCCTGCCAGAATGCCCGGCTTTTCGTGGAACTGCCGGCGAATTTCTTCGATCATGTCAAAAGCGTTGTGCGTCACGGAAAGCATCAGCAGCGCGGAAAAGAGCGGCGGGGTCATTGCGCCCAAAAATACGCCGGCGATAACGAGGGGTTCGCGCAGGCTGATATTCAGGTCAATACCGTTAGCCTTCACGACCTCTGCATAAGCGGCAAAAAGCGCCAGAACTGTCAAGGCAGCCGCGCTGATGGAGAAGCCTTTGGTGATTGCCTTGGCGGTGTTGCCGGCTGAATCCAGCACATCCGCGCGTTCAATCACTTCCTGCCCCATGCCAGCCATCTCCGCGATACCGCGCGCGTTATCCACAATCGGGCCGTACGCATCCGCCGAGACAATCATGCCGCTGATGGAAAGCATGCCGACTGCTGCAATGCCAATACCATAAATACCCGGCAAGCCGGTGCCAACCGCGACGAAATAAGAAACCAAGGTCGCCACCACGACACCCAGAATTGAAGGAACGATAGAGATTAAACCATAGCTATAACCGGTGATAATCGTAATCGCGGAACCCGAAGTGGAGACGCGGGCTGTTTCCTTCACCGGTTTGTACTGGTCGTTGGTAAAGTAGTCCGAGGTAAAACCGATGACCACGCCGGTAATGATTCCAACCGTAGCCGCCCAGAAAACCCCGCTTTCAATAACTTTCAACAGACTCAGGACCAACAGCGCGCCTACAAAGATAATACAGGTGATGATGGTGCCGCGGTTCAAAGCTGAACCGGGTTTACCGCCTTCCTTAACTTTAACAAACTGGATCCCGAGCAGCGATGCAAAGGTGCCAATCGTACACAGGATTAGCGGAATCACGGTGTATTTGTATTGCATCCCAGTCGCAAAGCTGGCGCCCAGAAGCATCACGGCTACCGCGCTGGCGACGTAACTGTCAAAAATATCCGCGCCCATGCCCGCCACGTCTCCGACGTTGTCACCCACGTTATCGGCAACCACAGCCGGGTTGCGGGGGTCGTCCTCGGGGATGCCAAGTTCAACCTTGCCAACCAGGTCCGCGGCGATATCCGCGGTCTTCGTGTAAATACCACCGCCGGCCTTGGCAAGCAGCGCCAGGGTGCTGGCGCCAAAGCTGAACCCAAGCACAGCGTGCGCCTCTCCCGTGAGGATAAAGATCAGGCTCATGCCAATCACAGCCAAACCAACCATTGCCAGACCAAGCACCGCGCCGGCATAAAAAGAAAGCCTGAAGGCTTGCTGCAGACTCTTTTGGGCGGCAGTCGCGGTACGGACATTGGCTTCCACCGCAACGCGCATACCCATATATCCGGCAACAGCGGAACAAAGCGCTCCAAGAACAAAACAAACCGCCATAATCGCACCGCTGCCGGGCTCAATAATCACGCCGGTTGTGCCAATCGTTTCAAAGTTAAAACTGAAGATTAACGCGATGACAATTCCAAGAATCAGCGCAAGGCTGGCGAGCGCGGTATAGAGGCGCTTCAGATAGGTATTCGCGCCGCTGCGGATCCAGGATGCTACTTTCTGAGCTCTCTCAGAGCCAGGGTCCTGCCGCATGACCCAGAAGTAAAGATAGATTGCCACAGCGATCGAAATAACGCCGCCCACAATACCAACATAAAGCCAATTTAAGTAATCCATAATCTATGCTCCTCTTACAAAGCTTGTTTACACAAAATCTACATACTCGCTGAACGGAACCAGCGGTAATTCTCCGCGCGCAGCGCCTCTGCCGAAGGCATCGGATAGTAGCGCAGTTTCTCCTGGTTTCCCACAAAAAAGCCGTTCTTAATCGTGCGGTACGGGATTACCGGTGAGTGGGTGCGATCAACCATTTTCGTCGAGACGTATTTGGTTTTCACGTCCGAGAGACATTGACGCAGGTGGTCTGGATTGCCGTAAGGCAGGTTGTTCAGCATGCCCATTTCCGGGTCGCTGGCTAACTCGCCCAGCTGCAATTCCGCGAATGTGATGGAAGGCACCGAAACCAAAGAGGTCGGATTCTTCACAATTAACTCGTAAAAGTTTACAGGGTCCAGCCGGCTTACAACCAGGGGCGTAACGGGAACAATTTCCTGGTAGAGATGCAATTGGTCATCTCCTGCGGGCAGCGCGTCAGATGCTTTTAGCGCCAGTGTACGGCCGTCTTGCGTGGTAAGGTAAAGAGCCAACAAGGCTTCCGGGTCGATGTGTTCCAACACACGGTAGACCGAAACATAAATCGACGACTTAGGCCTTCCGTCCTCATGCGGCACGCAGCGCTTCAACGCTTCTTCCAGGTGGAAATAGGGGTTCCTGAAGCTGGGGTCTACTTCAAAGAACATCGCCTGACCCCGGGACTTTTTGG
>CAZPWL010000201.1:0-2736 GCA_964590535.1 uncultured Anaerolineaceae bacterium
TCCGGAGGGCGTGACCAGTATTGGTGCTCGCACGTTCTCTGGTTGCGAAAGGCTGAGTAGCATTGTCATCCCACAAGGAGTGACCAGCATCGGCGATGATGCGTTCACAGACTGTACAAGCCTAACCAAGGTTGTCATCCCTCCAAGTGTGACCAGTATCGACGCATTCGCATTTGATGGTTGCGAAAACTTGAGCGACCTTATAATTCAAGAAGGCGTGACCAGCATAGGTAACTATGCGTTTTCTGGCTGCACAAATCTGACCAGTATCGTTATTCCACAGAGTCTAATCCGCATCGGTGAAGGGGCTTTTAGTGGTTGCCAAAACCTGACAAGCATCATATTCCCACGAGCGAAGATTGAGATTGGAAAGGACGCTTTCAGTGGTTGTTCGAGATTAAGGAAATTTTAATTTTTTTCTAAATCACTTGTTTTGACACGGGATATAGGTAACAACCTAAACTTGGTTCTATTATCGCATCTTGAATGGTCCGTAGAGTCTATGAGGGAGTACTCAATTATCTCATATAAAATCCAAGTAAAGAGGTGAGGAAATTCTGTGCGGACAAAGTGATGGTTGCTTATGGAATCTCATTGAATACCAGATGGGGACTGTATGTGATATCCAAGGAAAAATGTGTTGAGAGAGGTAGCTAATCAATATAGAAATGCAATTAAATTCATCAAATAATTTATTGCTTATAACGGAACTCAGCAATACGTTCGTGCGAAAAGCTCAGTTTCGTTGTTAAGGCAGTAAAGATATCCTGTGTTTATTAAATTTTTCGGAATTATTGAGAATGACGACCTGAGTTTTATGGAACCTTAATGGGCCCGGAAGGATTCGAACCTTCAACCAAGCGGTTATGAGCCGCCTGCTCTGCCACTGAGCTACGGGCCCCTTAGGACGTATATTTTACCACGAGCCTGCCAGCCTTCCTGCCAACCAAACCCAGCGCCTCAGCTTCCCTGCATCTTCGCCCAGCTGTCCACCAGCGAAATTGTGCGGTTAAACACCAACTTACCAGGCGTAGAGTCTTCGCTGTCCGCGGAAAAATAGCCGTTACGCACAAACTGCCAGTTCTCTCCGGGCAATGCTTCCGCCAGCGCAGGTTCAAGCTTGGCACGGCACACCTTTAAGGAATTCTTGTTGACATGGTCGAGGAAGGTTTCTCCCTCAGGCAGGTCCTCCGGGAATTTATCCTCAAACAACTGGTCATACAAGCGCGCCTCGGCATCAACCGCGTGCGCGGCGCTGACCCAATGGATGGTGCCTTTCACCTTGCGCCCATCGGCAGACATTCCGCCGCGAGATTCGGGGTCATACGTGCAGTGCACCGCGACAATTTCTCCCTGCGCCTCCTTCTCCACGGAGTTAGCAGTGATGTAATAGGCGTTCATCAGGCGCACTTCTTTTCCAATCGCCAGGCGGAAGTACTTGGGCACGGGGTTCTCCATGAAGTCGTCGCGCTCGATATAAAGCTCGCGGCTGAACGGCACCTGCCGGTTGGTTTTGCATTCGGGGTCCTGCGGGAAATCAGAAATCGTGAAGTACTCAGTTTTCCCTTCCAGGTAGTTATCCAGCACGACCTTGAGCGGCTGCAGCACAGCCATGCGGCGCTTGGACTTAAGGTTCAGCGCGTCCCGCACAAAGTGTTCCAGCAGTTCCACGTCCACAAAACTGTCATTCTTGGCAACCCCAACCGCCTCGAGGAAGCTGCGGATCGCTTCGGGCGGGTAACCGCGCCGACGCATAGCCGCCAGGGTGGGCATGCGCGGGTCTGTCCAACCCGAAACCAAGCCATCTTCCACCAATCGGCGCAGCTTGCGTTTGCTCATCACGGTGTGGGTCAGGTTCAGACGGGCAAACTCGATCTGCTGCGGGTGGAAGAGACCGAGCTGGTCCAGGAACCAATCATAAAGCGGGCGGTGGTTTTCGTATTCCAGCGAGCACATTGAATGGGTAATGCCCTCCAAAGAGTCGCTCTGCCCGTGCGCGAAGTCGTACATCGGGTAAATGCACCAAGCGTCACCGGTGCGGTGGTGGGTCGCGTGAAGGATGCGGTACATGACCGGATCGCGCATGTTCATATTTGGCGCGCTCATGTCAATTTTCGCGCGCAAGGTGCGGCTGCCGTCCGGGAATTCGCCCGCGCGCATGCGCGCAAACAAATCCAGGTTCTCCTCAACCGTGCGTTCGCGCCAGGGGCTGTTCTTGCCGGGCTCGGTCAGGGTGCCGCGGTATTCGCGGATTTCATCCGCGCT
This sequence comes from uncultured Anaerolineaceae bacterium, assembly GCA_964590535.1. Classification (GTDB taxonomy): domain Bacteria; phylum Chloroflexota; class Anaerolineae; order Anaerolineales; family Anaerolineaceae; genus Mesolinea. The sequence goes on from CAZPWL010000201.1 coordinate 2,266, forward strand.
CAGGTCGTCCACATAAGCCTGCCCCTGCCGGATAAGCTGGAGCGCCATTTCATACAGCTGCTCAAAGTAATCCGAAGCGTAGTACTCGCGGTCGCCCCAGTCAAAGCCCAGCCAGTGGATATCTTCCTTGATTGCGTCGACATACTCCGTATCCTCTTTAACCGGGTTGGTGTCGTCATAACGCAGGTTCGTCAACCCGCCGTAGCGTTCGGCCATGCCAAAGTCGATAGTAAGCGCTTTAGCGTGCCCAATGTGCAGGTAGCCGTTAGGCTCGGGGGGAAAGCGCGTGTGCACCCGCCCGCCAAAGCGGCCTGTGCGGTTATGCTCGTCTATGATGTCGATAATAAAATTCGTCTTCTCGTCCATTTGGCATCCTTCCTTGCGTTAACGCAAGAATTATAACATTTGAAAACCCAGGCGCTTTGCCTTGGTCTGACAGCGCTAGTGCCCTGCAAAGGCTTAAAATGCAAC
>CAZPWL010000202.1:0-2732 GCA_964590535.1 uncultured Anaerolineaceae bacterium
GGGGGTTTTATCCAAATTCTCCAATTTGACTGATTTGGCGACGTGGAATCCGGGGCTTATATTATTGGAACACAAGCACTTTCAAGAAAAGTACGGTCGATATCCTTCGGATCAAATGATCACACCGGACCTGCTAGAATCATTTGGGTCCAAATATTCCAGAGAAATCAATAATTGTGTTATCATGGTAATGAAACATCAGTGTGAGATCGAAAAATGAGGTTTTTGTTTTTACTTTGTTTTTTTACGACCAGCTTGGTACAACAGATGAAATTGAGTCAACGCTCTCAATATAACGATCTACGTAAAGGGAGGAATGAAATGAAGAAACTTTCTTACTTATCAGCATTGCTAGTATTAGCCCTGCTGTTGCCGGGCTGTAAACCTAAACCGGAACAGTTAGCACCTTACTTGGAACAGACATTAATAGCTCTTCCGACACGAACAGCGTATCCAACTTACACTCCGGTTGCCACTTACACACCTTTACCGACTTATACGAAAGTTCCAACCTACACGCCCGAAATTAGGATTGTAACTGCAACGTTTACCCCAACTCCGTTATTTACACCAACTGAAACAGCGACTCCAACGACGACACCTACATTCACTGCAACAACAGATCCATTGAAACAACCAAGAAGAGACGGGATTTTTCTAGTCGGAATCGAAATTGCCCCAGGGGTCTGGGATTCTGATGGGACAGGTGACTCCTGTTATTGGGAGGTCTCAACCGCCACAGGTAACATTATTAGTAACCATTTTGGTTTAGCAGGTGGAACTGCATACATTCCTAGCTCAGCTTTTCAGGTAATGTTTGATGATTGTGGAATGTGGAAGTGGATAAGTAATTAATCACACATCAAATCTAAATCTAAACATCCAAAAAAATCCCACCGATCAAGAGAGCGGTGGGTAAAAGCTATTCAAACAGACGCTCGGTCTTCTCCCTCACTCCCGCTCGCCGGTCTCCACGTAGTGCGTCAGCTCCTCAACGCTCAGATCCTTAATCCCCAGCTTTTCCAGCGTGCGCCCCTTGCGCCAGTAATCCGTGTTGTGGATGATGCACGCCAGCTTGATTATCGCGTCAATCCCGCGCACGGAAACCCCGTACCTCAGCCCCAGCGCCGCGATCGGCACCAGGCTCATCGGAATCTCCTCAAATAGGTAGCGGTGGTTCAGCGTGGGCGGCGCCTTGATGCCGTAATAGCCGGATTGGTTGTGGATGGCATCGTGCAGGTTCTCGCCGCGCGCGTCGTACGCCATCGCCAACCATTCCAGACCGGTGCGCGCGCGAATCCCGACCGAGGATGCCACGGTGCAGCGTTCGCGGTCCACGGTCTCCAGCAATTTGGCAACCGAAGGCGAAACTCCGTCGATATAGAATTCAAAATCACCGTGGGTGGTCTCAATCCAGCCGGCGTTCAACAGGGTGATGGTGGGGTGGAAGACCGCCCCCATGTTGTTCAGCCCGGTTTTCAGCACGTTGCCGCCGTCGATGTACTGCGGGTAAACGTGGTGGATAGCGTCCAGCACCGCGCGGTTTTTGGTGGCGGGCAGGGCTGCCAGCGGAACGGATTCTTTGATGCGGAAAATTTTCGCGTGGCTGGGTCCTTCGGAGCGGCTGGCATAGATGAAGGTCTCTGCTTCAGCGATGATGGGTTTACCCGGGCAGTTGTTTTCCAGCAGCACCTGGGCGAATTCAATCGCGCCGCAGGTGCGCCCGGGGTGCAGCAGCACAATCTGCCCGTCCCGCAGGTAAGGGGCGGCCGCGGCGGCAATATCGCGGTGACCGGAAGAGGGCACAACGACCATAATCACATGCGCGCCTTCCAGGGCGTCGCCAATCTGGTCGGTCACTTTAACAAGCTTCCCAAAGCCGCTGATGCCGCCCGGATTGTCCAGGTCAATCCCGCCCCGTTCGGCGATGACTTCAATGTTGGCAAAGGTGCGGTTATACAGCGTCACTTCCTTGCCTATCAGCGCCATATGCGCCGCCATAGCTTTCCCCCCGTTGCCCGCTCCGATGACTGTGTATCGCAGGTTGTCGTTCATGGTCAGCTCCTTCTTATAGGTAGTCGGACAGGCGTTCCCGCTCTGAAAGCGGGCTCCCGTCGGGGTGGACGGCTTCGCAGCCGCCTTGAATGATGCGGGTCTTAATCTCTCCACGCGCGATTTTGCTGCCGCGCAGGTGCGGGGCATCCAGAATGCCAAGCCGCACGGCTTTACCCAGCACCGAAGGGTCGGTCAAGGGGTCTGTGCTGCCGGGTTCCGCCAGGTTGCGGATAGCTTGCAGGGTGAACTGAGCTTCAGCAATGAGGTGCTCCTTGCGCGCCTGCACCTTTGGGTCGGCCAGCATATCCGGCTGGCCTTTAAGGGCGTTCGCGATTGCCTGGCGCGCCATCAGACTGGCGTCGACAATATCGGCGGCGGTGGCGGCGTGGTCGGCTTCGGTGTGGCCTACGATGTGCACGATATGAGGACGGAGCGCCATCTGCAGGTAAATACTGGCGGAGAGATGCGCGCGGGCGGCGTTGCTCTCCAGCGGATAGCTGAGCAAGCCAGTGCGCGTCTGGCGCAGGATGCGGAAGTTTCGGTCCTCCAACGGGGAGGTCATCTCCAGGATGGCCAGCATCTTGGCCAGGTCCATCGCGTCGGAAGCGCCGGGCGGGCTGTTGAACATCATCTGGGCGATGTAATCACGCGCGCCGAAAGCCTTGGCGTTGTAGGCG
>CAZPWL010000203.1:0-1016 GCA_964590535.1 uncultured Anaerolineaceae bacterium
AGATGCGCTCCTTCTGTTTTTGCATGTCCATAGCCTCCGGCAGCCTACCCCAGCGTCGGAGGATATTCGCCTGATTACCGAGGCAAACTTGTAGCCCGTCCAGATTACCAAGCCCCCGGCAGATGCGTTCCACCTCTTTCAGCAGGCTCATAGCCTTCTGTAGGTTACCCCAGGTCATGAGGATAGGCGCTTGGTTGCCGAGGGAGATTGAAAGGCTGTCCAGATCGCCCAGCTCGCGGCAGATGCGCTCTTGCTCTTTCAGTAGGTCCATGGCCTCCGGCAGCCTGCCCCAGACCCTGAGAATATTCGCCTGGTTGCCAAGCGAGGCTTGTAGCCCATCCAGACTGCCTAGCTGGCGGCAGACGCGTTCTTGCTCTTTGAGCAAGTCCACGGCTTCCTCCAGGTAGCCAGCGAGTTTGTAATTGATGGACAGCCAATTGAGCACATGCAGCGGCAGGCCTTGCTTGTACCAACCCCGATAGGCCTCAGTGCGCTTGAACGCACTATTGGCTTCCACTGCCGCCCAGTAGAGGGATACTTCCTGGTTGTTTTTTTCAAAGAGCGCTTCAAAAAAAACAATATCCTCCAGCAGATCGTACAGCCGCGACCAGGCGCGCGCCTGCTGCAGCTGCCATGGGAGCTCCTCAATTTTGCGCGGAAGGTTTTCTTCCTGTTGGGCAAAGTAATCCGCCACGCGCAGGTGGGCGGCTTCCTGCTCGGCAACGGTAGGCAGGTAGCGGCTTTCCACCGCCTGGCGGATAAAGCCGTGGAAGAAGTTGAGCAAGCCGCCGCGGTCAAACAAGGCCCCTTCCAGCGCCAAGGCCAGCGGCGCCCACACAGCCTGCGGCAGTGGGGCGTTATCCGCGCCCAGCATGTCCAGCAGTTCCGCTTCGGATAGCCCGCGCCGGGCTGCCCAGAGCAGGGAAAGCGCGTCCCGCACCAGGCCTGGGCGTTCAGGTTCAAAGTCCCGCTCGCAGCGTTCCAAAACCCTCTGGAACAGGCTGGGAATGGAATCG
>CAZPWL010000203.1:1037-2696 GCA_964590535.1 uncultured Anaerolineaceae bacterium
TCATTTCCGCTTCCAAATTATCGTGGCTGCCGAACTGGCGCAGCTCATCCAGCAGCAGACGCAAGCCCAGGGGGTTGGCGGATTGCGGGTCGGAGATGATTTCTTCAATGAACTCGCCGCTGAGATTCTTGGCGTAACGGTCCAGGAGGAAGGCGCTTATCAGCTGGCGGCGTTCTTCCAGGCTGAGCGGCTGGATAGTAAGGGTAGGCCAGTTCCTTTCCAGGGCAGCCTCCAGCGCGGGGCCGGGCAGGCTGGAAAGCAGCAAGCGCGCGTTTTCCGGCAGTTCGGTGGGCAGCCAGCGCAGCTGGCGGGCTCCCAGGCGTTCCTCCAGCTGGTTGAGCGCGTCCAAAACGAGGATGTACTTGCCCTTGGCTGCCGCCATATTGAGCCAGTTCGGGAAATTCGCGCTGAGCTGCTGTTCATCCGTGGGGATTTCCCCGGGCAGGTCAAAGCGCTGCTTCAGTTCTGTCATCAAGCGGCGCAGCATGGCCGCCAGGTCCGCCGAGGCAGGCGACGCGCCGATGAAGTGGGTCAGCACCAGCTCCTCCGGGTGTTCGGCCTGGTACCGCAGCGCCCAGTTGGCAAGCAGCGCGGACTTGCCCGAACCGGACTCGCCCAACACCAGCAGGGGAAGGCGGCTGGCGCGCATATGCGCGTCCACCTGGGGGTAGTACTGCTCACCGCCGATGTAGAGCTGGGCGCGGCTGCGGGCAAAAGCCTCGTGCAGCTGCGCTTCTTGCTCTAGCGCGTCCGGCACGGAGCCGGGTGGGAAGAGCGCGTCAATCATCGCGGTCACATCCCGCAGCACCCACTCCCCCAGTTCCTTTGGGGAATGGAAGTTTTCTTGCACGGGCAGACCAGACTGGCGGATGCGGTCTTTCAGAGCCAGGAGCTTGTTTTTGCGCTCGTCTGCTCTGGCACGCGCGCCATCTTCACCAAACTGCGCGATGTCCTCCGCGCTGGGCAGCTCGGCAAAGTCTGGCAGGCTGGCCTTGTCCAGTTTGTTCAGGTATTCAGGGTCGCGGAAGTAGAAGAGCGTGCGCTCGGCCATCTCGGGGTTGTTGAGAACGCCGTGCAGGATTTCCAACTCGGTGACGGAATGCTGCAGATGCTCCGAGAGCCAGGGTTCGCGCGCAATCAGGTCGGGGTCAATCGCGTCCGGGATCCAGCCGTAGCGTTCCCCGAGCAGCCCGATGAAGTATGGGCGGCAGCGCTCGATGACATTCAAACAGATGGGGAGCACCTGCCCTTCCTTGCTTTGGTCCTCGGTGATGCCCCAGCGCAGGTCCACCTCACCCCAGGTTACGGCGCGCTGTTCGCACAGCTTGCGCAGCTGCGGGAAGATAAACTTGACCAGGTAGTCGCGCTCCGCCTGCATATCGCGGAAAGTGGAGGAGATGAAAACACGGATGTGACGGGATTGCGCTGGTGCCATGATAGAAAACCCTCCTTGTTAATCGCGCTGAAGCGAGAGAAAGCTTGTCTGCATTACCAACAAAACGCCGCTCAGCAATTTTGTAAACAGGCCCTCATCCGACCTTGACCTGTGGTAAACTATTGTGAATGTTTGCTCGCGTTGCTTTACCTTATTTTACCTTTTTCTCGAATTCCTCCACCTATTATTATCTATAGGGACATTTCCGGCTGGATCGCGCCGGA
>CAZPWL010000204.1:0-224 GCA_964590535.1 uncultured Anaerolineaceae bacterium
CAATGCGGTCATCGTATTTCTGGGTCTTAATGCCCAGCACGCGGTAGCCGTACTGCAGCAGTTTGCCTTGCTTTTGCTTGCGTTTGACCCACAGCAGCCAGGGCAGCACTGCCGCCAGCGTTTCGGCGTGGTCCAGGCCGTAGAGGGCGGTCAGCTCGTGCCCGATGTTGTGGGTAGCCCAGTCCTGCGGGACGCCGCGGTTGAGGGTGTGGTTCAGGGCGCAG
>CAZPWL010000204.1:234-2694 GCA_964590535.1 uncultured Anaerolineaceae bacterium
CGATTAGGTGGTTGAGCGCGTTCGAGCATACCCACATAAAGTTGGCGCGGGCGTTGTAATCGGGCGGCATGCGCAGCGTGGTAGGGGCAATGTCCATCAGCGCCATCAGGATGGCTTCGGACTGCCGGTCTTGCACGTGGGCGCCTACCCGGTACGTGAGGTACTGTTCGAGGACGTGCACGAAGGCGTCCACCAGTCCGTTGCGCACCTGTTTTTGCGGTAAGGAAAAGGTGGTTTCGGGGTCCAGGATGGAAAAGCGGGGGAAGACCAGGTCGCTGTCGAACGAGAGCTTTTCCTGGATGCTGCGGCGGGAAATGACCGCGCCGTTGTTCATTTCGCTGCCGGTGGCAGGCAGGGTAAGCACGGTGCCGAACGGCAGAGCAGCCTTGGCCTGCGAGAGGCCGTCGCCGGAGAGAATTTCCCAGGGGTCATCGCCGGGGTAGAGGGCTGCCAGCGCGACGAACTTGACGCCGTCGATGACCGAACCGCCGCCGACTGCCAGCAGAAAATCGACGCCCTTTTTGCGGATTTTCTTGACAGCCGGCATGAGGGTGTCGTAATCCGGGTTGGCTTCAATCCCGCCGAATTCCAGCACCTCGCGCTTCTTGAGCGCCGCCATCACCTGGTCGTACACGCCGTTCTTTTTGATGGAGCCGCCGCCGTACAGGACCATCACTTTGGCTTTGCGGGGGATGAGCTTGTTGATTTTCGCGATGGTTCCGGTCCCGAAGATGATTTGAGTGGGGTTGTAGTATTTAAAGTTTTCAATCATAGTGATTCCTCCTGAAAGCCGGGAAAAAGCACGGCTGGGTAGCGCTTGCTGTAGAGGATTATATCCCAGAGAGGACGTCTTGGGTTCTAAGCGTTGATGGTGGTCATTCTGAACGAAGTGAAGAATCTATTTTTTCGAGTGCAGAATCCTTCGCTGGCGACCTGACCTCGGTAGAGTAGCAGGATCACAAGCCAGGGCTTGCCGCGTCAGCGAAAGGTGAACGGCGAAAAACAGGGGGATGGCTCGACGGCTTACAACTCCGCGCGGAACTGCGCGCGCGGGTGGTAATGCACATGCACGCTGCGCAAATCCGGGAGGTTTTCCAGCAGGGTCTTTTCTACCTGGCTGGCGATGAGATCCCCATCGTGCACGCTGATCTGGTCGCTCACGCTGATGGTCAGGTTGATGATGTAATACTGACCAAAGCGGTGCGCCAGGATATTATCCACTTCCTGCACGCCCGGGACGGCGCGCACAAGCGCGTTCACTTTGTCGTTCAGAGGTTTGCCGGGCACTGTGTCCATCAGTGAAGCGGTCGATTCGCGCACAATAGAAATGCCAGTGCGCAGGATGAAGAACGCGACCAACGCGCCAGCGGCGGGGTCCATCCAGAGGTAACCCAACCTGCCCATAAAAATTCCCAAAGTGGCAGCCGAGGCAGCCAGAATGTCGTTGCGGTGGTCCGAAGCCAGGGCAATCACCGTCTCGTTTTTGGTGCTTTTACCGATGCGGGATGTAATCAGGAAAAGCGCGATTTTAATCAGGACGGTGCCCATCGCGACATACAGCGCCAGTGGACTGCCGCCATTGAAATCGCCCTTGCCTTGCAGCACTTGAATAAGCGTGTCGATGGCGTTCCAGAAAATGGTCAGCGCGGTCGTAATCACAAAAGCGCCGACCACCAGCGCGCCAATGCTCTCGTATTGGGTGTGCCCGTACGGGTGCTCGTCGTCCGCGGGTTTGTTGGCAGCGCGCACAAAAACGGACACCACCAGGTAGTAAACCACGTCGGAGGTGGAGTTGATGCCGTCAGCCAGCAGCGCCGGCGAGCCGCCCAGGATGCCCACGATGGACTTGACCAGCGCGAGAACGATGTTCGCGCCCAAGCCAAGCCTTACCGAAAGATTTGTTTGTTTAATTCGCTGCTTACTGTCCATCAAAGCTGTTCCTTCAGGCAGGGGCTGGGTCTGTATTCTCTCCCGCGTGATTCTCCGCAAGGCAGAATAAGCGCGCAGAATCCGGTTCTGCTTATCCTTGCCTGGTGTGAAGTTTGTTACTATGAACTTTCCCTGCTTTAGGCGTCAATTCCGACGGCTTTGCGCATGCGCTTGAGCACCGGCGCGGCAATCGCGCGCGCTTTTTGCGCGCCCTGCGCCAGCACCTGGTCAAGATAAGCGCGGTCCGCGATGAGCGCGCTGTACTTGCCGCGGGCATCCGCGAAGTATGCCAGCAGCAGCTCCGCCAGTTCAGCTTTGAGCGCGCCGTATGCCAGACCGCCATGCAGGTACAGCCCGCGTACTTCCGCCAGCCGTTCCGGGGATGCGAAGAGGCGGTAGATTTGGTACAGGTTGCAGGTATCCGGGTTCTTGGGTTCTTCGGGCGGGGTGCTGTCCGTCACGATGCGCATAATCTGCTTGCGCAGGTCTTTTTCCGGAGCGAAAATCGGCAGAGTGTTGTTGTAGCTCTTG
>CAZPWL010000205.1:0-1263 GCA_964590535.1 uncultured Anaerolineaceae bacterium
AGTGATGCGATTGTTTAAAGAGAACAGCCTTCCTTTTCAGGAAGGCTGAACAAGAATTAGGTTTGTGATTGGGTTTAGTAGCCGAAGCTATTAAGCCAGTCCGATAGCGGACCGCATCCGGCGAAACCGCCGATGATGCCGACTACCAGCAGGATGATAAGAATCACCGCCAGCACGCACAGGATGACGTTAATCCATCCGAGCCAGAGGCCCGCGGTAGCCATACCGCTGCCGCTGAGCGCGCCGTTGCTGCTCTTGATTTCCCGCTTGGCAACGTAACCGGTGATGAGGGCGATAATACCGCCCAGGAAGGGCAGCAGAAGATAGCTGGAGATGCCGCTGATCAGACTGACGATTGACCAGGGTGACGTAGTAATAGGTTGGGGAAGTTGATTATTGGTGGTCATAATAGGTCCTTTCGTGGTACTTCTTATTGAATAATTTCCGGTGATGGCTTTCGCAGCTTGCGAATGAGCACGATCAAAGCCCAGATGAGCAGCGCAAGCACAACCAGCATCAGAACAGGCAGGGCAATTGAGAGCACCGATACCAGAGTCGCGGCAATGTCTTCCACGGTGCTTACCACGGGGTCACCTGCGCCGGCTGTAGCTGCGGTGATGAGCGGACGAACCGCTACCGACTTGACGGTGTGCACCGTGCCGGCTACCAGGAGCCCGCAGATGAGCGACAGCACCGGGCTAACTTCTGTCACCGAGCCAGCGCTGGCCGCGAACACAATCGCTCCGGCTGTTGGGCGGATGAAGGTTTGGATGGCGTCGTTGACATGGTCTACCGCGGGTACTTTATCAGCAACCGCTTCGACCAAAACCAGCACTGCCAGGACGCCGATTGTCCACCAACTGGTGAGCGCGTCCCATGGTTTGGAGAGCGCGATCAGGTTGGTGAATTTTGCCAGCAGTGATACTACCAGCAGTGGAATATACGCGTTCAGACCTGCTGAAGCGGAAAGCCCGAAGGCTCCCAAAATACCTGTAATTACGTTTCCCATTTTTCCCTTCGCTTACTAAAACCTGAACATTCAAAGTAATTATAGTCCGTCTGAAGTTTCAGGCAGTAGATAATCAGAGGTTTAAAGCCGCCCAGGTTCCGGTAAGCCACAAACGAAAAATATCCAGAAGCAGTATCTGCGCGAGCGCGGCACAGAAACCAATGATCAGAGGAAGGCGCAGTTCGCGCCAGCGCTCGTATTGGTTCGCGCGTCCGAGCAGTATCACGCCAAGCACCGTATACGCCAGCGTGAGC
>CAZPWL010000205.1:1273-2678 GCA_964590535.1 uncultured Anaerolineaceae bacterium
CACGAAAATCACAGCCAGGGCGGAGAGAACTGCCAGGGGAGTTTTCAGCCAGTTCGGTCCCGAGTGGGCCGCCCAACCCAACAGCGCGGCCGCGCCAAGCAGCCCAAGCAGGCGCGGGAAACCGTCGAGCGCGGCGCCGGGCTCTGTGCGCGACCAAACCGACTGCGTGAATAGCGGTCCAAGGACGGCGCCGATGCAGATGCCGGCGCCAAAGCCGGTGATGAGGCGCAGAAGGTTGGTGGTCTGGTAGAAAGTTAGCTGGGGTAGAAAGGCTTGGGCGAACGAATTCACTCCGTCCAGCGCAAAGGCCAGGAAGAGCAAACCCAGCACAAGCAGGACAGCAAGCGGGGGGAACCCGCACTGCCTGCCGCGGAAAAAGTGAAACAAGAGGCTGAGAAGCGCGCCCAGATACATGCCTGTGCAGCGCGCGCACAGCGGGAACTGGTGCGTGTGCGCGAAGAATGAGCGTTCCGGAATTTGGTGGCAGACCGAATAGCCAATCGCGCTGAGCTTGGCCCAGAAGCCGGCTGGCGCGAGGACAAACAAGCCGGCGCCTAGAAACAGCGCCGTGAGCACCAACGCCGCGAACCAAACGCGCTCCTTTTGCGGCTTGCTGGAAGACCGGCTGTCGGGCGCGGCTGTCTGGGCGGCGCCTTCCGGCTTCAGCCGCCGTTCGGGGTCAGGTACGCGTGGGCTTTCTTCAGCCATGAGATGATCTCAATCTGCTGCGGGCAAAGTGTTTCGCAGGTGCCGCATTCCACGCAGCAATCCGCTTTGTTTTCGTCCTTGATGTCATGCTTGTAAGCGTTTTGACCGCGGCGGGACTCATCGTACATCAGCGCTTCGTTGTACAGCTCGAAGACGGAGGGGATAGCCACGCCGCTGGGGCAGGGCAGGCAGTACTCGCAGTGCGTGCATGGGATTGGCGCGAGGGCTTCCCTGGCAACGCGCGCCTGCTCGATAAGGTGCAGGTCTTCAGCCGTCAGGCTGCCTGGCTTGGATTGTTCTGCGCTGACCAGATTTTGTTCGACCTGTTCCATGGTGCTCATCCCGGAAAGCAGCAGCGAGACCTCGGGTTGGTTCCATACCCACTGCAAAGCCCAATTTGCCGGGGTCCAGTCTCTGCTGGAACGCGCGAATACTTCCGCGACCGCGGGAGGCGGAGGGTTCTTGGCAAGCCTGCCGCCGCGCAGCGGTTCCATCACCACCACCGCCAGACCTTTTTCCGCGGCGGCGTGTAAACCTTTTTGACCAGCTTGATAGTTGATATCCATATAGTTGTACTGAATCTGGCAAAAAGTCCAGTTATCGTAGCCGTTCAGGATGTCTTCAAATACCGCGTAGGAATCGTGGAAGGAAAAGCCCAGGTAACGGAATTTGCCTTCTGCCATCTTGCGCTCTGCCC
>CAZPWL010000206.1:0-2677 GCA_964590535.1 uncultured Anaerolineaceae bacterium
CAGCGAGAAGATCCTTCGCTTTGCTCAGGATGACAAAGGATATTCAAGCGAGCAGTAGGTCGCTTCGCAAGCTCGAGATAACGCAGGATTTATCATTGCGAGGGAGCGCTAGCGACCGCGATAAGGATTCGTCATTGCGAGCCCCCGTTCCAGAGAATGCGCGAATACAAGGACCGTGCAAAGGGGGCGCGGCAATCTGCCTTCAGTGGATAATAAAACCAGCGAGAAGATCCTTCGCTTTGCTCAGGATGACAAAGGATATTCAAGCGAGCAGCAGGTCGCTTCGCAAGCTCGTGATGACGCAGGATTCGTCATTGCGAGGGATCGCTAGCGACCACGGCAATCTCCCTGGTCGCACTTTTGCATTAACGCCAGCCCACTTGGGAGACTTAGTACCCCTGGGGTATCGCTTGGTCTCTCAAGCAAGCTCATCCACAACATGTTCAGCGCGCAAAAACCCAACAGAGCTTTTCTCAAAGCTCATAATAAGTAAGAAGCTAACTCAAGCCCATTTTCCATTACCCCGGAACAAAACGCACGCCCAATACGTCTTGAAAATGATGTATGATGTGTTTAAGTTTTAAAGGAGTGTAAGATGAACACCAAAAAGAACTCTCTGGGAATTTGGGCGGTCGCCCTCGTACTAATCAGCGCTCTTGTGCTCTCAGCCTGCAACGCGCCTTTCGCCCCTACCCAAAACCTTGATGACGCGGTCCAACGGGCGATGCAAACCCTGCAAGCTCAGGCTACCCTGGAAGCATTCCAGACGATGGTTGCCCAGATGACCCCGACCGTGCCAGCCACAGCGGTAGTCCCCACGCAGGCTGTTCCCGGGCAGACCCAGGTCGTGCCCTCAAACACTTCCGTGCCGCCGACTTCCGTCCCTCCAACGCAGCTGCCGACAGTCGTGATTTCTCCCGTGCCGCCGACTCCTACGCGCATCCCGCCGACCGCCACGCGCATTCCCCCGACACCCACGCCCAAGCCCTGCAATCGCATCGACTTCCGCGGTGATGTGACCTACCCGGATGGAACGAAGGTAATCGGTGGTACCAGCTTCGTCAAAACTTGGCGCCTGAAGAATGACGGCTCCTGCACCTGGACCACTTCCTATGATCTGGCTTTCGTGGACGGCGACCGCATGAGTGCACCAAGCTTCGTGGACTTCCCGAAACAGGTTAAGCCCGGTGAATCCATTGACATCAGCGTCTCGATGATCGCTCCTGGGACGCCAGGCAAATACACCGCTCACTTTATGCTCGTTGATCAGAATGGCAACCGCTTCGGTCCCAAATCAGACGGCAAGGGCACTTTCTGGGCAAACATCGAGTCCATCCGCGGAACTGGCGTTGTCTTCAACTTCGCGGCGGAAGCCTGCCGCGCCAACTGGGTTACCAACGGCAGCAGCGATCCGCTGAAATGCCCCGGTAAAACCAGCGACATCGGCACAGGTTACGTCATTGCCAAAGCCAACCCCATTCGTGAGAGCGGTGGTGAGGAGAACGAACCCGGATTGATTACCCGACCCGACAATACCGCCAGCGGCTTTATCACCGGACGTTTCCCGGAAATCGCAATCCAGAGCGGCGACAAATTCAGAGCCACGGTTCAATGCGAAGGCGGTATGGACGACTGCGATATTTACTTCACGCTTCAAGCCCAGGCAGGCAGTGAACCTTTGATGGACCTTGGCACATGGCACGAGGTCTTCGACGAACATTGGACCCAGGTCACGGTTGATCTGTCCTCCTTTGCCGGCAGCAATGTCACCTTCTTCCTGACCGTGCGCAACGGCTCCACCGCCGCGGATAACAGCGGCTTGTGGCTCAACCCAATCATTTACAGGCCCTAAGGCCAGATTTCCAAGCTTCAGGCAGGCTGCCCTTCCGGGCAGCCTGTTGTTTTTTAATCACGCGGAAGGCGAAACGCGATTTTGGCGGCTTATGCGTGGTAGAATCAAGACAATCAATTTCCCGCGAAGAAAGGACCTCCAATGAAATCAAGAAAACCGATGGTTGCTGGTAACTGGAAGATGAACAAGACCCTTTACGAAGCGCGCGACCTCATCCGCGCGATTCTACCTGAGGTGGAAAAAGTCGAAGGGGTTGATATCGTGGTCTGCCCGCCTTTTGTGTGCCTGGGTGTAACCAAACGCGAAACGGAAGGCACCGCGATCAAGGTTGGCGCCCAGAATATGCACTGGGAAGCTGGCGGCGCCTATACCGGCGAAGTTGCGGCTGGAATGCTGGTGGATTTGTGCCAGTACGTCATTATCGGCCACTCCGAACGCCGCGCAATGTTCGGCGAAACTGACACGACCGTGAACAAGAAAGTCCACGCCGCGCTGAAAGCCGGCTTAAAGCCGATAATGTGCGTGGGCGAGACCCTGACCGAGAACCAAGCCGGGCAAACCGCGGCCGTGGTCGAAGGCATGGTGCGCGGGGGGCTGCAAGAGGTGACCCCAGAACAAGCCCAAAACATTATCATCGCCTACGAACCTGTCTGGGCCATCGGCACCGGACTGGCTGCCACCCCGGAAGGCGCGAACAGCGTGCACAAAGACGTTATCCGACCAGTCCTGCGCGAGCTTTTTGGCGCGGAAGTCGGGGACGCGATGCGCATCCTCTACGGCGGCTCGGTCACTGCAACCAACGCCGCGGAACTCTTTACCCAATCT
>CAZPWL010000207.1:0-2629 GCA_964590535.1 uncultured Anaerolineaceae bacterium
TGTATTCGCCAGCGCCTTGCGCTTCGGTGGGCGTCCAGCTAAAGGAACCTTTGGTCGGGTCGATTGCCGCTCCAGCAGGCGCGTCAACCAGGCTGAATGTCTGGCTGTTGGCAGGCAGGTCAGCGTCAGTGGCGGTGGCGGTGAAGGAGAGCGGAGCAAGTTCAGCAACAGTCTTGTCGCCAATCGCGCCGAGGACCGGGGCAACGTTGACTTCGCCAATGGTTACTGTGATTGTTTCGCAAACAGTAATAGAACCGTCGCTCACGCATACATCAAAGGTGTAGGTCCCAGGTCCCTGTGCTTCGCTGGGTGTCCAGGTAAATTCACCGGTGACCGGGTCAATCACGGCGCCTTCCGGCACCTCACCCAATGCACCATCCGCCAGACTGTAAACTAACCCAGCGCCTTCCACATCCGTACCGGTCGCCGTGAAGCTCATCTCCAGACCTTCGTCCGCGCTGCGATCCCCAATCGGGTCAAGTACAGGCGCGTCGTTCACACCCGTAACTGTGATGTTTATGGTCGCGGTAATGCTGTTGCTGGTGCCGTCGTTCACGCGGAAGCTGAAGCTGTCCGGTCCTACGTAATCCAAAGCCGGGGTGTAAGTCAGGTTCGGCGCCGTTCCGCTCAAGGTTCCATGCGCGGGTTGGCTGACGATTTCCCAGGTCAGACTGCCTGGGTACAAGTCCACCGCGCTCAGTTTAATATCTTTGGCGGTGTCTTCCGGCGTGGTCACGCTTTGTCCTTGCGCAACCGGAATGTCATTGAACAGGATATCAACTTCTGCCTGGTCGGTGTAGCCGTATTCATCCGTAACGGTGCCGCTGAAGCTGTAGGCTCCCGGGAGATAGCTGCCATTGATTTTCAGGTAGCTTTCAACGCCGTCGGTCTGGTAGCTTAAACCGTCTACCAACTGGTAGGTCGGCCCGGCGCTCACCTTCAGATAGAAGATCGGAGAGTCTCCATTGATGATGTCCCACATCACGCCCTGCCAGCCGGTCGCGCCTTCAATAACGCCCTTGGCTGCCCAATAGCTGAAGAAGTCCGCCGGGTAGCTTTCGACGAAGAACGGGTGCAATCCTTCCGCCAGCGGTCGGTTGACCGTCACGGAAGGCGTGTTTAGATAATAGTATTCAACCGAAGTATCCAGCAGCATGCTGTACCCAGCGGTAAAGCTCCCGGCCAGATCAGTCCAGGCGCTCTGGTCCACGGAGTACTGCAGCTGCGCGTCGGTCATGTCCAAGAGTCCGACAAAGCTGATGTCAACGCTCAGGTCGTCGCTGAAACCATTGCTGTCCGCCACGCTGCCGCTAAAGCTGTAATCGCCTAACAGGTAACTGCCATTCACGCGCAGCACTTCGTTCGTGTTCCCCAGCGCGTACTGCAGCCCGTCTATCAGGGTGTACTGCGTGCCTTCCACCTTCAGATAGAAGAAGGGCGCGCCTCCATTGATGATGTCCCACATCTGGCCTTGCCAGCCAGTTGCGTCATCCACCACGCCCTTAGCTGCCCAATAGCTGAAGAAGTCCGCCGGGTGGCTTGCGATTGTGAAGGGATATAGTCCATTTGCCAGAGCACGGTTGCTGGTGATGCTATTGGTGTCCAGGTAGTAGTATTCCACCGCCGGGTCCAACTCCATCACGAAACCTTCGGCGTATGAGCCCGGCACTGCTGCCCAGGGACCTACCGAGGCGGTCGCGCTCCACAGGTCCAGGTTGGTAACCTGCAGGTCTTCATAAACGTGGATGGCAATTGTCTCGCAGTCTTGCAAATCCCCGTCGCTGGCGCACACATCAAAGGTGTATGTACCGTCGCCTTGGGCTTCCGTGGGCGTCCAGCTGAAAACACCCGTAGTCGGGTCAATCGCCGCTCCTGCGGGAACTGCGCCTGCGGAGCCTGCTGCCAGGCTGAAGGAAAGCGTCTGCGCCGGGATGTCCACGTCATTTGCGCTGGCGGTGAAGCTAAAGGCTACCAATTCCTCAATATCTTTGTTCCCAATTGGGCTCAGGACCGGCGCTACATTCACTTCATTGACTGTAACGGTAATGGTCTCGCAGTCGCTCAAAGCGCCGTCACTGACGCATATATCAAAGGTGTAGCTGCCAGGTCCTTGTGCTTCGCTGGGTGTCCAGCTGAATGCGCCGGTAACCGGGTCAATGACGGCGCTTTCCGGCACCTCACCCGAAGCACCGTCCGCCAGACTGAACGCAAGGGTTTGCGCGAGCAGGTCAGCATCGCTCGCCGCGGCCGTAAAGCTCAACGCGATAAGTTCATTAACAGTCTTGTTGCCGATATAGGTCAGCACAGGCGCGTCATTCACATCCGTCACGCTGATGGTGAAGTTTTCTTCGTAGGTCTCCCCCCAGGGGTCGGTCACCTTCAGACGGATAATGTAACTTGACTTTGTCTCATAATCAAAGGGAACATTTGTTTTAAGCGCGTTTCCATCAATGCTGAAATGATTTGCATCAGGATACCCAACAAGGTCCGCGAAGCTGTAAGTAAAGCTCGTATCCGCGCTGTCGGGGTCGGTCGCGCTCAAGCTGCCTACTGTAGTGCCGCCGGGCAGGTTCTCCGCCACACTCGCGCTGCTGAGCGCGATATCCGTCGGCGCGCAGGAGCGGGTGTT
>CAZPWL010000208.1:0-2615 GCA_964590535.1 uncultured Anaerolineaceae bacterium
GGCGCAGAATTTTCCCCACAGGATATAATAGGAGCTAAGGAGAAAAAACATGGGCAGCTTACGTTTGGGATACATTGGCTTGGGATTGATGGGAAAACCGATGGCGCAAAACCTGCTGAAAGCCGGCTTTCCGGTGGTCGTGCACAACCGTTCGCGTCAGAAGGTAGAAGACCTGGTGCGCCTGGGCGCCGGCGCAGCGGAGAGTCCGCGGGAAGTGGCCGAACGTTCGGACGTGGTGTTCACCAACTTACCCGATTCGCCCGACGTCCTGAAAGTAGCCCTGGGAGAAAACGGCGTCCTTTACGGCGCGCATCCCGGCATGATTTTTGTGGATAACTCCACCATAAAACCAGCGGCAAGCCGAGAAATATATGCGCGCATGGCTGAAGTAGGCGTCCAAAGCCTGGACGCGCCGGTCAGCGGCGGCGATATCGGCGCGCAACAAGGCACTTTGTCAATCATGGTCGGCGGCGACGCGGACGCGCTTGCGAAGGTGATGCCGGCTTTTCAGGCAATCGGTAAGACAGTCACGCACATTGGCGGGCCAGGGGCTGGTCAGGTCGCCAAAGCCTGCAACCAAATTATGGTCGCGGCGCAGATGCTGGCAATGGGCGAACTGTTGATTTTCGCGCAGAAAGCCGGCGCGGACCCCGAAAAGGTGGTTAGCGCAGTGCGCGGCGGCGCCGCCCAGTGCTGGACGCTGGATGTCAAGCCTCAGCGCTTGCTGGCGGGCAACCGCGCGCCCGGCTTCCGTTCCAGCCTGCAAAGCAAGGATCTGAACATCGTCATGGAAACCGCGCGAGAATACGGAATTTCGTTGCCTGGCGCGGGGCTGTTGGCTCAACTTTACGCAGCGCTTTGCGCCAACGGCGGCGGTGAGCTGGACAATTCGGGAATTATTGCTGTCATCGAGGCGTTGAACAACACCGAGCTCAAGCACATCTGACAGCCAGATAAAACTGCTGGAAACGTGCAGTGGAACGCGTTCAGTGCGCTCGCATAAAGGATGCAAGCTCTCGGTTGAAATGGACATATTCCAGGCAATCAGCACATGAAACACTTTTGTTTCGCGCGGCAGGATCGCCTTTGAAAATCTTTATAAAATTTGTTATCAGCAATGATTGCGCCTATAATTAGTACTTAGTCAATTACCTTCAAAGGAGACTTACGATGGACTTCGATATCATAAAACCCCTGCTTAAAGAAGATCAAAAATCCAAGATTGTTCTGCTTGTTATGGACGGCCTGGGCGGCCTGCCGATGGCTGAAGGCGGCAAAACCGAACTGGAAAGCGCTGTTAAACCGAACATGGACGCGCTGGCAGCCAAATCCGTGCTCGGCGCGCACCACCCGCTGCCTTTTGGACTGACTCCCGGGAGCGGCGCGGCGCACCTCGGTTTGTTTGGCTTCGACCCGATTAAGTATGAAATCGGACGCGGCGTGCTCTCAGCGCTGGGTGTTGACTTCGACCTTCAAAAAGGCGATGTGGCTGCCCGCGGAAACTTCTGCACCGTCGATTCCGAAGGCGTCATCACCGACCGCCGCGCGGGGCGCATCCCCACCGAAGTTGGTGAGAAACTTTGCCAGAAGTTGATGGAGAAAATCAACATCCCCGGCGTGGAAGTTATCTTGCAGGTTGAGAAAGAATACCGCTTTGTGTTTGTCCTCCGCGGAGAAGGCTTGAGCGGCGAGGTCAGCGATACTGACCCACAGGCAGTCGGGAAAAAAGCCCACATCGCTAAGGCGGCGGTGCCGGAGGCGGAGAAAACAGCGGAATTTATCCATGAATTTGTGCGCCAGGGCAACGAAATCTTGGCAGCGGAGCACCCGGCGAACAGCTTTGTGCTGCGCGGCTTTGCGCAGCTGCCCAAATGGCCGACTTTTGGCCAAATCTGGGGCGTGAATCCGGTCGCCATCGCGATGTACCCGATGTATCGCGGCGTCGCCAAAGTGGTCGGGATGACCGTGTTGGAAGCCGCTGCCTCGATGGATGAAGAAATCACGATGTTGGAACAGAACTGGGATAAATACGATTTCTTCTTTGTGCATATCAAGAAAACTGACAGTTATGGCGAAGATGGCAACTTTGATGCCAAGGTCCATATCATCGAGGAAGTGGACGCGCTGCTGCCGCGCATTCTTGCGCTGGATCCGGATGTCCTCATTATTACCGGCGACCATTCCACCCCCGCCAAGCTGCGCGCGCACTCCTGGCACCCAGTCCCGACGATGATTTACAGCAAGAACTGCCTGCCGGATGGGTTGACGACCTACGGCGAGCGCGCCTGCGCCAAGGGCAGCCTGGGTTCGCGCTTTGAAGCGACCGACCTGATGCCTTACGCGCTGGCGCATGCCCTGCGCCTGGAAAAATTCGGCGCCTAAACGCAATTCGCTGCCTACTAAAAGACTGCTCTTCAGGGCAGTCTTTTTTTGTGAATTAACAAAATTGGACTGAGCTAGGGTCGGTTTGGATAGAATGAGAGGAGACTACAGTTGATATTGGTCCGGCCGGCGGTCCGCGAAAAGGTCGTTGCCAGTGCCGAAACGCTTATTTAACCCGTGTTTAGGGTCAATCTCGATAATCTGGAGGGCTTGGTCGTCCTCTCCTGCCTGTG
>CAZPWL010000209.1:0-2556 GCA_964590535.1 uncultured Anaerolineaceae bacterium
CCAAAAGAGATTGAGCTGATTGCCGTAACCACGGGTCCCGGCTCTTTCACCGGTCTGCGCATCGGGATGAGCGTGTGCAAGGGCATGGCGCTGGCGCTGCGGCTGCCGGTGGCGGGGGTGCCCTCGCTGGATATCCTGGCGGCCGGGCAGCCCATCTTGCGCCGGCCGATGATTGCCCTGCTGCAGGTGGGGCGCGGACGCTTTGCCTGGGCGCGCTACCTGGCTGCCAACAGCCATTGGTCGCGCGAGGGCGAAGTGCAGGTCTCAGACGCGCGCGAAATCGCCGCGACAATCAACTCGCCGGTGTATGTGTGTGGAGAAATGGGCGAGGAAGAACGCCGCGTCCTCGGGCGCAAGTGGAAAACCGCGCGCCTGGCCAGCCCCGCGCAAGCCATGCGCCGCCCGGCTGTGCTGGCCGAGCTGGCATGGCTGCGTCTGAAAGAGGGCAACGCGGATGACGCCGCCGCGCTCTCACCAATATACGTGCATACCCTCAGCAACGTCCCCGAATGAACTCCACTCCCTCCGTCCGTCTGCGCCGGATGACCCACGCTGACCTGCCTCAGGTGGAAGCGCTGGACCAGCTTTCTTTCCGCACTCCATGGCCGCCGGGCTCGTTCGCGTACGAACTGCGCCCGGACGCATCTTCCATCTGCCTGGTGGCAGAAACGACCGGTGAAGCCGCCCGGAGCGTCATCATCGGCAATGTGGTAATCTGGCTGGCCGCGGATGAAGCGCAAGTGGCCACGCTGGCAGTCGCGCCGGAATGGCGCGGGCGCGGCGCCGCGCGGGCGCTCCTGGCTAGCGCGCTGCTGCAAGCCTGGCAGCTGGGGGCGCGCAAGTCTGTGTTGGAAGTGCGCGTGAGCAACGAAGCCGCGCTGCACTTGTACTACGGCCTGGGATACAAAGCAGTCGGCTTGCGCCCCGGGTATTATGAGGATACGCGCGAGGACGCGCTGCTGCTCACGCTTGAAGAAATTGAGCCGAAAGCTTTGCAAAGGCTGATAAAACCCACAGCAAGCGGTTTTTGAGCCTGTATTGGGGTAAAATTTAGTTTCGGAGACCCATCCATGCCATCAGAAGAAAGCTTACAAGCCATCCGCGCCCAGGTGCAGCAATGCCGCGCCTGCCAGTTATATGCAGGCCGAACGCGCGCCGTCCCAGGGGAAGGCCCTGCCGCGAGCCTGGTGATGTTCATCGGCGAAGGCCCCGGCTACCACGAAGACCAGCAAGGGCAGCCTTTCGTCGGGCAGGCGGGCAAGTTTTTGGATGAGCTGTTGGCGTGCGCGGGTCTGAATCGCGCGGAGGTGTTCATCACGAACGTGGTCAAATGCCGCCCGCCCAGCAACCGCGACCCGGAACCGGACGAGTTGACAGCCTGCGACCAGTACCTGAACGCCCAGATTGAAGCCATCAACCCGCGCGTGATTGTGACGCTGGGGCGCTTTTCCATGGCAAAGTTTGTGACCGACGGCAAAATCAGCCAGATTCACGGACGCCCGCACCAGGTGAATGGGCGCGTGGTGGTCACCATGTACCATCCCGCCGCCGCGCTGCACCAACCAGCCCTGAAGACCACCCTTATGGAAGATTTTGGCCGTCTGAAGCAGTTCCTGCAGCAGACAGAAAAACCCCCGACCCCCAAAACAGCTCCCGAAGCGCGCGAAGAAACGCCGCCGGAGCAATTAAGTCTCTTTTAGAAAATTTGCTGAGAAACCAGGTGAACTATGGTTAAAGACGAAATCATGGAATTGATTAACAAACGCAGAGCCAATATTGCCATTATTGGCCTGGGATACGTGGGCTTGCCGCTGGCAGTCACCTTTGCCAACGCCGGCTTTAATGTGACCGGCATCGACCCCATCCAGGAAAAGGTGGACAGCATCAACCGCGGCGAAAGCTACATTCTGGACGTCCCCAACGCCCAGGTGCGCAAGCATGTGGAAGCTGGCCGGCTGCGCGCCACCACCGATTACAGCCTGTTGACCGAGATTGACGCGGTTTCTATCTGCGTGCCCACCCCCCTGCGTAAAACCGGCGACCCTGACCTGTCGTTCATCGCCAGCGCCAGCGAATCGCTCGCGCCGTACCTGCACCGCGGCATGGTCATCGTGCTGGAATCCAGCACCTACCCCGGCACCACGCGCGAGCTGGTGCTGCCCAAGCTGAGCGAATGCTGCGGCCTGAAGGTGGGCGAGGACTTCTTCCTGGCTTTCTCGCCCGAACGTGTGGACCCCGGCCGAACGGACTACACCACCTACAACACCCCCAAGGTGGTTGGCGGCATCACCCCGGCTTGCACGGAAGTCAGCGCGGCCTGGTACGCCCAGGCGCTGGAAACAATTGTGCCCGTCTCCACCGCGGAAGTGGCGGAGATGACCAAATTGCTGGAAAACACCTTCCGCATGATCAATATTTCGATGGTCAATGAGCTGGCGCAAATGTGCGACCGGCTGGGCATTGACGTCTGGGAAGTGATAGACGCGGCTGCCACCAAGCCCTTTGGCTTTATGAAGTTCACGCCGGGGCCTGGCATGGGCGGTCACTGCATCCCGG
>CAZPWL010000210.1:0-2525 GCA_964590535.1 uncultured Anaerolineaceae bacterium
CCAGCCTGACCGAGGGTCTCGTAATCCACGGGTAAATCCAACATATGTTCCGGTAGACATCCACCCATCGGGCCGCCTGTTTGCACGGCTTTAATCTTCTTGTCGTTTTTAATTCCGCCGCCGACATCAAAAATGATTTCGCGCAGCGTAATCCCGAAGGGGACTTCAATCAAACCAGTGTTCTTCACATCTCCAGCCAGGGCAAAAGTTTTGGTACCCTTGCTCTTTTCTGTCCCCATGCTGGCGTACCACTCCGCGCCTTTCAGGATGATCTGGGGAACATTGGCATAAGTTTCCACATTGTTAATATTTGTGGGTTTGCCCCACAATCCTTTTTGCGCCGGGAAAGGCGGGCGCGTGCGCGGTTCACCTCGGCTGCCCTCAATGGACGCCATCAAAGCGGTTTCCTCTCCGCAGACAAAAGCCCCAGCGCCCATGCGCATCTCGAGATCGAAACTGAAATCGGTGCCCAGAATGTTCTTTCCGAGCAAGCCAAGCGAACGCGCCTGTTTCATCGCCAGGTTCATCGTGCTGACGGCGATGGGGTATTCCGCCCGGCAGTAGATATAGCCTTGCTTTGCGCCAATCGCGTAGGCGGCAATAATCATGCCCTCGACGACTGAGTGCGGATCACCCTCCAGCACACGCCGGTTCATGAACGCGCCGGGGTCGCCTTCGTCCGCGTTGCAGACGATGTATTTTATGTCGCCGGCAGCCTGACGGGCGAAGCGCCACTTGAGACCAGTCGGAAAACCCGCGCCTCCGCGTCCGCGCAGCTTGGCGTCCAACACTTCCTGGATGACATCTTCCGGGCTCATCTCGGTCAATACTTTGCCCAAAGCCTGGTAGCCGTCATTGGCAATGTAATCCTCAATGTTGCGGGGATCGATGACGCCAACATTGCGCAGGACGATGCGAATTTCCTTAGATTTCGGTGCGCTAAGCTCTTCATCAATGGCGTCCTGCATTTTTGAGGCATACTGCTTGAGGATGCGTCCTTTGATAAAATGCTCTTCGACCAGGCGGGGAATCTCGAAATAGGTCAGGTTGGTATAATGCGTTCCTTCGGGGTAGACGACCATGTCGGGGCCGAATTTTTGTGGATCACCCAGCCGTGGGGTCTCCAGGATGCGTACCTCATCGATAAGGCCTTGTTTGATCAACTCGTCGTTTAACGCGTCGATCAACTCGTAAGCCCCTTTTTCAACGCACACCGGGTCGACAGAAACAAGCACAGTAGATCTATAGAACGCCATAGTATTCCTTCCGCTTAGTAATTTCCAAGAATTCGCTGGACCGCAGGATGTTTAGCTCTTGACCAGATAATCCGTTGCGATTTTGCCTTTTACCACATGTTCTTCCATGATTATCTTGACGACTTCAGGAGAAACATGCCCGTAGGTGACCTTTTCTTCCCCTGGGAGGATGACCTGCACTACCGGTTCAAAGGAATCAATTCCAATGTTACCGGTCTGCCTGATGATGATGTTTTCCAGGTGGCTGCTGTCGACAAATTCGAGGATGGCCTTAAGCGTTTCCCGAGCGCCAGCTGCAATGCCGACGGTTCCCATGCCAACGACGATTTCTGTCTTTCCGGACGTGGTCTTCAGCTCTTGTTTGCGAAGAGCTTCTTCGCGCATTTTCTTCAAGTCTTCAAGCGATTTAATGGTAGGCATATTACTCTCCTTAATTCAATGCTAACGCTTCGATTCCTTCAGTAAACAGCTCGCGAACATAATGGATGACCTCTGGCTCAGCAAGACAGTCTGAGCCGAGTTCTTTCTTAAGTTCCGCGTCGTCAAAATAAAACTCTTGCTCGTCATTTTTCACCCGAAAAACCCAGTGGACATCTGGTGTTCCGATGATTAATCCTAAAAAGGTGTTGGGCAAATCGCCCAGGGGCATCCGATCGATGTGTCCGAGCTGGAAGCCCACTTGCACCTTCGTCCCCTTGCCGCGTTCGGAGTCAATCCCGAACCAACCGTGACATGCTTCTGCCGCGGCCTTCAGCAGGGGTATTCCCAGGCCTACATTGCGTTCAGTCCGGCTGGTGGTGAATGGGTCTGTCACCATCTGGACCATCTCCGGACTCATCCCTTTTCCGTCGTCAGCGATCATGATTTCCAGAATGTCATCTCTGTGATTTGCGATGATGCTGATCGTGATATTCGCCGCACCCGCGGAGATGCTGTTGGCAGCGATATCCAGGATGTGCAGGGCAATTTCTCTCAATGAGCCGCCTCTTGGTTCTGAATGTCCTGAATCAGCTTGGGGAACCTGTTCGGCTGCATTCGGCCGCGGATGTTGTCATCCACAACTACCACAGGCGCCTGGCTGCAGGCCCCAACACAGCGGCAGACTTCCAGGGTAATCATCCCATCCGGAGTGGTGTTTCCGGGCTCGATGCTGAGGAGCTGCTTCGCTTTTTCAATGATTTGGTCGATGCCGCCAACGTAACAGGCTGTACCCAGGCAAAACTTGATGGTGTGTTTCCCGCGCGGTTGGGTGGTAAAAAAAGAGTAAAA
>CAZPWL010000211.1:0-2522 GCA_964590535.1 uncultured Anaerolineaceae bacterium
AGTTGCTTTCGTAAGGGTCATCGCAGTTGCACAGCACCACCTTGCCCCGGAAGTGTTCCTTGTAATGCCGCAGTTCGGCCTCAATATCCGGCATTTGGGTGTAAAACTCATCGGCTTTGTTCTTTTTGGCTTTATCCAGTGTCTCGTTTGCCATCTATCCCCGGTCTCCTTTCGCGCGCGTTTCTGCACGGCTCCCTATCCTGCTAATTGTAACCATTTTCAGCTTATCGGTTTAGCCTTCAAAGCGGAGAAAGCCCTGCGCCCGCAGTAAATTCTACCCGAATTGCCATTCATTGGTAGAATTAGCGCCTTGAGGACATCGATGAACATGAGCACCGATAAACCCGACTGGCTGAGCCAGGTGCTGCATTTTGGCACAAGCGATTACCTTTCAGACCCACGCCCGCGCCTGGGCGAAAGCGTGCGTGTGCGTCTGCTCACGCCTGCCGACGCGCCCATTGAACAGGTAGTGCTGCGCACCATCCCCAACGGCGAGCAGCAGTTCACGGACATGAAGCCCGGCAAGGAGCAAGCGGGCATCCTCGCCTGGGAAGCCGACTTGCGCGTGAACGAGCCGCGCGTCCCGTACCGCTTTGCCATCCGCACGAAAGAAGTGGTCTGGTGGCTGAACGCAGCCGGCATCGGGCAGGGCGTGCCTTTCTCCCTGTTCGATTTCAAGCTGCTGGCGGATACGCCTGCTATCCCCTGGCTGGAAAGCAGCGTGTTTTACCAAATCTTCCCGGACCGCTTTGAGAACGGCGACCCGACGAATGACCCACAAAACGAAGCGATACCTTACCGCAATTGGCGCCGGCAGACCTTCCCGTGGGGCGAGCGCGCCCCGCGTGAGCCCGGCTTGCTGCCTTTTTACGGCGGCGACCTGGAAGGAATCCAGCAGCGTCTGGGCTACCTGGAGCGCCTGGGCGTGAACGCGGTTTACCTGAACCCGATTTTTGGGGCTTACACCAATCACCGCTATGATGTGGCGGATTACGCGCATGTGGACCCGGTTTTGGGCGGCGACGCGGCCCTGCAAACCCTGAGCGAGGCTTTCGCGAGGCACGGCATGCGCTATATCCTGGATATCGTTCCCAACCACTGCGGCATCGGGCATCCCTGGTTCCAGGCGGCAAAAGCCGACCCCGCGAGCCCGGAACGTGAATACTTTTTCTTTGGCGAGAGCCCCGAGGAGTACGTCTCCTGGTTGGGCTTTGGCTCGCTCCCCAAGCTGAATTATGCCAGCCAGCGCCTGCGCGAACTGATGTACCGCGGGGAGGACAGCATTCTGCGGCGTTGGCTGCGCGCGCCCTGGAACGCCAGCGGTTGGCGCGTGGACGTGGGGAACATGCTCGGGCGCCAGGATAAACAGCAGCTGGACCGGGAAATCCTGCCGGAAATCCGGCGGGCGGTGAAAGAAACCAACCCGGAAGCCTATCTGGTGGCGGAAAACTTCTTCGAGGCTGCCTCCCAGTTGCAGGGCGAGGGCTGGGACGGCGTGATGAACTACTCCGGCTTTACCGACCCACTGCTGCATTGGCTGCGCCCCTACCAGCAGGACGCGGTGCACTGGCAGGGCAAGCTGGGCGGGAGCGAGCGCTGGCCGACCGAGCTGGTTTTGCGCAGCTGGCAGGAACACCTGGCGGCAGTGCCCTGGGCGGTTGCCCTGCAGCAGCTCAATTCGGTGGACAGCCACGATACCGCGCGCATCCTGAGCGAGCTGGGCGGGAACAAAGCCCTGAGCAAACTGGCGGCCGCTGTGCAGTTCTGCTTCCCTGGGGTTCCCTGCCTGTACTACGGCGATGAAATTGGTCTGAGCGACCAGGAAGACTTTGGCAGCCGCGCGTGCATGCCCTGGGATGAAAGCGCCTGGGATATGGAGCTGTTCGGGTTTTATCAAAAGCTCATCGCGCTGCGCAAGGGCAGCCGCGTGCTGGCTGAGGGCGCCTTCCAGATTCTATTTGGGGACTGGGGCAGCCTGCTCTTCCAGCGCGTGCTTGGAAACCAACGCGTGTTGGTGCACGCCAACCGCTCGGAAGAGGCTCTCCCGGAGCGGGAATTGCCGCTGCCGCAGGCAGGCTTTGCGGACCGGGAAGTGTTTGGCGGGCTTTTGGGCGGCGGGCGCGCGCGCGTGGAAAACGGCGTTTTGCGGCTGCCAGCGCAGGAACAGGGCGCGGAAATCTGGCTGCAGGAGCGGTAGGGGGCTTTTCTCTTTCAGTTCGCAATTTATAGTGGTCTCTCCGCGCTATTTTTGCTTTCCCTTTAGGGGAATATGCCTGCGTACTTTTTAGTCTTTCCCATGGGGGAATGTGCCCCCACACTTATTTTTGCCTTCCCCGCGGGGGAAGGTGCCCGCAGGGCGGAAGAGGGTCTTTTTCTCTCCCTCTTCAGTCTCGCTTGCGCTCGCCAGCTTCGCCCACGACACGCAGGCAGCCGCTTGAGCGATGCGGAAACACTCCCAACGGACTACGCTGAAACAGCCGCGCTCCGATTATTCTGTAACCAACAATTGATTGTATAATCAG
>CAZPWL010000212.1:0-1432 GCA_964590535.1 uncultured Anaerolineaceae bacterium
CTTGGTTTCTTTTCAGCCCTTTGGGCTTCAAGTGGCAGAGATTTTAGCATAAGCAAAAACACTTGTCAAATCCAATTTGGGCACTCGGAAGCTGACCGACACGGCTCCGTCATGCCAGGCAGCATCTGGTTGTGATTAATAGATTAAAAAAGTTCGATTTGTTCTACTGCGACTCAGAGGGTCGCCTTCGCGCCGTCCTTGCGCCGCACGCGCAGCACGCTGATTTTGGTGGGGTGATTGTAGGGCGCGGGCGGGGCTTTGGATGGTCGCTGGGAATCCGGTAACATCCTCCGGAACAGGAATGCGTGTTTCCAGCTCTAAGTACCCGGACTGGGTGAGCTGCTCCAGGCTTGCAGAAAGTTCCGCGCCAGAGAGGTACAGCGCGTTGTTGATGGCAATCAGCAGCCCGCCGTCGGCTATCAGCGGACGGACCTTGTTAACCAGCGTCAGCCAGTTCTCAGTCAGATTTACCGTGCCCGCGTCTGTGGTGGAGAACAGGGGCGGGTCGAGAATCACGCAGTCGAACAGGGACTTACTGGTTTTTAAGCGGCTGACCGCCTTAAAAAAGTCCAGCGGGAGCAGATTCATGCTGCCCTCAAATTTGTTCAGATTCAATGAACGCCTTGCCAACTTAAGGGCGTCCGCGTTCAGGTCGGTCTGCAGAACCGAGCGCGCGCCGCCCGCAAGCGCGGCGATTCCCAGCGCCCCAGTATAGGCGAAGCAGTTTAACACGGATTTTCCACCGGAATTTTCCCGCAAGAAGGCTCGCAAGGCGCGTGTATCGAGGTAAAAACTGCTGTCCTGGTTCAAGCGCAGGTTCAGCGCGTATTTCACGCCCTCCTCCTCTATTTCAGCGGCGGGGTCGCCCCCAAACACGCGCTCTCCGCGTTGCAGATGAAGCTCCTGTGCCGCGCGCCGCTTGACCAGTACGCTGGAAATCCACGGAAGCCGCGGCCTGAAGAAAGCCTGCGCGCTCAGTTCCGCCTCTTTCAGACTTTCGGGGTCGCGGCTGTGATTAGAAATGACCAGAGTGCTGGCAAACAAATCCACAACCAGGCCGGGCAATCCCTCGTAAAACCCGTTAAAGAGCCGCAGCGCGTTTTTGCTGCCTTGCCTTATCAGAGCGCCGCGCGCATCAAGGCAGCTTTCGAGCCGGGTCGGCAGTTCATCAATACTGCTGTTATTCAATTTTGGCGCGTCAGGCGGTGTGTTCATCAGGTACAATTGCTCCAGTTCAATCTTATCATTTTCAGGTGGCGTATGCTCGCAATTTTCTCTGGTCTTAACCCGATTCTTCAAGCGCTTTTGGCAACCGCTTTTACCTATGCGATGACCGCCGCGGGCGCAGCCGGCGTGTTTTTTGGCAAAGAAATCAACGTCAAGCTGATGAATGGCATGATGGGTTTCGCGGCTGGGGTGATGATTGCCGCCA
>CAZPWL010000212.1:1442-2519 GCA_964590535.1 uncultured Anaerolineaceae bacterium
GATTGAGCTTTCCGGAAGCCTGGACACGCCTGTTTGGATGCCCGCAGTTATTGGCTTCCTCCTGGGCGGGGGATTCCTATACAGCGTGGATAAACTGCTCCCGCATCTGCATCCGGGGGAAAAAGACCCTGAGGGTATTAAGACCTCCTGGCAGCGCAGCGTGCTGCTGGTATTCGCGATTACGCTGCACAACATTCCGGAAGGTTTGGCGGTGGGCGTGGCGTTTGGCGCCGTGCACGCCGGCCTCAGCGGTGCGACGCTGAGCTCAGCAATTGCGCTGGCACTCGGCATCGGCATTCAAAACTTCCCGGAAGGGATGGCGGTCTCTATGCCGCTGCGTCGGGAGGACATCAGCCGCGGAAAAGCCTTTTTTTGGGGTCAACTTTCCGGCCTGGTGGAACCGATAGCCGCAGTGATCGGGGCTTTTGCCGTGCTCTCGATGCGTAATATGCTGCCGTACGCGCTGGCATTCGCGGCTGGGGCGATGATTTATGTAGTGGCTGAAGAACTCATTCCGGAAGCAAAAAACAGCGCAACCGACCATTCTGACATTCCAACCATCGGCGTGATGTTGGGGTTTGCCACGATGATGCTGCTGGACGTCGCGCTTGGGTAAGTAAAGGTCAGGAAGTTTTGCACCAAACCTGATAGAGCGCCAGATTTCCGCTTTTGCCATCTGAATAGAACGTTTCCCGCAGCTCCAAACCAGCCGCCAAGCCGAGGGCGCGAAGTTCCTCCGGGCTAAAAACATGCACATAGCGTTGGTCGATATATCCGCCCGCGCGCCAGTCAACCAGGTAATCGCCGTTTTCCAGGTCTGAAGTATCCATGTTGACCGTGCTCCAGGGCAGGACGTGCGCGCCCATGCGCGGGTCGTTAAAAAGCTGCCAGACCGAAAGCAGCAGCCGCCCTCCCGGAGAAAGCAAGCCGGCTGCGGCTTGAAAGAAATCAGAGCGAGCTTGAGAGTCCGGGATATGGTGCAGCGCCGCGAAACAGGTGATGATGGGGAAAGCCCTGCTGGGCAGCATCGAGCGCCAGTTTTTGTTGCTCAAGTCGACTGTCAAAAACGAAATATTG
>CAZPWL010000213.1:0-2518 GCA_964590535.1 uncultured Anaerolineaceae bacterium
GTCACTGGCAGCCATCCATAGAACTGCCTGGTCTTTAACCTCGTTAAACGTGATATCGTCCAGCTTCAGGCCGTCGAGGCCGCGTTCCGCCAGGGCTCCCGGCAGCTGCGCGAAGAGCAGACTGTCCACTGCCGTGCCGGAAGGGGTGCCTTCGCCCGGCGGATTTTTGGAACTGTCTTTCTTGCCATCGGAGAAAATGAGCACGAGACTCAGCACAAACAAGAGCGCCGCGGCAATAAACAGAAATTTATAGCTTTTTTTCGGGTGCTCTTCTGGGTCGGTAGACGGCGAAAAGGTTTGATTATTCATAGGTCACCACGCAGTAGTTTATCGGAGTATTCATGTGAGTTAGTTGCAAATTATGTGCCAGGCTCATTTATAAGGTTACCGAACCCCCAACCGCGGTTAAGCACCCAAAACATGGTCAGGTAGCGCGGCAGCAGCCAGCCTGGAGATAAGAAAAGGGCCGCTGCTCTGTTTCCACCCTGGCGCTGGTTCGGCGGATGTTGCCACGCAAATCCCCTGAAATTGTTCAGGCTTGGCATCGGTTTTATTTTTCTGGTATCGTACAATTAATGGGTATGAACACGCAAGAACTGCCTGAAGCTCTGCAAAGCAATCCGCCCGGTCCAAACATGATCGGGGAGTATATCTTTATGGATATCGCGCGAGCACTCAATATTCGTACCGGAAGTCTATTTTTCCAAGCGTTTCGTCGGCTCACTCAAAAGGCAGCGCGCGAATTCGCGGAAATCCTGCTTCGGGTTGACCGCTCCTTGGCAGCGGGAGATGTTCGGCAGAGCGCGAATCTGGCATTGGATTACCTGACGGATGGGCAGGAATTCATTGGTGAAGAGCGGGTACCCCGCGAAGCGCCATTATTGGTTGTGGCTAACCATGCGGGCGGAGGAGACAGCCTTGGCGCTCTCAGTTGTGTAGCCAGAAACGACAGCAGCGTTGTGGCTGCAAGACGCCCCATGCTCGCCGCGCTTCCTAATGTTTCCCGCCACCTGATCTTTTTGGAAACAGATCCAGTCGGGCGGATGGGGAATATGCGCGAGATCATCGAAAAACTTGAAGCTGGACAGGCTGTAATTCTCTTTCCGAAAGGTTTATTGGAACCAGACCCGGCATTAGCTCCTGGCGCTCTGCAATCTCTTAGGGCTTGGTCACAAAGCGCAGGAATTTTTCTCTCCAAAGTGCCGGAGGCTCGCTTGTTGCCCTTGTTAATCAGCCAGACCGTAGCCCCCAAGGCCTGGAAGAGCTTGTTTGTCGCCTGGTCTAAGAATCTCAAAAGGCGTCATCAGATAGCAATGATCACGCAATTTGCCATGCAAAGGCTGCATCCGGGGAAAGATTGGCAAATTCCCATTCGGGTGCAGGTTGGAAAGGCCTATGACCCAAGAGAGCTTTCCAACACCTTAGACCCGCGGGAAATTAATGATTCCATTCAGCAAGTGATGTCGGAGCTGCTCTTAACCGCCTATCCAGCCAGCACCTGAGGGCTGTCAGTTCACCCATTCGATAATCGTCGCTTCCCCCTGCCCCACGCCCACGCACAGCGCCGCCAGCCCGTAAAACGGGCGTTTGGCTTTGGGCGCTCTGCGGCGCATTTCGTGTACCAGGGTGGTCAGGATGCGCGCGCCGGAACAGCCCAATGGATGACCGAGCGCGACCGCCCCACCGTTCACATTCGTGATTTCGTGCGGCAGCCCCAGTTCCCGCATGACTGCCAGGGCTTGCACCGCGAAGGCTTCGTTGATTTCCGCCAGTCCAATGTCCTCAACCGTCAGGCCGGCTTTCTTCAGGGCGCGGCGGGTCGCCTCAATGGGTCCCAAGCCCATAACACGCGGTTCAATGCCAGAAGCCGCGCTGCTGACCACGCGGGCAAGCGGATTAATCCCCAACGCGCGGGCTTTTTCCGCGCTCATTAACACCAGCGCGGCGGCGCCGTCATTCAAACCGGAGGAGTTGCCCGCGGTGACGCTGCCATCGGGTTTAAAGGCTGGTTTAAGCTTGCTCAGGGCTTCCAGATTGGTATCGCGCCTCGGGCGTTCGTCCTGGCTGACAAGAACTGGCTCGCCTTTGCGCTGCGGTATGGGGATGGGCAGGATTTCCTCGGCGAATTTACCCTGGTCCTGGGCGGCAAGCGCACGGCTGTTGCTGAGGAACGCGAATTCGTCCTGCTCCTGGCGGGTAATCCCGGTCTGCGCGGCAATGTTTTCAGCGGTCACGCCCATCGCTTCCGTGCCGTAAAGCGCTTCCATGCGCGGGTTGACGAAACGCCATCCGAGCGCGCTATCGTAAACGGTAAAGTTGCCCCCGCCGGCCGTTTTGGCGAAGGCGTAGGGCGCGCGGCTCATGCTTTCCACGCCACCGGCCACGTAGATTTCACCGTCTCCTGCCCGGATAGCCCGGGCGGCCAGGTTCACCGCCGCCAGCCCCGAGGCGCACAGGCGGTTGACCGTCAGGGCGGGCACATCCGGCGGCAGGCCGGCAAGCAGCGCGGCCATGCGTG
>CAZPWL010000214.1:0-2446 GCA_964590535.1 uncultured Anaerolineaceae bacterium
CTGGTGCTCGTTGCTGGCATTGGGCTGATTATCCTCGGCTCACTGGTCTGGGGAAAAGCGTTTCGGTCTTTGAACAATGGTCAACGCCTGGCCCAAATAGCTGGTGCGTTGGTGCTAATCCTCGGCGGCGTGATCTCTGTGACCGGTTGGGGGATGATGTATGAAACTGGAAATAAAGATTTCCTAAATTCCTTGATCGTGACCGTGTATTACGCACTGGGGACAGTACCGGCAGAGATTATTCTGGGTTTAGTGCTGGCATATATCCTCTACCAGGACATCATCGGAAAAGAAGCTTTCCGCATGATCTACTTCCTTCCGTATATCACGCCCTCGATCAGTACCGCGGTCGTCTTTCAGATCATTTTTTCAAGCCGCGAAACTTCTCTCGCGAACCGATTAATCGGGTTTTTCGGGGTCGATCCGCTTAAATGGCGCTTTGAACCCAAACCAGTGCTAAGACTGCTTGGAGTCAATGTCACCGGTTTAGCCGGAGGTCCCAGCCTTGCGCTGCTGACGATTATCATTTTCGGCATCTGGTCCTTTGTGGGATACAACACGGTTATCTTCCTTTCAGGGCTTGGAAACATCCCAAAAGAGATTTACGAAGCAGCCGAAATCGACGGAGGCAGCAAATGGGACCGCTTCTGGCACATCACCATTCCGATGATCTCTCCGGTGACCTTCTACCTGACGCTGATTGGTTTTATTGGCACGTTCAAAGCCTTTAACCATCTCTACGTGATGCGTACGCCCAGCGCGCAGAATTCGGTGATTACTACCAGCTTGCTGGTATTTGACCGTTTCTACAAAGCGAACCAGTACGGCGTCGCTACCGCGCAGGCGATCGTGCTTTTCATCGTCATCTTAGGGCTCACGTTGGCACAGAACAAGATTATGGGAGAGCGGGTTTTCTATGGATAATTCTATGGCGATGCCTACACCCCAAAAAGCAATCAAAGAGAACCACGCCGGCAGAATCATCGGGAAAGGTCTCTTGTACCTTATTCTGTTGATTGGCGCGGTCATCTTTATCTTCCCATTTTTCTGGATGATCACCAATTCGCTGATGACCCTCGGTGAAACGATTACGCGCCAATTAGTTCCCAAGGTCCCTCAGTGGATTAATTACAAGGAAGCCTGGGAGCAAGCCAACTTTTCAAAATATTTCATAAACAGTGTACTGGTGACTCTTGGCACCTTGACCGGGCTGCTCTTCACGTCGATTCTGGCTGGGTATGCCTTCGGACGAATTGAGTTTAAGGGAAAAAACCTTATTTTCGGAATTTTTCTGGCGACGATGATGATTCCAGAATCTGTGACGCTTATCCCGAACTACCTTCTCATCCGGGGCAATATCATCCCGCTGCCGGGCGGCACCTGGATAAACACTTACTGGGCGCTCACGGTGCCTTTTATGGCGAACGCGTTCAGCATTTTCCTGCTGCGCCAGTTCTTCGCGCAGATTCCAGATGAATTATGGGACGCGGCGCGCATCGATGGCTGTGACCACCTGCGTTTTTTGGTCCAGATTGTGATGCCAATCAGCAAGGCGCCCATCATGACCGTGCTCCTATTTGGTTTCACGGCCTCGTGGAATGCTTTCCAGTGGCCGCTGCTTGTAACCACCCGCGATACCTGGCGTCCGTTGATGGTAGGTCTGTATGGATTTGTGCAAGAAGCCGGACCGTACACCCACTGGTTGATGGCTGGCGCGGTCATCACGATTATTCCTATCCTGATTGTGTATTTCCTGACTCAAAAACAGTTCACGCAGGGAATTGCCACAACGGGTTTGAAAGGATAGGATATAATTATTTGTTGGATATTGCGAAGGTATTCTCTCAGCCTTCGATATCGTGTTGCTCAAAATAATCAGATTCAAAATGGAGGTTTTGAAAAATGAGAAGAACGAGTGTTTTGTTTGTGGCAGTCATCCTGATTGCCTCCCTGGTGCTTGGCGCTTGCGCGAAAGCAACAGAAGCCCCCGCCCCGACCGAAGCCCCAGTCGTGACCGAAGCTCCGACCGAAGCTCCAGTAGTGACTGAAGCCCCGACCGAACCCCCAGTGGTCGATCCTTGGGCTGGCGTTGTTCCTGCCAAAGAAATCGTTTGGTGGCACCAGCACACCGGTTCCGCTCGCGAAGCCGCGATTGCCAAGATCGTTGAAGACTTCAACGCGACCAATGCGTATGGAATCAAAGTCACCGCTGAGTATGCCGGTAGCTACGGCGACATCTTCAACAAGATGCTGCCCATCCTGAACACCGCGGACGTCCCCGATGTTGTGGTTGGCTATCAGAATCAGGTCGCGACCTATCAACTGGCCGATGCCATGTTTGATATGAACCAACTGATCGACCATCCTGAGTATGGTCTGACCAAAGAAGAACAGGCAGATTTCTTCCCCGGCTTCTTCGCCCAGGACGTGCTCTCTCTGTTCGACA
>CAZPWL010000215.1:0-2435 GCA_964590535.1 uncultured Anaerolineaceae bacterium
AGCTCCGCCAGTTCAGCTTTGAGCGCGCCGTAGGCCAGGCCGCCGCCAAGGTAAAGCCCCCGCACTTCCGCCAGGCGTTCCGTGGGGGCAAACAGGCGGTAGATTTGGTACAGGTTGCAGGTATCCGGGTTTTTGGGCTCCTCAGGCGGGGTACTATCCGTCACGATGCGCATAATTTGTTTACGCAGGTCTTTTTCGGGGGCAAATAAAGGCAGCGTATTGTTGTAGCTCTTGCTCATCTTGCGCCCATCGATGCCTGGCACGGACTGCACATCCTCGGGGATGATGCCCTCCGGCAGTTTTAGCGTTTTGCCGTACACACGGTTAAAATTCTCGGCAATATCGCGCGTAATTTCAATGTGCTGCTTTTGGTCCAACCCGACCGGCACGACGTCCGAATTGTAGAGCAGGATATCGGCTGCCATGAGCACCGGGTAGTTGTAGAGCCCGGCATTCACGCCGTCATCCGGGTCGCGGCCGGCTTCCAGGTTCTTATCCAGCGCGGCTTTGTAGGCATGCGCGCGGTTCAGCAGCCCCTTGGGTGTGACGCAAGCCAGCAGCCAGGTGCATTCCGGGATTTCGGGGATATCCGACTGGCGGAAGAAAATCGACTTTTCTACGTCCAAGCCCAGGGCAATCCAGCTGGCAGCCACCTCATAAATCAAACCCTGCAGTTCCTTGCGGTCCGGCGTGGTGGTAAGCGCGTGCAGGTCCGCGACAAAATACATGCCCAGGTATTTTTGGGTGAGGGCAAGGGCGGAGCGGTACATGCCGAAGTAGTTGCCGATGTGCGGGTTGCCGGTTGGTTTGATGCCGGTCAGAGAGATAGGTGGCATAAGTGAGTCCTCAATGATATACGTAGTGGCTAATTATAATCCAGGTTCGGCTGGCTCCTTTCGGTCAGAGAGAGGTTCAGGTGGAGCAGGCGTCATTTGGGCACAGCAGCAGGCTGGTTGGTTCCACCAGGAACCGAATGGCATCGGAGCTTTGGAAGCACTCTCCTTCTACAGTCACTTGATAATTCAAAGCGGGTGTAATAATATGATAAATACTGATATAATAATGTGTGTTAACGTCTTATTATGGTCGCCAAAAGAGGACAGCAGTGAATAAAAAAACTCTAAAAATTATCATCCTATTCAGTTTAGTCCTATCTGTACTGTCTTTAGTGTATTCGCAAACAAGTGCGCAGGGTAATCCGGGTGCCATTTGGACTACACGGAATACCTGCGGAAACCCTGACCAGAATGTAAATCTATATGAGATTGGTGAAACGGTCTACATCAATGGCGCTGATTTTGACCCGGGCACTTATCCCTGGAGCATTGTCGGGCAACCCGGCGGGGCTTCCGGAGACCCAGGACAGACAGTAGCTGCCGGCACTGTGACTGTAGGGGAGGATGGTGCTTTTTGTGTTGCCGCTTACACAATCGCAGCCGATGATTGGGGAACTTATAACGTGACCGTAGGTAATAAAGGTGATAACTATCGGGTCAATCAGCAGCCGACGCCCACAAATACACCTACGCAGACCAATACGCCCACGCAAACTGCAACACCGACAAACACCCCCACATCTACGAATACCCCCACGCCGACTAACACTTTGACCCCGACCAATACTCCAACAGGGACGCTGACACCGACCTTGACCCCGACAAACACAGCAACACCCACAAGAACACCGACTTCTACAAATACCCCTCCGGCAACTTTGACCCCAACGCCGGATCCAACATCTACGCCGACACCCGTTCCTACGGAAGCTCCCCGTACAGGCGGACCTGCCAACCCTGCTCTGCTCCAGATAGCAAGCGCCACTTTCGCGCTGATTTCGGTGGCTTCGTTTGTCCTGATGAAAAAGCAGGGTGATAAGAATTAGTAAGAATCTTCTCCGCGCCGTAGGTTTTGGCGCTGCCTTTGTGGCAATTCTACTGGGGCTTGTAGCGCTTCAACACTATAGGCCCCAGTCTTCTATGCCTGCTGGCATGGACGATAGACCGCGAGACCCTTTTCTCTCCTCACAGACGCGAAAGCCCACTGAAACAATGGCGGGCGAAGAAATTCCGCTCCCATCACAGCAGCGCCCCACATTAATGCCCGACGCGACTCTCACGCCTCTCTCAACCTGGATGAAGTTTAATGGGCAAGATTTGCTGGGCGCACCAGTTCTGTTACAGTTTAAGCCAGTCTGCGGCGGCGAAGATATTGTCCTGCCGGTGTTTGAGATTCTTTCCTGGCGGTCTGGCATTTTGGAAAGCGGGGAATTTGACCTGGGAACGCAAACCGCGGTGGCTTGGGATCATCAGGGCTATACTGGGTTGTGGATGCATTCTGGGCTTGGTTGGTGGGGAGAGGAGCAAACAGCCTACGCTCTGCAGGAATATCTGGAGCGGCACAAGAGCGGGCGCTTGAATACCCCCGAGGAATTTGAC
>CAZPWL010000216.1:0-306 GCA_964590535.1 uncultured Anaerolineaceae bacterium
TTTCGATTGGCAGGGTGGTCACGCGCGCCATTTCCAGCGTGCCTGCCAGGCTGTAATCCGACCACATCATCGAGGATTTGCGGTCAATGTGGCAGCGCCCGAACAGGTGCGCCTCCTCCGGGCGGTAGATAATGTGCCCGTAGGAAAAATAGGTGATTTCTTTCTGCCAACGCACCGGCCGGCTGGTATCCCGGTTGAGCAGCAGGGACATTTCCTTCTCCTCCATCTGGTTGAGCAGAAACGGCAGCAGCCAGCTGTCCCCCCAGTCGGTGACGAGAATATCCGGGTCGTAGTCTTGCAGCGCGG
>CAZPWL010000216.1:316-2429 GCA_964590535.1 uncultured Anaerolineaceae bacterium
GCGGCGTTCAAAACGGATAAAAAAGCGCCGTCCGGGGTGAGCGGCAGGGTCTGACTGAAGCGGTCGGAGCGCATGGTGAGCGCGCGCACGGAGCCGTGCGCCGGGTCAACGTCCGGAGCCAGTTCCATCACGCGCAGAGGCGGCAGTTCCGGCATTAAATCCCAGCGGCTGTTGAGCACGGAAATGGATTGGATGCGGTTCTGGGCGTCAGCGCGCAGCTCGCACAGCGCCAGCGGGAACGCACCGTACCGGCTGATGTAGCGCGTGCTGATGGTCACGTCCGAGTCGTACCAGGTCAGCTCCTGGAATTCCTCCTCCAGCTGGTGGAATAATTCGACCTGATGCGCTGGCGTATCAACATCGATTCGCAGTACTGTTACAGGGTCCGCTGCGAACACATCCTGCTTTTGCTGGCGTTCAAGCGCGCTGACGCAGCTTTCCTTGCGCAGGCGCTTCCACAGTCGGCGCAGCTCCTCGTGCGCTCCAGCAGCGTAAAACGCCACCGGAAAAGCCTGCGTGAAACACACCCGGCGGTCATCCGTTTCTGAGACAAACCACAACGTCAGGCCGTCCTGCTGATTCAAATACAGGTCGAGCAGCCAGCCGCGGAAAGTCGGGTTGCTCACGGCGCCTCTTCAAACGCGGTGTAGGCGGCGGACGTGTGCGGCTCCGCCACTTCTTCCAGCAAGTCCGCGGTGGGAGAGGCTTCCGGCGCCAGAACTGCCAGAGTCTCGTTGAGCAGCGTGAGAAAACGCGCTTCTTTGCCGCTGTCCAGCTTGATGCTGGGGTCCGTGCCTTCCGGGAGAATCTGCTTTTGGAGCGATTTCAGCTGTTTGTAAACCTCCAGCAGGATGGCAATCAGATACATATCCAACGGGTAAAGATTGGACGCATACGAAGCTTCCGCCAGGTGCAGGCGGGAGAGCACCAGCAGTTCATCCAGCAGGATCTGGTCCTCTTTGCGCAGCGCGCGCTGAAAGCGTTTTAGGGCGGCTTCTTCCTGCTGCCAGGTTTGGGTAATGGAAGCAATGGTGCGGCCCATCAGGTCCTTTCTAGAACAGAGCCGGCTGCAAGCCGAAGCCGGCCGGCAGAGGGATGGGTTCTTCCCAGGCAGCGCTGGCGCTGGCGCGCAGCTGTTCCATCAGGCATTCGCGCGCCGCGGAGATGGGCGGAATGGGCCGCAGGCTTACCAGAACCGGCGCGGCCTGGCTGAGGCGCTCCAGGCAGGCAATGCTGCGGGTAAGCAGGCGCTGGCAGTCTTTCAGCTTCACATCTTCATCCAGGAAGGTTGCCAGCAGGTCCAGAATGACCAGCGGTTCGCGCGGCGGGACGGCGGAAACGGCTTCCAGCATGGCCAGCACCTGGTAGCAGGTAAAAGCGCGCGAGAGGCGAATTCTGTTCATCACGCCGACCGGGTCGCTGGTGAAAGGTCGGATGGTCCGGGCAACTGCGTACATGTTGGACCGGTTGCCGCAATCCAGCAGGGTTACGCGCTGTTTCAGGGCCAGGGCGGCGACCAGTTCCAGCATTTTTTCGGACATCGCGTGGCTGCCAATGACCAGCAGCAGCTGAGGCGGGAGGGGGAGTGAAAAGGGGAGTAACGCGGCATCTGTTCTCATATCTCTATTATATAGAATATTTGTTCTATGTCAAGAGATTGTTAGAACAGTCGTGCTAATTCTAAACGATCTCACCTGCGCGGGAAGGGTGGGGTGGGTATAATTGGGTATTAACATTATTGGTGTAGAGGACGAATGACAAGCATCAAAGGCAGTGAAAGTGGAGCGACCGCGCGCAATCGCATCAGCAAGTCCATTGTTCTGGCAATCCGGCTGCTCATGCGGCAGAAATCACCGGATGCGTTCAGTCGTGATTTGGCCGCGTACGTGGTGTTGGCGCTGGAAAAGATTAGCGAATCAGTGGAGACGAGCGCAATCGCCTGGGAGAAACGCGACTATTGGCTGAAGGCGGACCGTTTCCGCCAGG
Organism: uncultured Anaerolineaceae bacterium; assembly: GCA_964590535.1. Lineage (GTDB taxonomy): Bacteria > Chloroflexota > Anaerolineae > Anaerolineales > Anaerolineaceae > Mesolinea. The sequence continues at coordinate 2,303 of CAZPWL010000216.1, forward strand.
AGTGGGCTTGGTGCGAACACAGCGCGAGTGCGCTTGCAAAGGCGCTGCGCGCGGATGATTGGATGAGCGCCGCGCAGCAATTGGCAGCGATCGGGCAGCGTTTCAGCGCGGTCCAGGTAAGCGAGAA
>CAZPWL010000217.1:0-2403 GCA_964590535.1 uncultured Anaerolineaceae bacterium
CACCACGCCTTACTCCAAAAATCTGGACGGGCGCGGTCCGGCCTGGTCGAACTCACTGTTTGAGGATAACGCCGAATTCGGCATGGGCATGCGGCTGACGATTGATAAACTCGCTCAGTATGCCCGCGAACTGTTGGCAAAACATGCCCAGCAGGTAGGCTCCGACCTGGCAGATTCCATTTTGCACGCAAGCCAAAAGTCCGAAGCTGAAATTCAGGAACAGCGCAAGCGCGTCCGCGAACTAAAAGCCGCCCTGGAAGGCAAAACCGAACAGGAACTCAAGAACCTGCTTTCCGTCGCGGATTACCTTGTGCGCAAGAGTGTCTGGATTATTGGTGGTGACGGCTGGGCGTACGACATCGGCTACGGCGGTTTGGACCACGTGCTGGCTTCCGGCCGGGATGTGAACGTGCTCGTCCTCGATACCGAAGTCTACTCCAATACCGGCGGTCAGTCCTCCAAGGCAACCCCGCGCGCCGCAGTAGCGAAATTCGCTGCGGATGGACGCGACAAGCCAAAGAAGGACCTGGGCTTGATTAGCATGAGCTACGGCAACATCTACGTAGCGCGCGTGGCCATGGGCGGCAGCGACAACCAGACCTTGAAGGCATTTGTGGAAGCGGATTCCTACGAAGGCCCCTCCCTGATTATCGCCTACAGCCACTGCATCAACCACGGCATCGATATGTCCAAGGGTTTGGAACAGCAGAAGTTGGCGGTGAATTCCGGCGCGTGGCCGCTCTACCGCTACGACCCGCGTCTGGTTGAGGACGGCAAGAACCCGCTGCAGCTGGACTCCAAAGCTCCGAGCATCAAAGTGTCCGAATATGCCTACAACGAGACCCGTTATCGCATGCTGCTGCAATCTGATGAGGAACGCGCAGAAATGCTGATGAAAGCCGCCCAGGCGGATGCAGAACGCCGCTGGTCGCTCTACGAACAAATGGCAGCCATGGACTACTCATTTGGCAAAAAAGCTGAAGGAGATGCTCCGCAGGCATGAGCCGCTGAGAACAAGCGCCTTTGGGAGGGCTTTCGGAAAACCTATTTGGTGGAAGACGGCGCGTTAATAAGGTAGAATAAACGATGACGTGTTTACACGCGTCATCGTTTTCTATTCTATTACCCTAAGGAGGAAAGATGGCTGAATTGAAAACAAGCTACCTGGGTCTGACGTTAAAGAACCCGCTGGTGGCCGGCGCGTCACCTTTGTCTCTGCAGCTTGATGTGGTGAAACAATTGGAAGACAGCGGCGCGGCCGCGATTGTGATGTATTCCCTCTTCGAGGAAGAGGTTACGCACGAAAGCCTGGAACTTGATTATTTCCTGAACAAGGGCACCGAAAGTCAACCCGAAGCGCAAACCTACCTTCCTGAGCCGCGGAATATTGAGAGCGTCGCGGATAAATACATCGCGCATCTTCAAAAAATTAAACAGAGCGTCGAAATTCCTGTCATTGCCAGCCTGAATGGGGTCACCCCCGGCGGTTGGGTGCGCCTTTCCAAGGACCTGCAGGCTGCCGGAGCGGACGCCTTGGAGCTTAATATCTACACACTGGTAACCGACCCGGCGCTCACCTCCGACCAGGTTGAGAAGAATTACATCAGCCTCATCCAGGAAGTCTGTAAGCACGTCAGCATCCCGGTGACGGTCAAGCTTTCACCTTTCCTGACCACCCTGCCGCATTTCCTGGCGCGCGCATACAAAGCCGGGGCGGAGGGTTTTGTGCTCTTCAACCGTTACATGCAGCCCACTTTCGACATTGAAACGCTGGAGGTGGACCGCAAAGCCCGCCTGAGCACCAACGCGGATTTGGCGCTGCCTGCGCGCTGGATTGCCATCGCTTCGTCCCAGCTGCAAACCGACTTTGCCCTCAGCGGCGGAGTGCACAGCCCGGAGGACATGGTGAAAGCCATCATGGCTGGCGCGAAGGTTACATACGTGGTCTCCGCCCTGCTGGCAAACGGTGTTAAATACGCCGCCGGGCTGCTGAACGGACTGAATGCCTGGATGAATAAAAACGGTTACGAATCCATTGAAAAAATGCTCGGAACACTGCGCCTGGATAAGATTGAGAATCCGGCAGCTTACGAGCGCGCGAATTACTTGCGGACTCTGAAATCCTTTGACGAGCGCTTACTTTAGGCGCAATGTAATCTAAACCTCTTTCTAAGGGAATTATGGGCGTTGTTGACGAGGTTAAGGCTCAGCTCGATCTGGTAGATTACATATCCCAGACAGTAAAACTGCGCCGTACCGGCAAAAACTACATTGGTTTTTGCCCTTTCCACAGCAACACCCGCACGCCTGCCTTTGTAGTCTTCCCGGAAAGTCAGACCTGGCGCTGCTTTGGGCAGTGCAACGAGGGCGGGGACCTGTTTGGCTTCGTGATGAAAAAAGAGG
>CAZPWL010000218.1:0-1327 GCA_964590535.1 uncultured Anaerolineaceae bacterium
AACCGGCGAATGTTAGCTTGGAAGGCTAATGCCTTACCACTTGGCGACGCCCGCGTGCACTCTATTTTATGCAATTCAAAGCCCGGCGTCAATGCCGGCAGCCCACGCCACTTAGCGCTTCAACTGCTCCAGCAAAAGTTCGCGCGTGCGTTTCGGGTCGGCTTTCCCGCCTGTGCGGCGCATCACCTGGCCCAAAAACCACCCAAGCAAGCTTTCCTTCCCGGACCTAAAGCTCTCCACCTCAGCCGCGGACTCAGCCAAAACGGCTGCGATTTGCTGGCTGAGGGCGTCCTCATCCGCGATTAATCCCAGCCCTTCGCGTTCCACAATCTCCGCCGGCTTCCCCCCGCCCGATTCCACCTTGCTCAGCAGGCTCTTGCCGGTGGCAGGGTTAATCTTTCCGCCTTCTACCATCCGGATAATCTCCGCTAAGTCCGCCGGGCGCAGGCGCAGCTCCGCAGCGCTCTTACCCGAGTCGTTCATCAGGCGGCTGAGGTCGTTCATCATCCAATTGGAGACCACTTTTGCCTCCCCGCCGCACAATCGCACGCTTTCTTCGTAGTAATCCGAAAGGGCGCGGTCGCTCGTGAGAATTTCGGCATCATACGCGGAGAGCTGATAATCCTGGATGAAGCGCGCCCGACGCGCCAGGGGCAGCTCGGGCAGGCTGCTCTGCACAGCCGCGATTTCCTCCGCGGAAAGCACCACCGGCAGCAGGTCGGGCTCGCGGAAGTAACGGTAATCGGCTTCGGTCTCTTTGGAGCGCATTTTACGCAGGGTGCCAGTGTCGGCGTCCCAGTCCAGCGTGTAGGACTGGATGCGCTGGCCGGCTTCCACGGCTTCAATCTGGCGTTTTGCTTCCTCGATAATCGCCTGACGCACCGCGTCGATGGAGTTGACATTTTTGATTTCTGTTTTGGTGTTCAGGACCGTGCTGCCGGCTTCGCGAATGGAAACGTTCGCATCGCAGCGCAAGTGACCGCGCTCCATATCCGCCTCGGACACGCCAATCCAGCGCAGAAGCTGGCGCAGTTGGGTCAGGTATTGGGCGGCTTCATCGCCAGAACGCAAATCGGGCTCGGTGACCATTTCCACCAACGGCACGCCGCAGCGGTTAAAGTCCACCAGGCGTTCGCCGTTTTCAATTTTGGTTTTTCCTGCGTCCTCTTCCAGGTGCAATTTGTGGATGCGCACGCGCCGCTCAGCGCCGTCGGGCATCTGCAGGTCCATGTATCCGCCCTTCCCAATGGGCTCATCGAATTGGGTAATCTGGTAGCCTTTAGGCAAATCCGGGTAGTAATAGACCTTTTGATCGAAGGCGCTCTTT
>CAZPWL010000218.1:1337-2329 GCA_964590535.1 uncultured Anaerolineaceae bacterium
TGGTAGCCTTTGGGCAGGTCCGGGTAAAAGTAGTTTTTGCGGTCAAAGTAAGAGACCGGGTTGATTTCCGCGTGCATTGCGGCAGCCAACAGCGCGCCTTTGCGCACCGTTTCGGCGTTCAGCACAGGCAGCACGCCGGGCAAGCCGCTGCACACCGGGCAGATATTGGTATTGGGCTCCGCGCCCCAGGAATCGGCTTTGCAGGAGCAAAAAATCTTGCTGGCGGTGTTGAGTTGGATATGCGTTTCAAGTCCGATAACGATTTCGTAGTTTTTCATGCGCTCACCTCGCTGCCGCGCAAAACCTGCGGGATAACCCCGCGCCAATCAGCGTTTTGGGTAGCCTGTTCGAAAGCGTAAGCCGCCCTCAAAATCAAGTCCTCGCGGAAATCCATGCCGAAGAACTGTACGCCGATGGGCAGACCCAGCGGGTCCAGCCCGGCAGGGATGCTGACGGCAGGGATGCCGGCATGGTTGCCTGCCACGGTCATCTGGTCGGAGTACTGCATGAGCACCGAGTCGCCCAGAACTTCGCTGCGGCGGAAGGCGGTGGTTGGGGTGGTGGGCGTCAGCAGCGCGTCCAGGCGGTAAGCTCCGCGCGGGTCGAAGGCCTGCTCAAAGTCGGAACGGATCATGGAACGCACGCGCAAAGCTTTCTGGTAGTACTGCGCGCTGTGTTGGGCGGCGCTCACATACATGCCCATCAGGATGCGCAGTTTTGGCTGCAGACCAAAGCCCTCAGCGCGGGTGGCGCGGTAGAGCTCGCTGAGTCCGCGCACCGTAGCGCTCGTGCGGTAACCGTACTTGACCCCGTCAAATCGGTGCAGGTTGGAAGCCGCTTCCACGCGGGAGATAACAAAATAAGCGGGAATGCCGTGCCGGGCGTTTGGCATGGGCACATCTTCAATAATTTCTGCGCCCAGCCTGGCCAGCACTTCAGCGGCATCGCGCACGGCAGCGTTCATCTCAGGTTGGATGGCCGGGATGCTCATT
>CAZPWL010000219.1:0-2298 GCA_964590535.1 uncultured Anaerolineaceae bacterium
TTTCTGATGTATACCGTGTCCTTTGGCGGGCGCTCGCTGCTGGTTGAGAGCCGGGCGGGAACTCTGGCGCGCATGCTCATCTCGCCAACCAATCCGGGCTTTGTGCTGGGCGGCAAAGGTTTTGGAATATTCCTCACCGCGGCGGTGCAGCTGGTCATCTTGATTGGCGGCACTTCGCTGTTGTTCCGCCTTTCCTGGGGGGATGGAAAGGCTGTCGCGCTGCTGATTCTGGCCGCGGCTTTTGGAGCTTCCGGTTGGGGCATCCTGATGGCATCCGTGTTGAAAACACCCGGACAGGTGGCAGTCACCGGATCCGCTGTTGCGCTGCTTTTCGGCGTGCTGGGCGGCAGCTTCTTTGACCTGAGCATGCTGCCGGAATGGGTGCGCAAGGTGGGGATGCTTACGCCCAACAGTTGGGCGAATGAGGGCTTCCGCATCCTTAGCATGGGCGGAAAATTGTCCGCGATCCGACCCAATCTCACCGCGCTGGTCTTGATGGGCGTTCTGCTCTACGCGCTCGGGACAATCCTGCTCAGTCGGCGCGGGCTGGTGCGAAAGTGAGGCGCGCGATGAAAAAGCTGCTTGCCATCATAAAAAAGGATACCGTTCTTCGTTTTACCAGTCCGATGGAGTGGATGTTTTTTATCATCCTGCCGCTGGTGTTCATTTCCCTCATCAGCGGAGGCACCACCCAGAGCGGCGACCCCCGGCTGATGCTGAGCGTCGCCGATCAGGCTGGCAACGCGCTCTCCGGGGCGCTCGTGGAGGAACTGGCAAAGTCCAGCGCGGTGAATCCAGTGCTGACGGAGTACGACCAGGCTTTGAAAGACTTTGACCAGCTTAAGGTCTCCGCGGTTTTGATAATCCCTGCGGAATTCTCTGCGGAGGCGTTGACGGCGGGAAATGCCGCGCTGGAGCTGCGCAAACAGCCGAACACGCTGAACGGCATAGCGGCGGAACAGGCCGTCCAATTGGCGGCCAGCCGGATTGCCAGCCTGGCGGATGTGGCGCGGGTAAGCACCGAACGCGCGGGGGAATTCCAGCCTTTCGCGGACGACGCGGCGCGCCAGGCATTTTACGAAAGCGCTTTCGCACAAGCTCAGACCATGCTCTCAGAGGCTCCGGATAGGCTGCAAAGCGTGGTTGGCAGCACCGCGGACCCAATAGATTACGATGCCAAAGCCAACTCCACCGCCGGGCAGATGATTACCTGGGTGTTCATCCCGCTTATTGGGCTTTCGGCAATGTTCGCCTACGAACGCGCCAGCGGAACCCTGCGGCGTCTGCTGGTCACGCCGACCAGCAAGGCGACTTTTTTGAGCGGCACCATCCTTGGCCAGGGGCTGACGGCCCTGCTGCAAATGACCATCCTGATTGTGTTTGGCATCCTGGTGATGAAAATGAAATGGGGTCAGTCGCCGGCTGGCTTGGCGATGGTGATGGTGTCTTTCACATTGGCGGCTGCCGCCCTGGGCACCATGCTCGGCACTTTCGTCAAAAGCGAATCGCAGGCAAACGGGCTTTCAATTTTGATCGGGATGCTGCTGGCAATGATGGGCGGCTGCTGGTACCCCATTGAGCTCTTCCCTCCGGCGATACGCAGCGCGGCGCAAGCGCTGCCGACCTATTGGGCGATGCAGGGCTTTTTGGATATCGCTGTGCGGGGGCAGGGACCGGCCGGGGTGCTGCAGGAGTGCGCGGTGCTGATGGGCTTCGCGCTGCTGTTCTTTACGATTGGCATAGTGCGCTTTAAGTACGAGTAGGGGAGGCCTGGTGCGGAATGAGCGGCAGCCTGAATCAGTGCAGCTGTAAGCAAGGCGGCTGTGTAGCCCGTTTTGGGACTGGTAGGGTGACTTCTGGACTAATTCTTTTTCTCACCCTGAGCACGGGTGGAGGATCTTAAACGAAAAGATTGGATTCTTCACTTCGTTCAGAATGACAAAGCAATTGTCATCCTGAGGGACGGAGCGCTCTGCTTATTGGTTGACAGGCAGACACCGTATTCTCCGGGTTCTTTTCTTCTTGTTCACTGCGCATTCTAATGCCTTGCCTCTTTGCTCGGTCACTGCGAGACTCTTTGCCAATTCAAATCATCTTTCATCTTCGGCGTTTATTGGCAAAGGGTCGTGGCAGTCTGCCTTTTGATTTCAGTGGAAAACTTGTTTGCATACGCGAAAAAGATCAGGCAGATGAGTGGGGAACTCACTTGAGAAAGGGATAAAGACACAGGCAGATTGCCGCGGTCGCTTGCGCTCCCTCGCAATGACGGACGTGATTGCCTTTCCTCTTTGCTCGGTC
>CAZPWL010000220.1:0-2290 GCA_964590535.1 uncultured Anaerolineaceae bacterium
GCACAGAGGCGCTCTTGCGGCCGGACATGTAAAAGATATCCACCTGGCTCATCATCTCGAGGACGATTTCCTGGATGCTCCAATCAGCAAATTCCGGTTCGCGCTGCTGGATGAAATAGGCGTTCTCGGAGATCAGGCTGCCGTCGAACACCAGCAGGATGCCGTGCTGGGCGGCGATTGCCTTGACGTCTTTCAGGTTCTGCATGGAGAAGGGCTGGCCGCCAATCAGGTTCGTGGAGGCTTCCATGCGCACATAGGCCACGCGTTCCCGACCCCACTCGCGGATAGCGGCTTCCAGTTTGCCCAGGTCCATGTTGCCCTTGAACTGGTTGCTGGAGCTGGTGTTGAGCGCTTCGTCCGCGCACAGCTCCAGCACCTTGCCGCCCGCCAGGTCCACGTGCGCCTTGGAGGTGGTCAAGTGGTAGTTCATCAGCACCACGCTGCCCGGCTGCACGAAGGCTTTGGCAAGCAGGTGTTCCGCGGCGCGGCCCTGGTGCACTGGCATGACAAATTGAAAGCCCAGCACTTCTTGCGCGGATTCCTCCAGGCGGTAAAAGCTCTCGCTGCCGGCGTAGGCGTCATCCGCCTGCATCATCGCGCCCAGCTGGCGGTCGCTCATCGCGTTGGTGCCGCTGTCGGTCAGCATATCCAAAAAGATATCGCGCGAGCGCAGGAGAAAGGTGTTGAACCCGGCGGATTGGATAGCCTCCAGGCGCTGCTCGAGAGGCGGCAGGCTGGTCTCCTGGACGATTTTAATCTTATGCATTTCAATCGGAAGCATTTTTCCGGTGGAGAGGCGAATATTCATGATGATTCCTTTGCAAAGGTAACAGATGGGAAAACGATCGGAAACCTGGCCGGTTCAGGCAGGCTTTTTCGTCAGATTACGGGACACCTCCGGCGCGATCCAGCCGGAAATGTCCCTATAGATAATAATAGGTGGAGGAATTCCTGAAAATAGAGAAACGCGAGTGGGCGTTGTGCAGCATGCGCGAAAGTGTAACACACAATCATGCGCGCGCGAAGAGGACGCTCCTAAATTGCTGGGTTTTCTTCCAGAAACGTTTCCACATCAGCAATGAACGCGAGCGTCCCCCGCGTAATTTGCGCGCTTAAGGCAGGCAGGTCTGAGAAATCAGGCGCGTCCACCAGCACAGCTTCCAGAATCGAATCGTAACCCTGCGTGCTGGGCACCAGCCGGTATTTCCGCCAGCCGCTGTGGGTGATAAGCTCCCAATAACGCGCCTGGATTTTCTTATTCGCTGCCGCAAGCCACACCTCAAAGCGTAAGGCTTCGTGCAGGTACACCACCGCGATTTTCAACCCGCGTTCTTTCAGTTTTTCCGGCACAATGGCAAAGTAGCTCATATCCATATAGCCGGCGTAAAAAGTGCCCGGCGCGGCTAATTCCGGATGCGCGCTGCTGAGTTCGTTCCTGAGCCCAAGCATAAACTGCAGCAAACCTTTATAAGCCTGCTGGATGCTGCCTTTCTGCAATTGATGGGTGTATTCTTGCATCTGTTCCTGAAACAAATTCATGTTCTCTCCATAAAAGCATCCTTACCTCGCCTGGGTAAATAAAAACCGTCCTTCGCTGGTTTGTTTAACAAATTATACAAGCGCGCACCAGAAAGCTGTTCACAAATTTGAAAATATCCCCAGCATAATTGGGATATCCATCCCCGCGTGGAATAGAATAGAGCCCCAGATGGAGTCGCTTTTCTGCATCAAATAACCCCAGGCAAGCGCGAGCGGGAAGGTGACCGCCAGAAATATCATGTTGCTGGCGGAATAGGTTACGGTGCCGTGCAGGGCAGTGAACACGAGGGCTACCAGAAAATTTGCCCCAAAACGCCCGCAAAACGGCTCCAGCTTGCGTAAAAACAAGCCGCGGAACATCAATTCCTCCATCGCGCCGTTGCACAGCACATAAATCAGGAGCCATGGAATCCATGGGCTAACGCGCGCGAGGGTCAGGTCCTTCGCGTTAAAAAGCGCTGCCATCTGGAACGAACCCACAGCCGCCACCAGGAACGCAATCCCACCGACCAGCAGCCCGAGCTTCAGCTTGCCTTTCTGGATATACAGCGATCCCAGGCTTCCGCCGCTGGCTTTGTTCATCAGCAGGATGGCGCTGATGACGATCAAGCTCTCATGCGCTTTCTGAATCGCCCACCCCCTGGGAGCGGCATCGGAGGCTCCCAACGAATCAATGGCGAACAAACCAAACACGCGGTCCAGCGTGACGGCAGCGCTCAGGATGAACAGGCCGGTCAGCACCTCTCGATAA
>CAZPWL010000221.1:0-2226 GCA_964590535.1 uncultured Anaerolineaceae bacterium
TATCGCGGTCGCTAGTGCTCCCTCGCAATGACGAATCCTGCGTTATCTCGAGCTTGCGAAGCGATACCCCAGGGGCACTATGTCTCCCGAGTGTGCTGGCGTTAATGCAAGAGTACAGCTTTATAAATCTTGTCTCTTGAAAAAGCTTGCGCAAATAAAAACAAGCCGCCCAAAGGGCGGCTTGAAGAAACTTCACAACAATAGCGGGCTTACTTGACGACCTGAATCTTGATGGCCAGCGAGTAATCCCCACCGGGACCGTAACCAAAGCGCGCGCCCTGGTTGTCGGTCATCATCCAATAGCCGATGTAGGTGCCGGCTGTGGAGGGCGCGGTTATTTCCACGGCCACGGTGAAGGTGTCGCCGGGTTTGACGGCGTAGGTAATATCACCGTTCTTTCCGATTTTGTCGCCCCACACAAAGACGACGTCAAAATCGGTTGTCCAGGTGCAGGTGCCAGTGTTCTTGATTTTCCACTTTTTGATGAATTTGTCGCCGGCTTTGACTGCTGTGTCGGGCGGGTAGTTTACGTCGCCCTGGAACTCCATCTGGTAGCACTTTGTGCCAGAAGCGGCTGTGGGTTGGGCAGCCGGAGTGGCTGGGGTGCCCACGACTGCAGTCGGCGCGGCAACCATTGGAGTGGGGTAAGGCGTGTAGGTGGGCTGGGGCGTCCAGGTGGGCTGGTTGCTCAGCTGGTCCACTTTGGCAATCAGGGTTTGCACAAAAGCTTCCGTGGCGGCAGCTTGCTGCGTCAGGGCGACGCGCTGGGCGATTTCCTCAGGAGAAGGGGTTTGCTCAGCGGCAGGCTGGCAGGCGCTGAGCGCGAAAATCAGCACGAGCGCGCCGCTCAGCAGAGTCAACCAAAGTCTGGTGTTTTTTGTTTTCATCTTCAATACTCCTCATGCAATCAAGCGATGCTAATCTGTGTGTCGGCTGCCCATCATACGGTCAGTCCGGCCAGGTTTTCATTGAGAAACCGCCCAATTTCCGAGCGATTTTATTTTTTGAACAGCTTATTCTACCACGATCTTGACCTGGAAATTGCCCTTGCCGTCCGCGCCAATGCCAAAGACCTGCCTGCCCGGACCGGTGAAAGCCCAGCTGCCAGTATACGTTCCCGGCTCCGATGGCGCGGCCATGCTGACGCTGATATCGATTGTGCCGCCTACGGGGACTGCCGCGGGGAAGTCCAGAACGGCGGGCGCGGAGAGTTGGTCGCCGCTGACAAACACGATGTCAAATTCTGTGGTCCAGGCGCAGGTGCCGGCGTTTCTGAAGCGCCAGGTCTTGGTGAATGTTTCACCCGGGTCGAGCTTGGTGCCATCCGGGATGGTGACATCTGAAACAAGCGCGGCTTTCAGACAAATGGATTGCGGGGTGGGTGTGAGCGTGGCAGCCGGAGGAATGTAGACCACAGTCGGGGCAAGTGTGGGCGCGAGCGTGGGCGGCGGTGGGCTTGTGGGGGTAGGCGTTGGGATTGGGGTATTGGTTGGCATGGCCTGCAGGGTCATGCGGGCGATCAGGGTTTCCACCATGTCCTGGGTGGCACGGGCTTGGATGGTTGCTGCCACCTGGGTTGCGATGTATTCCGCGGCGCTGGTGGGGGTGGCTTTGGGCGCGCAGGCACTTAGGAGGAGCGCGCCAACGATCAGCAGGAGGAGCAGGATGCGTTGTTTGTTTAGCCGGTTTGTGTTCATGTTTACTCCACGGAAATCGGAAAAACCTTAATTATTCAGATAGTACTCTATCACAGCCTTACCGTCAACTTGCCAAGGCATGGCAAGGCTTGAAGATTCTCTGCTCTTTTCGCCGCCGGGAGCTTGGGAAGTTGCGTATTTCTAATGCAAAAGGGCGAGTGCCGCGGTCGGTGGCGCTCCCTCGCAAAGACGAATCCTGGGTCATCGCGAGTTTGCGAAGCGACCTGCCGATCGCTTGAATATCCATTGTCATCCTGAGCGAAGCGAAGGATCTTCTCGCTGGTTTTATTCCCCAATAAAGGCAGATTGCCGCGCCCCCTTCGTGTGGTTCCTGTATTAGCGCGTTCTCTGGAACGGGGGCTCGCAATGACGAATCGGGACGTCGCTTGAGCTCCCTTGCTGCGGCATCGCATTGTCTTTGTCATCGCGAGTTTGCGAAGCGACCTGCCGATCGACTGAATATCCATTGTCATCCTGAGCGAAGCGAAGGATCTTCTCGCTGGTTTTATTCCCCAATAAAGGCAGATTG
>CAZPWL010000222.1:0-899 GCA_964590535.1 uncultured Anaerolineaceae bacterium
CCAAGAAGCCGCGGCCTCGCATCCTTAAGGGCTACACCTACAGTATCGAAACTCCACTCGGGAAAGCCTTTATCACCATCAATGAGAATGGCGGCGACCAGCCCTTTGAGGTCTTTATCAACACTGCCAAAGCTGGCTCAGAAACAGCCGCGCACTCCGAAGCCCTCGGACGGCTTATTTCTTACGTACTGCGCATCGCCTCGTCAATTGAACCGCGCGAACGCCTGAAGATTGTCATGGAACAGCTTGCGGGGATTGGCGGCGGTAGATCGCTTGGTTTCGGTCCCAACCGCGTGCGCTCGCTGCCAGATGGAATCGCCAAAGCCCTGGATGAATATCTTTTCCAGCAGCATTGGGAAAAGGAAGAAGAACCAGAAGCCCTGCCCGGCGAGCCGCTGCCCTTCGTGGAGGATAACAAAAGCCTCAAACCGATCGGAGAGCTATGCCCTGAATGCGGGCAGGCAACCTTGATCAACGAAGAGGGCTGCCGCAAGTGCTACACCTGCGGCCACAGTGAGTGTTAACAAGCGGAGGCCTATGCCTGCGGAAAGCTGGACGGAAGCTGAATGCGTTACTCGGGGGCATAAACTGGCATACGTCCGAACTGGCAGCGACCTGCCGCCTGTGGTCTTGCTGCACGGCTTTACCGAGGACAGCTCCACCTGGTTTGAACTTGCCCGCAGCCTGGAGAGAGAAAACAACCTGATTATGCCCGACTTGCGCGGGCACGGAAAATCCGAGCGGCTGACCCCTGGAGAGGCACCCAACCTGCTGCAAGACCTGGCGGACCTTGTTGCCGGGCTTGGATTACAAAAATTTGCTCTACTGGGGCACTCTCTGGGCGCTCTGACAGCCGCGCAGTACGCCTCGCAGAACCCTGAGCAAATTGTTTGCTTAAT
>CAZPWL010000222.1:909-2192 GCA_964590535.1 uncultured Anaerolineaceae bacterium
GAACCCTCCGCCCTGCCCGCCATCCCGCAAGATGCTTACAGCGCGTCAAACCCCACCATCATTACCCGGCTTGCCCAAGGCGGGCTTGCCCAAGCGCTTGCCTATTGCGCTGAACACTTTCCGGGCTGGAATGAGAGCGCTCGTAAAGCCTGGGCGGAATCCAAACTGCGCTTTGACGCGGAATGGTTCAGGCAGCCGCCCCAGAGCCAGGCAAATTGGCGGGAGACAGCCGGCAAATTCAGTTTCCCTTCCTTGCTTCTATCCGGCGAGAACAAACTGGGAAGCCTGATTTCCCCTGGCTTCGCCCTGACAGCCCAAAAAGCCATCCCGCTTTTGGAATGGGCACACATCCCAGGTGCAGGGCATTACATCCATTACGATGCGCCTGTTCTGTTTCTTTCCGCCGTAAAAACGTTTCTGCGAATGCATTACCCACTACAAAAAGGATAAGATGGCACCCAGGCAAAACACAAAGAAATTCGTCCTAATGGCCGGCAACATCGGCAGCGGCAAAACTTCCCTCACGCGTCTGATAGGCGAAAAGCTCGGCTGGCAAACGGCGTACGAGTCCGTTTCCGACAACCCATACCTGGCGGATTTCTATACGGACATGCGCCAATGGTCGTTCCACCTTCAGGTTTACTTCCTGGGCAACCGCGCCGCGCAGCATCTGGAGCTGGCGCATTCTCCGCGCTCAGCCATCATCGACCGCAGTATCTACGAGGACGCGCGCATTTTTGCCCGGGCGCTAAATGCTATGGGTAACCTGCCGGACAGGGAATATCACGCCTATTTGCGTCTCTACGACCTGATTGTCAACACCCTGCCCAAACCGGACTTACTCATCTTCCTGAAGGCGCCGGTAAGCGTGCTGCTCAAGCGCATCCAGATCCGCGCCCGCTCTATCGAAGACAGCATCGACCCGGACTACCTGGCCTTGCTCGAACAGTATTATAAGGAGTGGATTGAGCGGTTTGACCTTTGCCCTGTGCTCACAATTGAAAGCGATTCAGTGGATTTCGTCAACAAACCAGAGCAGTTGGAGCTTGTCACCCAGCGCATGCTGGACCGCCTTGCAGGAACTGAAAGGCTGATCCTGGATTAATGCGAGTGAGCAAAACCATATTGGGCGGCGCGCTGTGGTCCTCGTCCGTGGCTGAATAAATCTTCTTGAAATTAAGAATTAAACCTGATTTTCTCATTGAAATTGTGATTAACCTGTAATTACAGGATAACAATACCTTGACAAGATTCGGTGGATATGATTAAATAAATGCGTTCAC
>CAZPWL010000223.1:0-2187 GCA_964590535.1 uncultured Anaerolineaceae bacterium
CACGCTGGTGAACCTGCGGATCCAGGTGCATTCGCCCACGCAGCTGCTGTTGTACACGCTGGCAGTATTGAGGGTCTTCACATCGCCGCCCGCGGCTGGGTCGGCGGATTCGTAGTTAGCGATGGACTCATCCATCACCAGACCGGTCAGGCCGGCCAGTTCCAGCTGAATGCGCCCCGCGCCGATGTCAAACGGGTCGGCAGCGGTGGTTTTGTCTTCTTTCAGCAGCATGTCATAGGCGGTCAGCATCAGCGCGGATTTGATTTCCGCGGGGGTCCAATCCGGGTGCAGCGCGGTCAGCAGCGCGGCAGCGCCGGCATCGTGCGGGCTGGCCATGGAGGTACCCTGGTATAGTTCAATTTCGTAGTCAGGGCTGGGGGCAATGGTGCCATCCGAGACCGCGGCCAGAATTTCCAGGCCGGGAGCGGCAATGTCGGGTTTCAAAACATCAAAGGTGGTGTTAGGACCGCGTGAGCTGAAATCCGCCACAATATCGGCATAGGCGTCAGAAATCAATGCGCCGTAAGCGGAAATGCTGACGGTGTCATCCGCTGCGCCAGCAACCCAGAGGGCAATCGCGTCGCCCACGGTGCCGGGAATGTCCAACATAACGCCGGGAATGTTCGTGCCAGAGACGCTCATCGCGCCAGGAGCGCGGTCATCAGTGAAGACCAGGACGCCGATAGCGCCTGCGGCTTCCGCGGTATTGATTTTCTCTGAGAAGGTACAGGTACCGCGTTTGATGAGCGCGATGGCTCCGTCATAGAAGTTCGGCGTGTAACCGGGAGCCGCACAACCCAGGGGGTTGCCGTCTTCGCCGGCAAACTTCACCTTGTGACTTAGAATATCCACAGTGAAGGGAAGTTCGCCAGCCAGCGTGGTGATGTTCTGATACAGCGCGTTGGAGAAGTCCACATCGCTGGTGAACTTGCGGTCGTGAGAGGTGGCAGCGGTGCTCAGCAGCCATGGGGAGCGGTGCGCCACTGTTTCAGCATCCGGACCGCTGTTGCCAGCGGAAGTGGCAACGGTAACGCCCGCGGCGGTGGCATCCAGGAACGCCAGTTCCACGGCGTCACCGTAGGGATTTTCGCCGCCGGAGATGGAGTAGTTGATGACATCCACACCATCCAGAATCGCCTGCTGGACAGCAGCGACGGAGTCTTCACCCGCGCACTGGCCGCCCGAAGGGGTCGGATAGCAGACATCATAAGCAACAATTTGGGCATGCGGCGCGACACCAGAGATGGTGACCTCGGTGCCAAAGAAATCCACATCTACAAAATTACCAGCAACGGTGCTGGCAGTGTGGGAACCGTGACCTTCAGAATCTTCCGGGGTCACAAAGTCGGACGGAGCGTCGTATGTGTAGCTCCAGGCGCCGACAACTTTGTCGTTACAGGCTGCGGCGTATTCAGGGTCACCAGCGGGGGCGCAGACGCCCAAATAATCGCCGGTCCATTCGTACACATAACTGTCAGCGGGGGTATCGCTGAAGGAAGGATGGTCAAAGTTAATGCCGCCATCCAGGATACCAACCAAAACGCCTTCGCCCTCGGTGCCAATGGCATCGGGAACAGCTGCGCCGTTCCAGATATCGCCCGCGCCAATCCATTCGGGACCGGCGTCGGTGGTGTAGGTGTAGGTCTGGTCTTTGAGGACTTTGCGGATGCCGGGCAGGCTTTGCAGGGCTTCAGCTTCCTGAGCGGAAAGCTCCACCGAAACGCCGTTCAAAACCACATCGTAGATGTAACGGACTTCGATGGAACGCCCCAGCAGGCTCTCGGCCTTGGTCAGCATAGTCTGGCGGTTGACTGCCAGGCTGTCAAGGTAGTTCCGGCCTTCGATGCTGTTGATGTCCGAGCCGCCTTTCGCTCTTGCGAGCGACGCGCCCTCAAACAGGACGATGTAGCGAGACACTTCGGTTTTGTCGACGAGTTCGCCGTCAGCCGAGGAATACTTTTCTACCGGGGTATGCCCGGTGGGGACCAGATCGTTCCGGCCGGGCAGGCCGCCCTGGGCTTCAACGTTGTTGAGCCGCAGGCCGCTGACCGGAGAGGCGATCATCGCCAGAACTATGATTAAGGCTAAAATTCGGATAGTTTTCGATCTCATGACTTCACTCCATTCGTTTAGATTGAATTATTGACAGAGACGAGAGGTTCTCAGGCTGCAAGGTGACCAATTTCC
>CAZPWL010000224.1:0-2165 GCA_964590535.1 uncultured Anaerolineaceae bacterium
GCTGCCAAAGCGCGAATTAACGCAATCGCCGCCTTTGGTGGGGTACTGAAAAATTTCGCTCCATTGCTGGACTGGCGTGAGCGTCGTCACAATTTGCTTAAAGAGCGCGTCCTCGTTTGCGATATTATCCCCATCCACGGTTTCGGGATCTACCTTCAAGGTCTCGTCGGTCTCAAAATTACCGGAACCCACAATCGTCCACTGGTCAAAGCGGTAGCTGACGCCATCAGCATTGGTGACCTCGATGGTGAGGGGGTAAGCGCCGGGCTCCCGCAGCGCGTTGATGCCGCCAAAAGCAATCTGGCTGCCGTCATCGCGAGTAAAGAACACCGGTTGCACTCCCGCCAGGTCAGCTGCGAGCGTTACGGGCTGCTCGCTTGTAAGCTCAAGTACGAATGTTCCGCCCTGAACCAGGGGGAGATTGCCAATCACCAGGGATGTGATGCCCGGGATTGCCAGGCTGTTTGGGATGCTTTGCGTGGAATGCGCGTAATATGCATCTTGTGGAAGCGCGGCGTTTGGAGACGCAAGTCGGTTCAGACGCGCCAGAGCCCATGGATTCTGCCCGGAGAGAATGGAGCGTTCCATCCAGGACTGACCCGGCAGCAGGGAGGGCATTGTTTGCAGGTCCTGCGTGGTTTCAGAACTTGTCAGGGCAATTTTCCTGCCGACGAACAGCTCCGATTGGCTTGTGAACTTGTTCAGACGCACAAGGCTGGCAGGATCAGATTGCGTGCGGCGGCTGAGGCTGCGCAAGCTGGCGCCCAACGGGACATAATCCGTAGTCAGCACGCCTTGCAGCCCCTCGAGCCCGGGAATATAAAGCCGGTCGCCAGGGCGCAGCGTATCCCCGATGCTGCGGTTATTGACCGCCAGAATCTCATCGATGGTGGTGTAAAACTGATCTGCGATACCGTAAAGCGTGTCTCCGGACTGCACGATGTAGACTGGCAGCTGCGCGGACTGCGCATGCGCGGGTGAAGGTGCCAAAGCTGCGCAAATCATTGGTAAAATCATCAGGAACAAAACCAGAGTGTGCTGGAAGGGTGAACGCGGTTGACTTTTGGCCATAATTATCAAACGCTAAGTTTACCATAGCCTTATGGGCAGGTAAAAAGGAGAATAAGGATGAAGATTACGACCTGGAATGTGAACGGATATCGCGCGGTCTTTGGCAAGCAGGGCTTTGAGTGGGTGATGGAACATCAACCCGATGTGCTCTGCCTGCAGGAAATCAAGGTGAAGCCGGAGCAGTTAAGCGAAGAGCAGCGTGAATTTCCAGGTTATCAAGCCTTCTGGAACCCAGCGGACCGACCGGGTTACAGCGGTACGGCGGTGTTCCACAAAGTGCCGCCTCTGGAAATAAGCACGGGTTTGGGCGTGGAAGCCTTTGATAGCGAAGGACGCGTAACCCGCTTGAAATATCCGGATTTTTTTCTGTACAACATTTACTTTCCGAACGGCGGGGAGGAAAACCAGCGCGTCCCTTTCAAGCTGGATTTTTACGCGCGTCTGCTGGAGATATGTGACGAGCATCACGAGCACGGGGAGAATGTCATCATCACCGGGGATTTCAATACGGCGCATAATGAAATAGACCTTGCCCGGCCGAAGGACAACGAAAAAAACACGGGTTTTTTGCCTGAAGAACGGGTATGGATTGATAAGTTCCTGGAACACGGCTTTATCGACGTTTTCCGCCAGATATATCCGCTCAGGCAGGCTTATACCTGGTGGTCGTACCGCATGAACGCGCGCGTCAAGAACATTGGCTGGCGCCTGGATTACTATCTGGTAAGCGCGCCCCTCATGACCCGCGTGCGGGACGTGGTGATCCTGGATGAGATAATGGGCTCCGATCACTGCCCGGTAACGCTGGAGCTGAGTTAAACACAAAACGCCGGAGCTCGCTCCGGCGTTTTGATTCCTTTCGGCATTAAGCTTTGGGCGCGCGCAGAATCAACTGTTTGGCTGCGCGGACCTCATCGCAGCGCCCGACGGGGGAGTTGTGCGGCGCGTCATGCAAAAGTTCCGGGTTTTCATGAGCTTCGCCAGCAATCTTGAGCATCGCATCCGCAAAAGCATCCAGGGTTTCAAGTGATTCAGTCTCGGTGGGCTCAATCATCAAGGCTTCGTGGACGATTAACGGGAAGTAGTTTGTCGGT
>CAZPWL010000225.1:0-2129 GCA_964590535.1 uncultured Anaerolineaceae bacterium
TAGAGAAAAGCAAGGCCGTTTTTGTGCTTTCCTATTCCAAAATGCGCATGCCCGCGGTGAACGCTGCCCGCGCGAAGCTGCGTGAAGCCGATGGCAAATTGCATGTCGTCAAGAACCGCCTGTTCAAACGCGTTTTGGATGAGGCTGGTTATACGTATGACGAAAAGTTTTGGGAAGGCAACAACGTGGTCGTCTTCGCATTTGAAGACGCGCCGTCCGTCGCCAAGGCGCTCGCCGAAGTTACCAAAGGTAATGAGGTTTTGGCAGTCCGCGGCGGTTACCTGGAAAAGGCAACCCTCACTGTAAAACAGGTTTTTTCGTTGGCAGACCTGCCGACCCTGCCTGTTATGCGCGCGATGCTGCTGGGCACACTGCTTGCCCCGGCCAGCAAACTCGTCCGCACCATCGCCGAGCCCGCTCGCGGTCTCGCCGCTGTTATCAAAGCAAATTCTGAAAAGCAGCCCTCGGCTGCCTGAGATTTGAAATGTCAACCCGATAGGGAAGACGGATTAGACGAATTAACTAAATTATAGGAGTATATAGAAATGGCTGAATTAGCTAAACTCGTAGAGGAACTGAGCCAACTTTCCGTGTTGGAAGCCTCTGAACTGGTCAAACTGTTGGAAGAAAAATGGGGCGTTTCCGCTGCCGCGCCTGTGGCCGCTGCCGCTTCTGGTCCCGCTGCCGCCGCTGTTGAAGAAGAAGTCGAAGAAAAGACTGAATTCACCGTTGTGATCAAAAACGCCGGCGCCAAGAAGATCGAAGTCATCAAAGTCATCCGCCAGCTCACCAGCCTTGGCCTGGTCGAAGCCAAAACTCTGGCCGAGACCGCCGATGCCAAAGTGCTCGAAGCTGTCACCAAGGAAGTCGCGAACGATGCCAAGGCCAAGCTCGAAGCAGCTGGTGCCGAAGTCGCTCTGCTCTAATTCCAAAGCAGACAACAAAAAAGCCGTATTTTTGGATACGGCTTTTTTTGTTGTCTTTTAGGTTCAGGCGTTCTCAAGCTGGCGGATGACCAGCACCACCTTACCTTGCACTTCCACAATGCTGGGGTCGTCGATGATGATTGGCTGCATGGAGGGGTTGGCGGGCTGCAAGCGGACGCGCCCGTTTTCCTGGTAAAAATACTTGAGGGTCGTTTCGTCCCGATCCGCCAGCCAAATAGAGACCATCTCGCCGTTGCGGGCCTGGTCGACCTTTTTCGTGACCACGATATCGCCGTCGTTCACCATGGCGTCAATCATCGAGTCCCCATGCACGCGCAGCGCGTATAGCTGGTCCAGGGGGTCAGCGGAGGGCAGCAGGCTGCGGGCGATGTCGATGCCGGAATCTGGATCGTAGTACGAAAAGTCGGATGGTGGCACGGGCATGGGTTCGCCAGCTACGATGTTGCCGACCAAAGGGATGGTGACCAGCTGATCCAGCGCCTGGGCGGCATTTTTCACGCTTTGCAGCAGGCTGCCACCGGCGTTTTTGATCAGGTTGATACCGCGGGAGACATTGCTTTGGCGGGAGATGTAACCCATTTCTTCAAGTTGGCTCAGGTAGTATTTGACCACCGAAGTGGAGCTGATTTGGGTATGATCGCCAATTTCGCGGATAGAGGGTGGATAACCTTTATCCTGCTGATATTCCTCTAAAAATACGAGGATCTTCTTATGCCTTGGGCTCAAACCGCTTTTTCGTCGTGCCATCTCGTCTCGCTTTCTCCACTATAGTCAGGGGGAGCGTTCTAAAAATGATAATAACAGAACAAATGTTCACTGTCAAGGGCTTGGCCAAGGCTGATTACCGGGCTTGTCGGGCTGAGCTTTCTTTTGTGGACCTGGTATTAAGATTGTTGCGAATGGTAACTGTCTACCGCTGCAGGCCAGCAATAAGAAAGACCCTTCGCAGGCTCAGGGTGACAAGCGTTGGTTATTCCAGCCGCAGTAAGGGTTGTCATTCTGAGCGCAGCGAAGAAACTTACTCTCTGGTTGCAGGGCGAGACCCTTCTCAAGCTCAGGGTGATAAATGCTGGTCATTCCATCCGAAGTAATGGTTGTCATTCTGAGCGCAGCGAAGAATCTTACTCTCTGGTCGCAGGGCAAGACCCTTCTCAAGCTCAGGGTGATAAATGCTGGTCATTC
>CAZPWL010000226.1:0-2116 GCA_964590535.1 uncultured Anaerolineaceae bacterium
AGCCTTTTTAGATGCTAATTCAGTATTGACTAAAGAATCGTTACATCCTGAGCCTGGGGGCCTTTGGGACCCTGGGTGACGGTGAATTCTACCGACTGATTTTCCTGCAAGCTTTTGTAGCCTGCGGCAGTGATGGCGCTGTAATGCACGAAGACATCTTTTTCACCTGAATTAGGGGTGATGAATCCAAAACCCTTTTCACTATTGAACCATTTTACGGTTCCAACCTGACGTTCTGCCATGATTATTGATCCTTTCTGAATCGAAAAACACTACTGATTTGATTTACTGGGGGTTTGAATCCGGATGACAAGCACTTTGAAACGCAAACTACCATATACGACCTGAGAACTATATCACAATGTGTGTCGTTGTCAAATGCATGTAGAAGGACGTGGAATTTTGAGGCGCAAGCCAGGCAAGCCCGACGATCGGATTATGTACTTGCCAACACCCGCGCCCTACATTTCTTCTCTGGCTGCCTCTCGGATAATTGTAGAAAGCCTCTCCCCGGCCTTTTCCCAATCCAACTCCGCGTCAAAGCGCCGGCGGGCGTTTACACGGAATGCCTGGTACTGTTCCGGCTCCCGCATCAACGCTTTAATTGCCTGGCAGTAATCCGCGGCAGGGCTCCCCGCCGGCAGCACCAGCCCGGTCTGCCCGTGCAGCACGGACGTGGCCAGCCCGCCGACCGCGTTTGTCAGCGTGGGTAAGCCAAAAGCCGCCGCCTCACTGATGACGATGCCAGCCGCGTGAAACCGGGCAGGGTGCAGCAGCAGCTGCGCCCACCTGAAGTTGGCAAAATAGGCTTCTTCACCCTCGGGTTTTTCCTTGTCGTAGACGCCCATGTATTGGATATGCTCCTCGTCCGTGCCGTTCATCCCCACGATGCGTAAATCCGCCCTGATTCCCTCCGCGTTCAGCTGCCGCACGGTTGCGATGGCGCGGTCAACGCCGCGCAGCTGGGCGCGCTTCCCGACGAACAGCAGACGCAGCGGGGCGTTCAGGTCTTTGTGCTCCTCGGGTAGGTCCTTGCGCAGGCGCGCGGGCACAAACGCGGGGATGGGAAAGACCGTGACTTTATCGGCAGGTTTGCCGTAAGCGGAGACGATCAGGTCCGCGTTTGCCTGACTGTAGGTGATGACGCGCCGCGCTCTTTTGACGACCTGACGTTCCCATTTCTCCATGAGGCGGTAGGCAGGCTTCGAAAACTCAGCGGCAAGGTCCTGGGTGAAAGGGACGATTGAATCGCACATATAGACCAACGGCGCGTTCAGCTTTACTTTCGCCAGTGGGGCGCTGTAGCGGGAAAATATCAAGTCCGGTTTTACCGCGTCCAGCGATTTTTGGATCTCCCGGGCGCATTTACTGGGGTAGGAAAGGGGGAATTTGAGCAGGCGTTTACCGGTTAACCTGCGATAGACTTTTTCCAGGCCGCGCTCAAGCCAACCCGGAGGAAAATCGAAGGGACCGGACAGGACAAGCTCTATGCCAGGGTCGTTCAGGAGGCTGCGGTACGCGCCAAAATCATTACCGCTGTATTCTGTTTGCGTTTGTGGGTCCCATCGTCCTGCGATATAAAGAATTTTCATTCTCCCGCCATCAATTTCCGACCTTCGTGTTAGGTTCAAAGAGCTCCAATCTTGTTACATTTACCCAACTAAATTGTAGCATGGACTAAAAAAAGCTTTTCATATTGCGCAGCATTACTGGGTAATTCGGTGATAAATCGACAGTCGATGCGCTGCTTGCTGTCCGTATCTGCTGCAGCTCAAACCAGTCAAACTAAAATCGCGGATGCCAAAAACATGCGCAGATTCACCGGAAGCTTCTGCGCCAGATTGCGCGCTCGGAATACCTGTAGGAAAGACCACGGCGCCAACAAAAGCATCCACCCCCCGGGCGACCCCTAAAGATATGAAGGCGCAGTGAGAGCTTTCTTCCTTTGGGCTGCCATGAGGGGGGGCTGATACCCACTAAACCCCGCAAAGCGCAAAGCAGCCCTCACCAGGGGAAAATCACCTCAGAGCCGCCATAAGATGGGCAATATCTGCACGCCCCTTAGCGATTATGGCTAAGGCGCTGCATCAAACCAGACGTTAAGGGTTGGGCGTGT
>CAZPWL010000227.1:0-2052 GCA_964590535.1 uncultured Anaerolineaceae bacterium
CGACAGCGCTAAGGATGAACAGGCCGGTCAGCACCTCTTTGTAAGCGAATAAGCACTTCAGTTTGTGCGTCAGCAAGACCAGAACAAGGAATCCGGCGACAAGTCCAAGCCTGCCCAGATAGTCCTGCGTCGGGTCTTTGATGAGCGTCCGCCAGGGGCTGAAAACGAGCATGATAAGCGAGCCGCCCGCCAGGAAAATCAGCAGCGCGGGCAGTCTGGCAAGGGCTGGTTTTGGTGGCGCCTCGGTATTCATTTTTCCTGCCTTCCCAATGGAGGAATGGACCCATCTGCATTTATTATACAGAGCGGCGTCCGTAAACCAAACATTTTTGAGCTTTTGATGAATATCGCGGGGGACTGATTGTGCTTTTTAGCAGCAACCCGCCCGAACTACCGCGTATTCTCCTGGAAGAACTCCAGGATAATCCCCCAGTCCTTCCAGCAGTGCCCGCCTTCGGTCTGGCGGATGTAGGTGACATCCTTCCCCAGCGCTTCCAGCGAAGTCACAAATGCATCAACCGGCGCAATTGGCGCGCGCCAATCATCCTCAGTGTGAAATACGAGCAGGGGTACATCAATTTCATCCGCCCAAAACGAAGCTGAGCGTTTTTCGTATTCCCGAGGCACCTCTTCCGGGGTGCCGCCCACGCGATAGCGCAACACACTCTGTATTGTGTATTCACGGAATTCGTAAATCGCCGCGAGGTCCGGAACGCTGCCGGTAACGACCGCGGCCCTCACTCTATCGTCCATCCGCAGGATTTCGAAGGTCATGATGCTGCCCCTGGATTCCCCCATCATCACCATCCGGCCGTGATCCGCGAAAGCGCACAGGTCCAGAAAGTCGAGCAGCTTGATGACATCGTGAACATCTTCCCCGCCAAACTCATCCTTGCCCGTGCCCTCATGCGTTTCGCGGTACTGACTTGCCACCACAATGGCCTGCAATTCCACCGCAATGTTCGCAGGCAATTTTGCCGGCACAGCGCCAAAATCGCTGTGGCCTCCGCGGTTGTAAACCAAAATGGGATACGGCGCGGCGCGTTCCAGGTAATCCTTTGGCGCGGCAAAATATCCAAGCACGGTAAATCCGTCACTCAGGTAAGTGAGCTTGTATAGATAGGCGTTGGAATCCAATTCCGGCTCGCCGGTCAGAACCAGCTCCACGGAGACAACATCGGCAAGCGTGCTGAGGCCAGGGATGTTCTGGATAAGCGGGGTTTCGGTTGGCGCTGGCGCTGTGCTGCTTGCTGTGGGGGCCGGGGTATCAGAGCTTTTAGCGGTGGGTGTGAGTGTGGGCGCGGCAATTTCAGCTTGGGCGCGCGGCGCGCAGGCAGAAAGGAAAACATAAATAAATATTAACCCGAGATGCCAGGTTTTCGCCATGCGTAAATACTAACACTTTCCTGCGGAAGCGCATGATTGAAGAAACCTAGAAAACGGCAGCAGCAAAACACAACTTATGTCTTTGCCCCGTAATAATTTTTCCGGGTGCCAAAATCTTCGGGAATGCTATCCTGAAGAATATCCGGGTGCACATACGAAAACAGAAACTTGCAGCCCTGCTACAGGCTGCCTCTTCAACCTTTGATAAAAGCTTGAGTACACATGGACTTGAAAGGTCTCCAATACTCAATAAAACTGTAGCTAGTGTTTCTCAGCGGTGCTGGTCCACGAGGATAGGATTGCCATCCGGGTCCCGCAGTAAGAAGTAGTCGGGTCCGCTGCCGTTTTCATCCGCTTCTCGCTCAGGCTTGAGGCCGCGCTTTTTCAGTTCGCGCTGCAGGTCGCGCAGGTCGGTAAAATCTGGCAGGTCCTGCGCTTCAGCGTCCCAACCCGGGTTGAAAGTCAGCGTGTTGCGCGCGAGCATGCCCTGAAACAAGCCAATCACGCAGGTTTCGTTCCGGAGAATCAGCCAACCCTGCTCTGCATCGCCCATAAAAACATTAAAGCCCAGCTTTTCGTAAAAAGCTCTGGAGACCTGGATATCTTTCACTTTCAGGCTGATAGAAAACGCGCCAAGTTGCATGGGTACTCCTTCCAATTCTCAGT
>CAZPWL010000228.1:0-2037 GCA_964590535.1 uncultured Anaerolineaceae bacterium
GGCTGCTGCGTGGTGTGCTGTTGCTAGTGCTTGTGTTCTGGCTTGGCGTTCCTTTGATCTCCGCTAGGGCGCAAACAAGTGCCTCAATTTCGGTATTGCCGGAAATAAAAACTCTTGACCTCTCGCTTGGCAACAGTGCTCAGCTGCAAATTTACGTGGCAGATGTGGCTTATTTGAACGGTTTTGATGTCACGATTGAATACAATTCTGCTGTGCTCACGTTGGCTTCCTGGGCTCACGGTGGAATCCTGAGCAATCTATCCCGATTCGCTGAACAAAATGTGCCTGGGCGCTTGCGCTTGGCTTTTACCCAAATAGCGACTCGAGGCTTTACCGGCAGCGGCGTCCTGTTGTTTCTGAATTTCACAGCTTCTACTGAGGGAGTATCGTCAATCAATATTACCCAAGCTGGTCTCTATCAAAGCGACGGAACCCCAATCAACCCCACCGTTCACAACGGCGTCTTCAAAGCCGTGCGAAAGTTTTCCGTCAGCGGCAACCTGGGCGTTGAGTACGATTACCTGCGCGCCGGCATCCCGGTAACGCTTTTGGGCGGGCCCGTCTTCAACGAGGGTCCATACAACGGGCTGACCAATGGCCAGGCTGGCACCAATCTGACCATCCCCGCTGTGATTCGGGATACCTATATCTTCACCACCGCCCAGCCGCGCTGCCTGAACCTGACCGAGGAGCTTGGGAAGAGCTTTGGCATGGCTTCCGGCAATACTGCGCTGGCGCCGCTCGCGCTCGTGCGTGGTAACGCGGCCTGGACCAACAACACGATTGATTCCGGCGATGTGAGTGTCGTCGGCACTTATTGGGGGCAAATCCCCACGGACCTGGAGCCGGGCGACAGCTTGGACGGGGACGTGAATTTTGACGGCGTGGTCGATTTGCGCGACCTGGCGATTGTGGCTGGCAATTTCGGCCTCACTTCCGCCCAGGTCTACGCGGACTGGACGCCGTGAATTATCAAGGCGGGGTGAATTCTGGCCTTGCCCGTGAGACTGAAAATGACAACGAATAAGGTTCTCAAACACTTAATACTCTCCCTGCTTCTGGCAGTATTTTTTGCTGCCTCTGCGCCAAAGGCGGGCAGCGCGCAGACTGTGACGATATTAAGCATCAGCCCATCCCAGGTTGAAACTGGCCTGGGCGGAACAGCAGCATTATCTGTGCTTGTGAGCGATGTGGAGGACCTGAACGCGTTTGATATCGAACTGACCTATGACCCGCAAGTGCTGACGCTCTCAAGCTGGGGTTTTGGCAGCTTTTTGACCCAACTGGTGCAGGTAGTGGTAGAAAACGAGCCCGGGCGCTTTCATCTGGTGGCGACCCAACTGGCACAGCCTGGCAAAACAGGCAGCGGCTCCCTGATTGAGCTGCGCTTTACCGGGCTAAGCGTTGGTGAAAGCGCGGTTACCCTGACTAAAGGCGAGCTGGCTGAACCGCAAGGCGCTTTGAGCTACCCCAACCTGGAAGGCGGCACGGTGCGGGTGGTCCCTTCGGCCACGCTTACCCCCAGCCAAACCCGAACCCCCACACCCACGCGCACCGCCACACCGCCCAGCGGTCGTACGTACCCGACTGGCGCGGCGCCAAGCGATACGCCGGATTCGGGGGGCGGCATGCCAATCCTGACGGAAGCCCCGGAACCGACCAAGCGGCCCAGCGGGGAGGAGCCGACCTGGGTGGTGACGGAACCATTGGCGGGCACACTTACGGTGGAACAGCAGGGGGATGCGCTCGCGCTGGCTCCGGGCGCGGAAAAGACCCGCCAGGCCGGGCATTACGTCACGCTGATGGCGCAGGTGGCACAGATGACTGCCAGCAGCGCCGGCCTGAACGCGCCAGCAGCGCGGGTTGGGAATAGCTCATTATCAAATGTGCTTTTAGGGGCTGTGCTTGCCGCCGCGGTGCTGACCCTGGGGATTTTGGTTATGCTGATTATCCGACGGAATAAATCGAAACAAGAAGGAATTGATGAACAATAAACACTATTGGATGAGGGCGATTGTTTGCTGCCTGCTGTTATTT
>CAZPWL010000229.1:0-2030 GCA_964590535.1 uncultured Anaerolineaceae bacterium
CTTCACGCGAGAAACACTGGCTCTTAAGCGCAACCGCCTGGGCGAACGCCCGCTGATGTTCGAAATCCCGGCAGAAGAGGCCTGGGATATCGACGAAGAAATAGACTTCACCGTCGCGGATGTGCTGCTTCGCGCGCGAAAGGAAGCAAAATGAAAGACGTCCTGATTTCCGCCCCGTATATGCTGCCTTTCATGCCGCGCTTCACGCCGATTCTGGAGCAGCTTGGCATGCGCGTGATTATCCCGGAAGTGCATGAACGCCTTTCAGAGGAAGAACTGCTGGCTTACGCCGGCCAGTTTGACGGGACCATCTGCGGTGACGACCGCTACACGCGGCGCGTGATTCAAGCCTGCCTACCGCGCCTGAAAGTCATCTCCAAGTGGGGCACCGGCATCGATTCCATCGACCAGGAAGCCGCGGCGGAATTCGGCGTCAGCGTGCGCAACACACCCAACGCTTTCACCGTGCCCGTCGCGGAGAGTGTGCTCGGTTATATGCTCAGCTTCGCGCGCCGCTTTGGCGCGATGGATGGGGCGATGAAAGCCGGCGAATGGAAAAAGATACCCGGCTACACGCTCAGTGAAAAAACCCTGGGTGTGGTCGGCGTGGGTAATGTGGGTAAAGCCGTCCTGCGGCGCGCCCGGGCTTTTGGAATGAAACTGCTTGGCAACGATATCGTTGAGATTGCTCCGGATTTTTTGCTGGAATACAGCGTGGAATCCGTGCCGCTGCGCGAATTGCTGGAGCGGTCGGACTTTATTAGCCTGAACTGCTCGCTCACCCCCTCGTCATTTCATCTGATGAATAAGGAGAGCTTTGAGTGGTGCAAACCCGGCGCGCTGCTGATTAATACTTCCCGCGGACCTGTAGTGGAGGAGCCCGCTCTGGTGCGCGCGCTGCAGTCCGGCCGACTGGCTGGCGCGGCGCTGGACGTCTTTGAGGTGGAACCCCTGCCCGCAGACAGCCCACTGCTTGGCATGGAAAACGTGCTGCTTGCGCCTCACAATTCCAACTCCAGTCCGTTCTATTGGGAACGCGTGCATTGGAACAGCATCCGCAACCTGGCGTTGGGACTCGGGCTTTCTGTCGGGGATATCGCCAGCATAAAGGCGCTGGAACAGCACAGCTGAAAGGAAGAGAAATATGACCGAACAGTCACAACGTGTTGCGCTCATCACCGGCGCTGCCGGCGGCATCGGGCGGGCTTCCGTTAACCATTTTTCCGCGCACGGCTGGCGGGTCATTGGCGTAGATCGCAAAGAACGCCCCGCTGATTTCCCTGCGGACGGGCTCTACCTGCAGACGGACATCGCCCTGCCGGAAAACCTGGATATGGTCTTCCGGGAAGCAGCCTGCTTCACCCCAAAATTGGATGCGTTGGTGAATAACGCCGCCTATCAGATTGCCAAGCCGCTGGTGGAAACCACGGTGGAAGAATGGGACCTGGTGATGGCCTGCAACCTGCGCCCGGCTTTTTTGGGCGCCAAGCTGGGCTACGCCCTGCTAAAAGCCGCTGGTGGGGCGATTGTGAATGTCTCCTCCGTGCACGCGATAGCTACCTCCGCCAGTATAGCCGCTTACGCGGCCAGCAAGGGCGGGGTGTTGGCGCTTACGCGCGCCGAGGCGATTGAGTTCGCGCCCGACAATATCCGCGTGAACGCGGTGCTGCCCGGCGCGGTGGATACCCCCATGCTGCGGGCGGGTTTTAAGCGCGGGCACCTGGCGGATGGCTCGGAAGAAGAGCAAATGGCTGCCCTGGCGCGCAAGACGGTGAATGGGCGCGTGGCAAAACCGGCTGAAATCGCTTCGGTGATTTACTTTCTGGCGGATAGCACTCAGTCCAGCTTCATGACCGGCCAGGCGCTGGTGGTGGACGGCGGCGCGACCGCGCGCTTGAGCACGGAATAAGCACGCATGCCTGAAGAAACACGTCTTAATCTTCCCCCGCGTCTGATGGAAACAGCCCGCAGGATGTATGACGGCACTCGCAGGCTGCCGGAGCTGCCCGCGGCGTACTTGCATCCCTGGC
>CAZPWL010000230.1:0-1965 GCA_964590535.1 uncultured Anaerolineaceae bacterium
CCCCAGCCCCCCAAGACGTGCTAAACGGTATCGCGTACGACGCGCAGGGCGACAGGCTGTTTATAACCGGCAAAAACTGGCCTTGGATTTATGAAGTGGCTGTAGAGACAGTAAAAACGCCTTGAACCTCAAGCGCTGCTGACCCGCGCGCGCAGAACATCAACCCGCGCGTTTATTAATCCAGGCAGTGTATCCAGGACATAATAAGGGCCAATGCCTTCCATGCAGACCGCAGAAGTCACATTCCCACACAACGCGGCTTCCACAGCGTCAAATTTCTTGCGGTAATTCAGCAGAAAAGCCCCGTCAAAGGCATCCAGCATGCCGGTCGGGTCGACGGTCCGGGCTGGGTAAGCGGGGATGACCCAGCGCTTATGCCCCATGCGGTCAAACAAGCGCACCGAGCCGTCCGGCAGGTGCACCAGCACAAATTCCGGACCATAGTGCGCCAGAGCCTCCGCGATTTCCCACAGGTCCACGCTGCGCCCGCGGAAGAGCCTCAGGGCTTCCGCTTCCGTCAGCATGAATGCCGTCAGATCGGATATCAGACCGCGCATCTCTTCCCAGAAACTTGTATCCATGTAACAGGCACAGGCGCGCATGGTGAGCGTTTCAACCATGCCTGCCTTCAGCACTGAGGGCAGAATTTTGTGCGAGAGGTAGTCAATCGGGCAAAGGTGCGCGGCGGGAAGGTCCAGATAAGCCCTCGGCAGGTCATTCACCCGCGCGGTGTGGGTTTCGTACTCCAGTTTGCTGCAAAAGCGGGAGGGTTCGCCGCCGTAACCAATCAGCTCACGCGGGAACGCGATGCCCCGTTCCGCAAAGTACGTGATAGGGTTGTCGTAGTGCGGACTCAGTGGGTCTGTGTAAGCGATAAAGCGCCGGTCGTCGATGGCTTCGCTCACGCGCATTATGCCATTCAGGTCGCAGCCTTTTTGGCTCAGTGTGTCCAGCGGCTCCAGCGCGTAATTGGTGGGAACGCGCGCATATAAACCCGCCCGACCGCCCCAGAAGGCGTAGGCAGCAGCAGCATAGGGCAGGTTTCCGCCAACAACGTTCAGACGGTGTTTGCCCTCAAAAGGAAGGATAAAATCGCGCTGGAGCCGACCCCCAATGACAGCTCCCAAAGGCGAGCCCGGGAGATCTGTCATCACAGTTTATTTCACCGCAACCATCTCAAGCAGGCGTTTGTGATAGTCCTCAATGTTTTCCGCGGGCGCTGGGTAGCGCATGTCCAGGTTTTTCAGCGTCTTAATCACTATCTTTGAGATCAGCCAATTGCGGTACCACTTCTTGTTGGAAGGGATGACATACCAGGGTGCCCAGGCGGTGCTGGTTTGGCTCAGCATATCCTCATAGGCTTTCATGTAGTCATCCCAGCGGGCGCGCTCATCCAGGTCTCCGGGGTTGAATTTCCACTGTTTGGTGGGGTCTTCCACGCGCGCCAGAAAGCGCTCGGCTTGTTCCTTCAAATCGATATGCAGGTAGAACTTCAGGATCGTGGTGCCCTCATCCGCCAGGACGCGTTCAAACTCACGGATGTGTTGGTAGCGTTTGGACCAAACCTCTTCCGGCACGAGGTTATGGACGCGCACGACCAGCACGTCCTCGTAATGGGAGCGGTTAAAGATCACCATCTCGCCTTTGCCGGGAGTTTGCTGGTGCACGCGCCAGAGGTAATCGTGCGCAAGCTCTACCGGGGTGGGAGTTTTGAAGGATGCCACCTTGACGCCCTGAGGATTCACGCCCTCAAAAACCGCCCGGATCACGCCGTCCTTACCGCCGGTATCCATCGCCTGCAAAACGATGAGCAATCGGTGTTTGCCTTCGGCGTAGAATTCTTCCTGCAGGGTCTCCAGCTCCGCGTTTAGTTTCTGCAGCGCTTCTTTGCCGTCTTTTTTGTTGCCCTCAAACAATTTTGAATCGTTGGGATCGTAATCCTTGAGTTTGATTTTGCCCTTAAGC
>CAZPWL010000231.1:0-1941 GCA_964590535.1 uncultured Anaerolineaceae bacterium
GCTGCTGACCTGTGTCCAAAAAGTAAATAGTGCGAAAATCCGCCGGGTCAAGCGTCGCGAACGCTCGCAGCTTTGGCGTATAATTTATCCCTGTTGTCCTGATTTCCAGAAAGGTGGAAAGCCACGTGATCAAGCAGTTTTTTCAAAAAATCGAATTTACCCCGCGTGCTCTGCGCGATTATCTGCTCATCCTGTTGGGAGCGTTCATTCAAGCCCTCAGCCTGCGCCTGTTTCTGGTGCCGGCCAGCCTTGTCAGCGGCGGCATCAGCGGCGCTGGTCAGCTCCTGTATTACACGCTCGGCTGGCCGATTGGTCTGGTCGTGCTGCTGGGCAACCTGCCCTTGTTCGTCCTTGGCTGGCGCTACCTGGGCGGCCCGCGCTTTGCCTCCCGCACCATCCTCGCCATCGTCAGCTTCTCCGTTTTCACGGACCTGCTGATTTACCTGTCCGGCACTTCCGCTCTCACCGACGACCCAGTGCTCAATACCGTGTTCGGCGGTCTGCTGCTCGGCATCGGTCTTGGAATTGTGTACCTCGCGCGCGGCACCAGCGGCGGAACGGACATTCTGGGCAGAATCCTGAACAAGCGGCTGGGAATTTCCATTTCCATGGCGTACATGATGACCGACTCGCTGGTGGTCTTGCTGGCGGGCTTTGTGTTCGGCTGGGAGAAAGCGCTTTACGGGCTGATGATGATTTATCTTTCCGGGGTGGCGGCGGACTTGGCTTCGGAAGGCGCGAACATCACCAAGGCCGGCTTCATCATCACGCTAAGACCCGAAGAAGTCATTGCGGCTATTCAAGAGGAATTGGAACGCGGGGTCACGATTATCCCGGTGGTGGGCGGCTATACCCGCCAGGAACGCGCCATGCTCTATTGCGTGGTGACCGCCTCGGAGGTGATGCGCCTGAAGACCATCGTGCATGAGGCTGACCCGGAGGCGTTTATGGTCATCGGACAGGTGAGCGAAGCGCTGGGTGAAGGCTTTAAACCCCTTAAGGAAAGCTGAAACTCTGTCAAGAATCAAGAAAAGAGGCTGCCCGCGCGGGCAGCCTCTTTTCTTATTCCGGTTTTGGCAGGTTTGGCGCGGCTTCTTGCGGCAGGATGATGGGCTCCGGGCGCCATTTCTCTTTGCCCGGCTCAAGAGCCCCGGGTTTGAGCAGCAGCGCGAGCGCGAAGAGTATGAAGACCAGCCCGCCAATGATGCCGGTGGGCGCTGGGCCCAGCAGCGTATTGGGCGTGCCCTTTTGCGCGAGCAAGCCCAGCGCGGCGATGCCGTTGATAGCGCCGTGACCGATGACAGCCGGCCACACGCTGCCCTCTTTCAGCGTCAGCCAGCCCAACAAGGTGCCAAGCGCGACGCAAAAGAGGACCATCGCCAGCATCCCCAGCCAGGGGAAGCCGGGGTAGTCCAGCCCATAGTTGTGCCCCATGGCGATGACCGGCGCGTGCCACAAGCCCCAGATGACGCCTGAAACCAGCACGGCCTTGCGCGTTCCCAGCGGGAGCAGTTTGGGCAGCAGATAAGCCCGCCAGCCAAACTCCTCGCCGAAGCAAAAGAGCGCGTTCAGGATGGGCGCGAGCAGCAGCGCTTGCAGGGTGTTCACCAGCAGGTAGGTCCAGGGCGAGACGTTCTGGTCCGGCGCGGCCGCGGAAAGCATGGCGCGCAGGGTCCCGAGCCCCCGGTCAAAAGCGGAAGGGAACAGCGCGAAGTAGAGCGCGGCGCCGAGGATGGTGCCGACAGCCGGCAGCACCCAGGCCAGCAGCCAAAAGCGCCAGGGATGCGCGAAGCGGGCTGGCTTGAGCCACAGGTCAGCCTTGCCTTCGTAGGTGAACAGGCGCGTGAAGAGGTTTGCCAGGGCGGGCGCCATCATCACGCCGCCGGCCAAAAGCGCGGCTGCTAGAGTCAGGTTCAGGCTGGGGATGAGCAGGGGGCTTTC
>CAZPWL010000232.1:0-1931 GCA_964590535.1 uncultured Anaerolineaceae bacterium
CCTTTCACGCACACAAAGCGAGGCACAAGCACCGCGCGCGGATTGCGCATCCCATAACTGTGCGAGACGTTGTGCGCAATCTGTTCGCGTGAGAGCCATTCCAGGCGCTCCCCAAACAAATCCGCGAAGCTCTGCGTTACGCGCACATTGAAAGGCACCGCCACGCTGCCGTCCTTGCGCAGAAGGAGCGCGCCAAAGCGTGAACTGCCCGTGAAGATGCCGGCGGTCGGGTTGACGACGTTCATGTAGTGCAGGTATGGGATGTAGAGAATGTCTTCCTCGCGCGGGAGGGCTGCCAGCGCTTCCAGGCTGCCAACTGTTTTTTCTCCGCCAGAAAGCACCAGGTTGTTGTGGTAGAGGCTGTGGCCGGTCGCTTCCGCACCGAACTCGTCCGCGTCATCCTGCTCCCATAAGAAGGCCTTGAGCACGCCCCCCTCAAAAAGCGGGAAGCGTTCGCGGCGTTTGCCCATCAGGTCGCGCGAGACCGGGTAGGTAGGCAGGCAGCGCGGGTCATCCGTGAGGGTAAAGAGCGCTGAGAAGACCTGTTTCCCCAGGCTTTCTTCACTCAGGAAGGAATACCCCCGTTTCATCATTCCGCCGTTGGGACCGTACCAGTTAAACATATCCAGAATATCCCCCACGGCGGCGGCGCCAAAAACGACGGTGTACTTGCCCAGCGGCAGCTGGACAGCCGGCTGTTCACTGTACTGCTTCACCAAAAAGGCCAATTCGGAGCGCAGGGCTACAGGGTCCAGGTCAGTCTTAGCCTGGGCGGACTGCAGCGCGTTCACTTCCCATTTCAGCGTCTGGTGCGAAAGCACCGCGGTGATGGATGCGTCCGTGCAGGCAAAGAACTGCGTGTGTTCGCTTTCGGTGCTGATTTGGGCTGTGGTGGTGATGCCGTTCGAAAAGACCCCCGAAAGTTTGAGCTCTTCAGTTTCCAGTCCGCGGGCAAGCGTGTTAAAAAACTCCAGGCGTTCAGCGTTGGTGGTGACTGCCAGGAACGGGTCGTAGGCTTGCATATCAATCACACTCTCGGGATAAACCGGGATGCTGGGAGTGTAATCAAGGGGCTGCGCCAGCCTGGCCATCTCGGCGGCTGTGTCAATACCGCGCTTCAGCGGTTCAATTTGTCCTGGGTCAGCGAGCAGCATGGTTTCAGCCCGTTTATTACCGTCATACACGCCGATTTGAAAGCGGACCAGATGTTCGTTTGTGTTCAGCGAGATAGCCGAATTCGCGAAGCGCATCAGGTAACTTTCCTCCTCATGGTAGAAGATAGCTGCCTTCAAGCCTTTCTCGAGGGCGTACGCGCGCAGTTCCTGCAATAAAGCGATGACATTGTGCTGCATGGTTATTCTCCTACCGTCACATGATCAAAGCGGCAGACAGGCACGCCGTGCCCCAACTGCATAATCTGGTTGGGCTGCCCTTTGCCGCAGTTATCCACATACATTACCTGCCAGGTGCGTTCGTCGCCGACCGCGGAAAGTGAATTGTAGAACTTGAGCGTGTCACCTTTGTAGGTGGTGTTTTTCAGCACGCCTTTCATTTGTCCATCCTCCACCAGCCAGCCGATATCGGTGGCAAAGTGGAACTGCTCGCGGTTGGAGCCAATCGACCAGCTCTTATCTCCGTCCAGGATAACGCCGCGTTCTGTGCCGCGCACGATGTCGTCCAGGCTTCCATCCGTGCCGGGGTCCACGTTGATGTTGGTCATGCGCTCAATGGGGACACGGTAAAAAGCGGTGGCGCGGTTCGCGCCGCTGCTGCCGTTGAAAATCTGGCGGTGGGCTCTGGCATTGGCCTCTTCCACCATCTGCCTGCCGCTGATGGCCCCAACCAGGATGCCCTTGTCAATTAACAGGTTGTCTTGGGCTGGCACGCCATCGTCATCGAAGCCAAAACTGCCCGGGGAGTTCTGCAGCGTA
>CAZPWL010000233.1:0-1917 GCA_964590535.1 uncultured Anaerolineaceae bacterium
CTTCGCTATCGCTCAGGATGACAAACATTTGTGCAAGGAGCTAGGTTCGCCACCGCTCAGGATGAAAAACATTTTTATGAGGATGTACCTTCGCTAGGTATGCGATGAACAACTGCCCGTCCTCCAGCGCAGCGGAGTGGTATTTGT
The DNA here is from genome assembly GCA_964590535.1 of uncultured Anaerolineaceae bacterium. Lineage (GTDB taxonomy): Bacteria > Chloroflexota > Anaerolineae > Anaerolineales > Anaerolineaceae > Mesolinea. The sequence continues at coordinate 148 of CAZPWL010000233.1, forward strand.
TCCGTTGTCACCGCGAGGAACGGAGCGACGCTGTGCCCGACATGGAGAGAGCGGCTGTTCTGGTGGGAATGTTTCCCCGCGCTTTTTGTCATTCTGAACGCAGTGAAGAATCTATCCTTCAAACTGAAAGATCCTTCGCTGCCGCTCAGGATGACAAATATTTGTGCACGGAGCTAGCTTCGCTATCGCTCAGGATGACAAACATTTGTGCAAGGAGCTAGGTTCGCTGCCGCTCAGGATGACAAACATTTATGCAAGGAGCTAGCTTCGCTGCCGCTCAGGATGACAACCATTTATGCAAGTTGCTAGCTTCGCTGCTGCCAAGGATGACAAACGTTTGTGCAAGGAGCCATTTTTTAGGATATAGGCAGATCCCACAAGGCGTGCTTCGCTATGCCGCACCCCCTTCGCGCCAGGCACAGTTTCGTGACACGCCCGCAGCGGGGGTTCGCAATGACAAATCGGGGTACTCTTGATGAGTGCGGTGGCGTAACGATCCACCATTATGGATTTTTGGATTGCGTTTGTTCGCGCTTGCAGAAACGAAGCGGGGGCTGCCATTCGGCAGCCCCCGCTAATAAAACTAAATCTGAGGTTTATTCTCTCATCGTGATAGGCAGGAAAACGCCGTTACCCGTGAAGGTAGCCGCGTAGTCATAACCGCCCTGGTCTCCGAAGTAGAGAAAAGCGTAATTGTACAGAATCCCAACCGGCCAATAGACATCTGCCTGGAAGGTGATGACTACTGACTGGATTGAGGTTCCGTAGATGCTGAACGCAAGATCGTGTTGTGTGGCTCCAATAATGGCCCATGGCTGCCATCCCGTACCATACCCAAAACCTCCGCCAGGATTATTGAACTGGGCGGTAAAGCTGTTAATGGTATCCGCGGCTTGCCTTCCATATTCTCCATCAGTAGAAAACGTCATAGTCGGGTAGAAGATGAACCAGTAGTGCCCGGCTGGCAGCATCAGCGGAGTGTCAAGGTCAAGCTGAACATTGGAAGGAAAGCCGTCTGAGCCTGTGGTAATGGTTACCTGAGGGTCGGTCGGAAGCATGCTAAGCGCCCAGAGCGGCGGATCGCCGAGACCGGATGGGTCGCCAGCGGGAATGCCCATGTCATCAGCATAAATCATAAAGGTCAGCTGGGTGGCATTAAATAGGGTAGAAAAGCCGTTCCAACCGCTGCCCGGAACAAAGAAAGACTCGATTGTCCAGGGCGCATCCACCGTGAAATCATCCGCCAGGAAGGAGGAATAGGTTGGATAGTCGGAAATTTCCTGGCTCACATAGGTGTTGGGGTCTACCACGCTCAGCGGCTGTTCCCAGAGTGTATCGTAAATCATGCTTTCGTTCGGGCTTTGGACAAAGCCAGTGCCCGCGCTTGTTCCGGACAGGGAGAGCTTCGCTTCACCCGAGGGGCCGTTGACCGCGGCTGGTTTCCATTGATTTACCTGCAACGGCGCGGGTTCAAAATTCCAGTAGACGGTGTTCGTGCTCTCGGAGTATCCATACATACCAATATCAGGAGTGACGGTGAGGCTGCCAGGCACAAAGGCTGCCCCATCCGGGAGTGGATCAATTACATAGAAGTAATCCATGGGAAGCTGCGGAATTTCGAGAGTGTAAGTAATCCGTTCACCAGGCATTGCCATTGCTGTGGCATCTTTTATGACATCCGGGACGACGCAGGCCTCGCATTCCTCTACAAGATACTTGTGCGTAACGCCTGAAGGTGCAAAACCACCCGTGGAGCCGCCCACCGCGTAG
>CAZPWL010000234.1:0-1890 GCA_964590535.1 uncultured Anaerolineaceae bacterium
TTGAACTGATCCTGGACGACGGCTCGGTGGACAACAATATTGGCATTGGCGGAACCTTGGAATTCATCTGGGCTAACCGCTTCACACCCGATCCCGGCGCTTTCCCGTTCAACCTGGAACAGGTTCAGGTGTACTTTGACTCCACAGGTCTGGGCGTAGTAGGTGACGACATCATCATCGTTGTGTATGAGAATGTCACCGGTAATGCAGACCCGGCTGTCGGTTCCAACTGGCTCTACAGCTTCCCGACCACCATTCAGGCTCTGAATGCCTGGAACACCTATAACCTGCCGGCACCTGTTGAACTGAATGGTCCAGGAGATGTGATTGTGGGCGTGGTTGGTCTCGAAGTGCCTGGCACTTCCTACTGGCCGGCCGCGATTGATCAAACCACCACGCAGGCACGCTCTTGGGCTGGCTGGTGGCTGGCGACGCCGCCCCCCACACCGCCTGTGCTCCCTCCGGATGATACCTGGATTTTGATTGATGAATACTTCCCCGGGAACTGGATGCTGCGCGGCTTTGGCAGCGGCGCTTCAGGAGATATCCTCTGGCTGTCGCTGGATCCCATCGCGGTAACAGTACCACCAGATACCGCGGTCTCGGTACAAGTGACATATGACTCCACTGGTCTGGTTCCAGGAGATTACACTGGCGTTGTGCGGGTGAAGAACGTTCCCGCTCCCGCCATTGACGTTCCTGTGACCCTTCATGTGACCAGCATACAGCACTTCTACATCCCGCTGCTGTTCAAGTAAAGCGCGGGTGCGGAAGCACCATACCTAAGTGATATCGGAAAATCATCCGGCAGAGCTTTCTGCCGGATGATTATTTAAGAACGCTTCGTGATAGAATCGAGCCCATTGGGGACCCCTGGCATGAAACTTCTACCGCTGTTGAATTCTGCCCTCATCTGCGCGCTGCTGCTGATGGGCTGCTCCGCGCCTGTTCCGACTGAAATCAGCCCTACTGCCGAGCCAAATGGGGCGGAGTGCGCTGTTGACGTCTGGATTGCCCCCGAGGTCCCCGCGCGCATCCGTGAGAATTTTGTGCTGCCGGCCGGCATACAGTGGGCAAAAACGCAAGGTCCGTGCAGCGTGACGCTTGGCCTGGATTCGCTTAAGGCGCCCGACGAAGTCGTCTTTGCGCAAGTCCTGTGGGAATACGCGTTGGTCGCGCCTTCCTGGTCCTTCCGCGAGGGGGCGGGCAGCGCGGACCTGAAGGCAGCCTGGGAGGGCAAACCGCGCGGAAGCCTGATGCAGATTCAGCAGATTGTCGTCTACGCCGAGGATTACAACGCGTTGTTGGGCTTGCTCGGTGAGCCCGCAGAAGATGGAACTTTGAGCGAGTTAATCAGTCTTGCTCCTAACGAGAAAATCAGCCTCTCAGACCAACTTGGGGCTTCAGTTTGGGGGATTGTGCCCCTGTCCCGGATTCAAGCCGATTATCGCGTCCTGGCTCTGGATGAGGTCTCACCGCTCCAAGAGGATTTCGCCCAACAGGTGTATGCCCTGCGCGGTGTTTACAGCCTGCGCGCCAGCACCGAGGTGGAGGCGCGATTGGGTGACGCGGGCATTGACGCGCTTACGCGCGGACTGGCAGGGGAGAGGGTGAAGGCGCAGGCTGACCAGACACAGAGCGCGCCCTTGAGCGGCACGAAGGAAGCAGTCTCCAAACCGGAAAGCCGGCCGACGCCCACCGCGAGTGAAAGCGAACGGGTGCGACAGAAAGACGGGGCGCTGGAAGTGCTGATCCCAGGCGGGACCTTTATGTTCGGCTGCATCAAAGACCACAACGGCGGTTTTGACTGCCCTGATGACGAGCTGCCCAGCCGCCGCATAAACCTGGATGCGTATTACATCGATAAGTACGAGGTCAGCAACCGACAGT
>CAZPWL010000235.1:0-1849 GCA_964590535.1 uncultured Anaerolineaceae bacterium
GGGTTTCGGACGCGCTGAACAATACGCTGCTGCAGTTTGTTCCGCCTTCCGTTCCGTAAGTTCGTTTGAACCTTCGAAGAATTAGAGGCTGGCTTTTCTGCCAGCCTCTTTTGTGATTAATCGGATGAAGATCGAAGTATTTGGCATTCTTTGCCAGCTTTACGCGTCCGTCATCCAAGTGCCTTTTTACCCAAAGGGTGCGGGCATCCTGGTTGATGCCCGGGGGACAAAAAAGAGCGGGATAAAACAAACAACCCCTGGTTTACAGGGGTTGCGTGTTTTCGGTTTGAAAATTATTACGCCTTAGAGGTAGCCTTGCTTACTACTTGCGAGAAAGCTTTGGGGTCCCGTACGGCCAGGTCAGCCAGAACCTTGCGGTTCAGAATGATTTCAGAATTGCGCAGCGCGCTGATCAGCCGGCTGTAGGTAATCCCATTCTGGCGGGCCGCCGCGTTGATACGCACAATCCAGAGCCTGCGCAGATCGCGCTTGCGATTGCGTCGGTCGTTGTAAGCGTACCATTGGCTCTTCATGTAAGCTTCATTGGCGCGCTTGAACAGATGATTTCGGGTTCCCCGATAACCGCTATTGTGGGCTATCCGGCGCTGGTGGCGTCGGCGGCGGTATGGTCCACTCTTTACTCTTGCCATTTTATTATCTCCTTTGCGGTCCCCTGGGCGTCAGATTTTCATCCAGTTGAATACACCCAACAGCCGCGCTAAAACGAATCGACAGGACCTTAGTCCTTTTTGCTCATGTAGGGCGCCAAACGCTTGATGTGCTTGACGAGACCGCTGGATTTTACAGCGATGGTCTCAGCGAGCAGAGCCTTCGTACGCTTGGAGGTATTGCGGCGCAGGTGACCTTTACCAATCTTGGTGCGCACAACAACACCGGTTCCAGTGGTACGGAAGCGTTTTGACGTGGCCTTATGAGTCTTCAACTTGTACTTTCCACTACTTTGTTTTCTAGGCACGTTCAAACTCCTCTAAGAAAATGCAACGGCTGTGAACCGACCGCAGCCGTTGGTATTAATACCGACCAATAATTATAACAGATTAACGCAGAGTCAAGCAACTACTTTTTCGGCGTCAGCAGCATGAACATCGTGCGCCCTTCCATGTTCGGCGCTTGTTCAATATCGCTTACGTCTTTCAGGTCCTCGGCGATTTCCCGCAGATCTTCCAGTGCCAGTTCGGGGTAGGTAATCTCCCGACCGCGGAAGCGGATCGTGACGCGGACTTTCATGCCGTTTTTCAGCCAGCCTCGCGCGTCGTCCACCTTAAAGCTGCGGTGGTGATCGCCAGTCTTGGGGCGCAGGCGGATTTCCTTGATCTCGATTTTCGTCTGGGCTTTTCGGGCTTCGCGTTCCTTCTTTTCTTTGTCATAAAGGAACTTGCTGAAATTCATGATCCGGCATACTGGCGGATCGGCATTGGGAGCTACTTCCACCAGGTCCAGACCGGCGGCGTCTGCCCTGCGGAGCGCTTCGCTGGTGGAGACGACGCCAACGTTCTCGCCGTTTTCATCGACCAGTCGAACTTTTTCTACCCTGATGCGTTCGTTAATTCTAAATTCTTGTTTACTACTAATCTTCTCTTCTCCTTGGTAATCGTTAACAAATGAACATCACGCGGTGGTATGTTCAACGGGTAATGTTACCATAAGCGCGCCCAAAACGTCAACATAGGCGGGGTTGCGTTTTTCCCTTTCTTACTGACACTGCGCATATATATTAAGATGTGCGCTTCCGTTTTTCGGACATACCTATATTTTTATCTGACTCATGTAATGGAAATCGGCGAAAATTATGATATACTTTTCCTAGGCTTTGGGATCATTTCAAATT
>CAZPWL010000236.1:0-1837 GCA_964590535.1 uncultured Anaerolineaceae bacterium
GGCCTCGCGATCCCGGCGGTGTTGGCTTACCTTCCGTTCTACCTCAGTTTTTCCTCACAGGCGGGCGGGATTCTGCCTAGCCTGGCGTTTTTCACACATGGGAAACACTTCTGGATCATGTTCGGACCCTTGCTTATCCCTATCCTGCTTGGTCTTTGTTGGCAGCTTTTGCGCAACAAAGAAAAGCATGGTTTCAGGCCGGCTTTTTGGATAACCAGCGCTCTTTTTGCAGCTTTATTTGTGTTTTCCTGGGGTATTTCTTTTGTAGCCACCAGGCTGCCGGAACTTGGCCAACTCTTCCTTTCTCTGCAGGGCGCCTCTGTTGGTCAAAACCCGCTGCTGGCCGCCTTGCTTGCACGTCTGAAAGCGCCCGGAACCGGCATTACGCTGTTCTTTCTGCTCTTTCTTGGCTTGAGCGCTCTAATCAACCCTAAGGGCAAGCCGAATGTTGAAGAAAACACACCGCGTACGGAAACTGCGCGTACTGTGGATGCCTTCGTCGTATTCCTGGTGCTTCTGGGTGGGCTGCTGGCGCTCGCGCCAGAATTCGTTTATCTGCGCGACCAGTTCGGGACGCGCATGAACACAATTTTCAAGTTTTACTTCCAAGCGTGGATTCTTTGGTCTGCCGCCGGTGCCTATTTCACGGCGACCTTAATTGAGACGCGAGGGGCTGCTAAAGTCTGGAGCAGGCTCATCCCTTCGCTGATGCTCTTGCTCGGCGCGGCAGCGGTGTACCTGGGCTTGTATCGCAATGACGAAGTCTTTGCCCGCTTCAATCAGAACTTGGGAGCATTTGGCAGCGCTCCGCTTGATTACATCATCGCGGGGATTCTTGTGCTTGGAATCCTGTGGGCGTTAATCGAATTTATCACCCGGCGGCCGTCTGGTGCACTCGCAGCGCTGTGCGTATGCGCGTTCGCGGCTGGCCTGGTGTATCCGGTTGTTTCAACCTGGAACAAGCTGGGGGGATCGGCATCCTTTGAACAGCTCACTCTGGACGGCTCGCAATATTACCGGGATTACTGGCCAGATCAGATGCAAGCTGTGGATTGGCTGCGGCAGCAGCCTCTGGGTGTGATGGTGGAAGCCGTATCCGATACCGGCGGCAGTTACACCACATACGCGTCAGTTTCCACGTTTTCCGGGATGCCCACCGTTTTGGGATGGATTGGGCATGTGGCGCAGTGGCGCGGTGGCTACGAGGAGATGGGCAGCCGGCAGGAAGATATCCGGGTGCTGTACAGCACGCAAAACTGGGATGAAGCCAGAGCAGTGCTCGACAAGTATAATATTGCCTATGTGTACGTTGGTGAACTTGAAGCCCGAACCTATGCGTTGGATGAAAGCAAGTTTGCGGACCACCTCAGTCTGGGCTTTGATTCAGCCAATGCCCGCGTATACATTTACGCTTCAGGGAATTAATTATGGCTGATTTCGCGGGAGAGCAAAGGTTAAAACACTGGCACGCGGACGCGCGGCTGATAATCCTGGCGATATTCTTTGCCGGCCTCTGCTTACGTTTCGTTAACCTCGGGAAAATGCCTTTCAGTACTGCTGAAGCTCAAAATGCCTACGCGGCTTTTTCGGCTTCCAATCGCCTATCTACTGAAACCGCTGCCAGCCCGGTTTACGAAGGGTTGACTGGCGCTACTTTTTTACTTCTAAAGGCGACGCCTTTCTTCGCGCGCTTCTGGCCGGCGCTGGCTGGCGCCAGCCTGGCGCTTGTGCCTCTCTTTTGGCGGCGAAGGCTGGGGTCGCTCCAGACAATTTTGTTGGCTGCGGCATTCGCGTTTGACCCGGTTCTGTTTACGCTTTCCCGGCAGGCTGGAGGCGC
>CAZPWL010000237.1:0-1833 GCA_964590535.1 uncultured Anaerolineaceae bacterium
CACGATGTGATAACGCACGCCAGGCAGATCCTTTACCCTACCGCCGCGCACAAGCACCACAGAGTGCTCTTGCAGCTGGTGGCCTTCACCGGGAATGTAAGCCGTAACTTCCATCCCATTGGAAAGACGCACACGGGCGATTTTCCGCAGCGCCGAGTTCGGCTTCTTAGGGGTCATCGTACGCACGATGGTGCATACGCCGCGTTCCTGCGGGGCGCCCTTGGGTTGGCGAGTCCGACGCTGTTTCTCTGAATTAAGCGTGTACTGTAGAGCAGGAGATTTGCTCTTCTGGTGTTTGGTCTTGCGACCATTGCGAACGAGTTGATTAATTGTTGGCACATTGCCTCCGTCTAAAATAAAAAACTACCAATTATTCATCAATCAAGGCCATCAAAAGTCCGGATGGCCTCCTCATCTGATACTTATTGCCAGGCACAAGGGTATTGCCTCCGCCTGGCAAAGCGAAGCGTGATTCTATCACGCCCCGGAACGTGAGTCAAGCAATCCGGTCGGCAAGCGATCAGAGCGGCGGTCGCTTTCTTTGCCATAGCTCACAATCTCGCCGTCCTCCATAATCGATTCAACCGCCAGACCAAGGCTCTGAAGTTCTTTTACCAACACCTTGAATGCCGCCGGAGTGCCCGGGGCTTCAATTGGTTTGTTGGTCACAATTGCCTGGTATGTGGCTTCCCGGCCGACAACATCGTCCGATTTAACCGTCAACATTTCCTGCAGGGTGTGCGCCGCGCCGTAAGCTTCCAGCGCCCATACTTCCATTTCACCGAAGCGCTGACCGCCGAACTGGGCTTTACCGCCCAAGGGCTGCTGGGTCACCAGGCTATATGGGCCGATTGCACGGGCGTGCACTTTATCCTCAACGAGGTGGTGCAATTTCATGAAGGTCATGTACCCGACGGTCACGGGTTGGTCATAGCGGTCGCCGGTCTTGCCGTCGCGCAGCACCTGCTTGCCGATGATAGGCATGGGATCGCCGGTTTCCAGCATCAAATTCTGCGCAGCCTTGCGCAGGTCCTGCATGCTCAGGTTTTGTTCCAATTGTCTTTCCAGCGTCTTAGCCCACAGGTTCAGGCAGGCGCGCACAGCGCGCTCGTCCTGGGCATTACGTTCGTTGACCTGGATTTTATCCTCGGGGAACGCGGTAATGCCTGCAGGGTCATAGCCCTCAGCTTTTAACCACTCAACCAGCGCGGTGCGGCGGGCGAGCAGTCGGTTCGCCATCAGTTCCTGGACGTCAATGCCAGTACTTGCCAGTGCGTTTGCCAGGTAAATCAGGCGGGCTTCCTCGTCATCCTTGATCTCCTCAGCGGAATACGCCTTGGTGCTGTCAAGCCACTCCCAGGCTTTCTCACCGGTCACGCGCCAGGCTTCGTTAATCATCCAAGCGCGCGCCAGTTCGGCTTCAATTTCTTCCTCGGTCGCGCCGTCAAATACCGGCGTGATGGCGCGGAAGCCAAGGCTTTCTGCCGCCCAACCCAGATGCGTTTCGAGCACCTGGCCGATGTTCATACGACCAGGAATACCCAGCGGGTTGAGGATAATATCCACCGGGCGTCCATCTTCCAGGAAAGGCATGTTCTCAACCGGAACAACCATAGAAACAACACCCTTATTGCCATGGCGCCCCGCCATTTTGTCGCCAGCCATCACCTTGCGGCGCTGGGCAACAGAGACGCGCACCATTTTGTCGACGCCGGCGGAGAGGTCCGCGTTTTCCTCGCGCGTGAACACCTTGACATCCACCACGATACCGCGTTCACCATGCGGCATCTTAAGGGAGGTATCTTTCACATCGCGGGATTTCTCGCCAAAGAT
>CAZPWL010000238.1:0-1799 GCA_964590535.1 uncultured Anaerolineaceae bacterium
GTTCACATCTTTTATGAGGATTTGATTTCGGAATTTGCGTCTTACCTGAACAATATCCCGTTTAGGTTTGACTTATTTATCTCCGTCATGACCGAGGCTGGCGCTCTTGCCTGCCGTGAATCCTTTGCGGGTCTGCTAAATCTGCGTAAGCTAACAATCAAAGTTGTGCCTAATCGGGGGCGCGACCTTAGTCCCTTTGTGGTTACGTTTGGTCCGCAGCTGCGGAATTATGATATTGTCGCGCACTTTCACACAAAAAAATCACTTTATAACGAGGGCGCGACGGGGGGCTGGCGGGAGTACCTGCTGAATGAATTGCTTGGAAGCAGCGATAGGATTCAGCAAATATTCAGCCTGCTCAATGATGAGACCCCCTTTGGAATGGTTTATCCACAAACCTACTATTTAGTGCTTTACCAGGCTCACACCTGGCTGGCAAATCGCGCTTTGGCTGAACGCTGGGCGGGTCCTTTGGATTTGAACGCTCTGCCGCGTGGGTATTTCGACTTCCCAGCCGGCTCCATGTTCTGGGCGCGCTCTGAAGCGCTCGCGCAGCTCTTTGACGCAGGGATTACCCTGGATGATTTCCCTCCCGAGAGTGGTCAGACCGACGGCACGCTGGCGCACACACTTGAACGGATGCTTGGAGTGAGTGTTGTGGATAAGGGTTATCACCTGGCCATCCTCAAGGATAAAAAATTTCCAAGCTGGTCCGCATGGCGCCTGGATCAAGTCATCCTGCGCCGCTTTGAGGACGTAAAATCCATGCTGATAGATGGCCAGGAAAAACTGATTGGTCTGGATATCTTTGACACATTGCTCTCCAAACCGCTGCTCGACCCGGAGTTCACCAAGAAAATTGTGGCGCGGCGCAGCTCTGCCAAGGCTGGAGAGCTGTTCCTTAGGTTTCGCGCTGAAGCCGAAGCCCAGGCACGCGCGCAGAAAGGCGCGGACGTCGGCTTGGATGAGATTTATGCACGCCTGGGAGAGCTGACGCATCTTGGGACCGATGAATTAGCCCGCCTGCGCGAACTTGAGGAATCCGTGGAAGTTGCGAGCGTCCATCCACGCAAAGAGGGCGTCAGCTTGTTCCGCTCGGCAGTGGCCACAGGCAAGCCCGTAGCCCTGATTACCGATACTTCTCTGCCCAAAAAGACAGTGGAACGCATGCTGGCAAAGGCGGGCGTGGAAGGCTGGGATAGTCTCTTTGTCTCCAATGCTGAAGGTGTGCGTAAAGACAGCGGCCAGCTTTTTGAACAGGTGCGCACAAGTTATCAAATCTCGCCTGAAGACTTAGTAATCCTGGGCGATAACGAGCGTTCCGACATACAAATTCCCTGGGAGCAAGGGTCACGGGCGGTACCAGTCCTGCGGCCGGTGGAAATGGCGCGCGGAAACCCCCGTCTGGCTAAGCTTGTGGATCAGGTCGAAAAGCGGGCCGACCTGGACGAAGCGCTGAGCTTAGGGCAGGTCATCCTGCATAATTATTCTGAAATATGCTACCCCGGGTATGATCCTGTCAGTTTATTCCCGGTGAGCCCGCAGAATTGGGGCTACAGCCTGGTGGGACCCCTGCTGGTGAGCTTTTCTCATTGGTTGTTCGAGCAAGCCCGCGCGGATGGGATCGACTGCCTGCATTTCCTCTCCCGCGAAGGTAAAATCATGAAGGCGGTCTATGATGCCTGGGTGGAAGGTCTGCCCAACGCGCCGCGCTCACAATATTTGGTGCTTTCCCGCCGCAGCAGCAGCATGGCAGCCCTCTCCTCATATGACGAAATATTAGATATTGCCAAAACCAC
>CAZPWL010000239.1:0-1797 GCA_964590535.1 uncultured Anaerolineaceae bacterium
CTTTCACGCCTTCCTGCAGCGCGGCGCGGTAATCCTGCACCGGTGCGAGAGCGCTGGTGCTGTCTTTGGGGTCCGCGCCTGCCAAGACCTGCAGCATCAGCGCCGCATCCGAGACGTCGCGCGCCAACGGGCCGGGGCAGTCCAGCGAGGAGCCAAAGGCAATCAGACCGTAGCGGGAGGTGCGTCCATAGGTAGGCTTGAGCCCGACCACGCCGCAGAAAGCGGCGGGCTGGCGGATGGAACCGCCGGTATCCGTGCCGAGAGAAAGCGGCACCTCGCGCGCGGCAACCGAAGCAGCCGAACCGCCGGAAGAGCCGCCTGTAACGCGCCGGGTATTCCAGGGGTTATTAGGGTGCGGCTGAAAGGCGCTGGATTCGCTGGAGGAACCGTAGGTAAATTCATCCAGGTTGGTCTTGCCGATAATCAGCGCGCCGGCTTTCTCCAGACGTTCCACCGTGGTGGCGGTGTAGGGCGGGCGGAAGTTGTACAGGATACGCGAGGCGGCTGTTGTAGTAGTCCCTTTCACGCAGAAAATGTCCTTAATGGAAACAGGCACGCCAGCCAGGGGACCGGGGTCCTCGCCGCGCTCAAGGCACGCCTGCACCTGTTCCGCTTGCTTTCGGGCAAGTTCCGCGGAGACCTCAATAAAGGCGTGCACCTTGCTTTCTTCAGCTGGGTCCAGGTTTGCGGCATGCAGGCTGCCGGGGACGCCGTCCACGGCATTGATTTGCTGCAGGTGGTCTTCCAGCACATCCAAAGCGGAAAGCTCTCCCGAGCGTACTTTTTGGGCAATCTGAAGGGCGCTTAGCTGGATGCTGCTCATCGTTCCACCTCACCGCGGCGGAAATCCGGGACGCGGAAGTAAGCGCCGTCACTTTCCGGCGCCTGGGCAAGAATTTCCGCCGGGTTTGGGAAGGGCTTCCACGCGTCCGGACGGGGTGCGCTGCCCTGGCAGTCCAAGCCGTGCAGGCTGGGCTGCACACCTTCCGCCAGCTGGATTTCACTCAGTTCCTTCACCGCCGCCAGCTGATGATTTAGCTCCGTGCGCAGGTACTCGCTTTCTTCAGGTGTCAGCTCCAGGGCGGCCAGAGTGACCAGTTTGGCAAACATTTCCGGCGTTATGCTGTCAGGCGTCATAAACACTTCCTTCTTTTATTGCGTTACGCGTTATTATAGCAAGTTTCCGGGCGGCGCGGGCTGGGGCGGCTGGATGAGGGAGCGAGAGCGCCGCGGATGCTATAATTTCGTGTATGGAGAACACAAAACCTCCAGGTATCCCGATGAAACAAAAAGAGCGCGCTGGGCTGCGAGGCTGGGGCGTAGAAAACTGGCTGTTTGCTGCCGGGCTCGTGCTCTATCTGCTGACGCGCTTCATCCAGCTTGATAAATTCCCAATTTATTTCTTCACCGACGAAGCAGTGCAGACGATGTCCGCGGTGGACCTCATCACGCGCGGATTTCGGGACAGCGCCGGGAGATTGTTCCCGGTTTACTTTGAAAACGGCGGGCAGTACAACCTCAGCCTGTCCGTGTACTTGCAGCTGCTGCCGGCGCTGCTGCCGCGCTCGGTGTGGCTCACCCGCGGAATTTGCGCGTTCGTGACGCTTGCTTTACCGCTCAGCGTGGGGCTGGCGCTGCGGGATTATTTCAAAGCGCGCTGCTGGTGGCTGGCGCCTGTGCTCATCTCGGCTGTGCCGGCCTGGTTTCTACACTCACGCACCGCCTTCGAGACCAGCCTGGGCGCGTCCCTGTACGGCCTTTTCATCTTTTTCTACCTCGGCTATCGCTTGAAAAACC
>CAZPWL010000240.1:0-1722 GCA_964590535.1 uncultured Anaerolineaceae bacterium
GAAAGGGACAAAGACACAGACAGATTGCCGCGGTCGCTTGCGCTCCCTCGCAATGACGGACGTGATTGCCTCATCTCTCGAAATCAGGAGATAAAAAAGAGGCTCCCGCGCGGGAGCCTCTTTCCAATGCGTAAAAACTGTCAGCTTACCTCACCGTAATCTGGGTATAAGCCGGCGTGATAGCACCGTCCAGGTCGGCCACTAAAAAGCCCACCAGGTACTGCCCATCGGGGGCGTAGACTTGCTCCCAGGAGAATGAACGGGTGCCAAAGGTGAGCGTGTCGCCTTCGGTAGTGGTCTCACCAGTTACTTTGCCAGCGCTGTCCAGGTTTAGCCAGCGGTAAGCGATGGTGAATGTATCACCGGCAACCGGCGTAATTTGCGAAGGCTGTTGGGCGACGTCCTCGCCCTTGAAGCCGAACACCTGGAACAGCTGCCCATCCTTGAAGTAGAGCTCGGCTGTGCGCTGCTCGCCTGTCTCAGCAAAGGTATAGGTGCCGCGCACCGCGTAAACCGCCTGTTCCGCGCTGGCGCCGTAAGAAACCGGGTTGAACATCGCCAGGGCGGACTGGCTGCCGTCGGTGATGGAGAAGAGCAGCGGCTCGAAGTCGAAGTTCATGCGGAATGTGCCGCCTTCAGGCCAGACCGGGTAGTACACGCCGTTCAGCGAGTCCTGTTCCGGGCTCTCCAGGTAGTCGGTGTCGGCAATGAAAATACTGTTGGAAGCTTGATCGTACAAACCGGTGAACAAGTAGACATAGCCGATGTTCGTGCCAGTGATATCGGCGCTGAGTTTGATGGAGCCGCCGGGCGTGACGCTGGTGGCCGATGCCTGAATAGGCGAGACGCTAATCTGCCCGCCGCCCGGAGCGCGCGTGATGGCTGAGGATGAGGGGGTTACCGCCTCAGCCGCGCTTTCCTTGAAGGAGCGGTTGCTGTAGTGGAAGACCAGGAAATCATCCCAGAGCGAAGCCCGCGAAAAGCGGTCGGCTACCATGGTGTACGAGCGCATGCCAGTGGCGGCGTTGCTGTAGAGCTGGGAGTTCGGGAAGTAGATGGCGATGCCTGTGGCGCCGGGTTTGTTGGGTCCGTGTTTTTCGGCCACCAGCACGCCGTTCAGCGCGTTAATGACATCATTCGCGGATTGGCGGATGGCTGCATCCCCACCGGATTTCTTGTAGACCAGCTGGATGAAGTGCCCCAGGTCAATATACGAGGGCGGAACCTGGCTGCCGAAGATGCTGGTGAATGACTGCGTGTAGCTGCGCGCGCTGGCAACCACCTGCTGGTTGAGGGACTGCATATCGTAGACCAGGCCGTTGAAAGCCTGGTTCAAGGCGGGCAGGTTGTCCAGGTTCACCGCGGTCAGGGTCACGTTCTGTTCAAGCTGGCTGGCCAGCTGCTCAGCGCTCATGCGGTAGCTGGAGAAAAAGCCGCCCGAGCTGGAATTCTGCGCCAAAAAATCGTTGCGAGCCTGGTCGTCTGTTATGCGCTCGTCCTGTTGGATGTATGTGTCGACGATGTTGGTCGCCAGGTCAGCGGTATCAAGCGCCGGGTTGTCAATCATCAGGCTGATGAAAGCGGAGTAAGCCCAACCCAGTCCGGGTTCGGTCTCCTCGGAAGCCACGGCGTAATGCGCGTAGGGCTGCAAGGCGGTGTAGACTTCCAGCTGGCTCATCAGGCAGGCGTCCATGCCAATGAGGTCGAACTTTTCGATGCCGG
>CAZPWL010000241.1:0-1689 GCA_964590535.1 uncultured Anaerolineaceae bacterium
TTCTCAACCAATGAAACCTCCGGTAGCCAACTTGCAAACAGTTACGATTGCCAACATCCTTTTCATTTTACAGGATTTTTGAGTTCTGTGGGTTATGAAAAGGTTAACAATTACTTGTGCCAGCTGATTTTATCTCAAATTCGGAATGAACCCAAGAATCGTTTTAGGAAAGCTGTCAGTCACCGCCAGAAACCCAAAATCGTCCAGCCGCACAAGCCCTTCCCAGTTGCGCGAGCTTCCATCCGGGGTCAGGCTCACGTAGACCGGTGCTTCTTCAGCCAGGCGGATTACACCGTTTTCCATCTGCAGACGGATAATGCGCTCAACGCGGTCTGAACGCTTGTGCGTCCTGCCTTCTCCAAAGCGCTCAGCAATCGGATCCGCATCTGCTCTGAGATGCGCGTCGCCCGGGTAGAAGTAGTTCATCACCCAAAAGCTGCCATCCGCAAGCGCTTCCGTCGCGTCGGTAACCCTGAATTCGATATCGGGAAAATCGGTTTGGGGTTGAGGGTCGAGATCCAGATCGAACACATGCGTGTAAGAATTTGGGTTTACTACGCTGCCATTGTCCTCAAAAAACGTGTATATCAAGCCGTCCGCGAGTAACAGGCCTTCGTCGCTGGCATTCCGAAAATCAGTCTGCGGCGCAAGCGGAACAATTCTTCCCGGGTCCAGCCGAATAGATTCGCGCTCCTTATCCACCAGCCCGGAGACAAGATAACCCATCATCGGGCTGCCGCCGCTCGTCTCGATAGTCACAAAGACCTGCTCGCCTGAGAAGCCAATGGCCTCGAACCCCTCAAATCCATCCAGAGTATCGGAAAGACCCCCATCGTCGAAGGCGAGCAAGCTTGTTTCGATCGGTTCTTCCCCATTTCCGCTAAGGTAAGCAAGGATAGCTTCTTTTTGGATTGTGACCAGAAACGCGCTGCCGTCATCCCCCAGCCGTCGTGGATATTGCGGAAGCAGAACCAGGGTCTCCCCGAGCCACGCCAGTCCGGAATACTCCATTTGGGCGTCGTTGTACGGCGAGGACAAGAGAATTTCCCGCACATCCACTTCGGATGAAGCTTCGATCGCCGCGATCGTTTCAATCGGAACATGCTCGGTTGCAGCCGTTGCAGATGCCACCTCGCTAATCGGGGTTGATTGCGTTCCTGGAGCAGAAAGACTACACGCAGCGAGGGCGAATATTGAAAGCATGATAATTGAGAAACGCAAAACTTTTTTCATTAGTCGAATCTAAAAACCGCATAAACCGGGTCGTGATCGCTCACCCGAACATTGGGCAGCGCTTCAGAATTGATGTGTATGACGTCAAAGTGACTTAATTGACTCAAAAAAGACAGGCTCGCCAGGATGTGATCCAAAGTTTGCGCGTTGCCTTCGTGATTATAGGTATATCGGTCATGTTCGGGAAGCAGTGTAATCAGGTTCCCAAGCGCGCTTTCCTGAAGCTTCAAAATCGGCGCGCTCCACTGAAAATCGTTTAAATCCCCGAGGACCACAACATACGCATAGGGGTCTACCGCCAGGATTTGCTTGACGAAATCATTAATCACATGCGCCTGCTCAACACGCTGGTGTTCGCTAAGGAGCACAGGAGGTTGCTGATCGCCAAAGAGTGGCCCATCCTCGCCTTTGGAATTGAGATGGCAGGCAATTACGAAAATATCCCGTCCCTTAAAT
>CAZPWL010000242.1:0-1683 GCA_964590535.1 uncultured Anaerolineaceae bacterium
GCTCTATCTGTTGGACCAGCCGCTTGGGCAGAAGAAATGGCTTTCCTATCTGGCACCACTGATTTTGTGGGCTGTGTTGGGCCTCGGTTTTGCCTGGCTGGCACAGCAAGGTTACATCCGGATTTCCGGTGAGGACCCCGCATTGTTCAACTCCGCTTTCAGTTCCGCGCTCATCTGGAATCGGCTGCTTCCCAACCCAACCTTTGAGCTGGGCATCTTACCCGCCGTCCTGCTGGTTTGTCTGCCCGGGTTGGGGTTGCTGATACAGCGCGCCAAGGGAAAGTGCCTGCCAGCGCTTCATTGGCTGCGCTGGTTGGGCTTGGCGGGTATACTTTCCGTCTTCTTCCTGGGTGGGGTACTTGTCAGCCTGAAAATCGGCGGCGGGGGAGACCTTCACAACCTGGATGGTTTCCTGGTATTCTGGGTCTTGATCGCGGGGAGTTTGCTCTCGGGCGCGTACACTCCGGAGGAACCCCAAATGCTTGCCAGCACCGCTGAGGATTCCGCTTCTTTCTGGCTGCTTATGGCCGCCCTGGTGCCGCTTTATTTCATGCTTTCACATGCCGCTGCCTGGAGCTTCATGCCGGCAGCGAGCCAGCGCGCGGAAGTGTCGCGCATGCAGGCAGCCCTGGACCTGTTGGAGAACCAGCCCGGAGAGGTGTTGTTCATTTCAGAACGCCAACTGCTCAGCTTTAATGAAATTCAGGGCGTGCGCGTGATTCCAGAATACGAAAAAGTGTTCCTGATGGAAATGGCAATGGGCAACAACCAACCCTATTTGCAGGCATTTTATGCAGACATAGCAGGGCACCGCTTCAAGGCGATCATCACGGACACCATTTCGACCCGAATTCAGGGGGATCTCAATTCCTTTGGGGTGGAAAACGACGCCTGGGTGCAAAAAGTGCTTGAGCCAATGCTGTTGGAATACGAGCCGGTGTTGCGCTGGAACAACGCCAGCGCGCATCTACTGATGCCACTTGGGCAGGACGCGCTCAAGCAGGACCTTCTCCAACTACAGCCTTAAGCTTTACTTCTGTTCCTGTTTTTTCCCCTGTGCAATGATTTCACGAATGTCGTAAGTGCGTTTATCCTGCGATTCGTAGTAGGTTCGCATCAGCAGCTCGGCAATCAGGCCTAGCAAGATGGAAATGAAGCCAAGGATAAAAGACATCACGCTGATCTGAAACCACGGTGAGCCCAGCACGGGGGTTCCGACCGCGACGCGGCGGATTGCCAGGGACAGCAGCACAACAAAACTGCCCGCCATAAGGCTGAGCCCGACGCCGCCAAACAGGTAGATGGGCTTTTTGGCATAGCTGAGCAAGAACTTGATGGTAATCAGGTCCAGAACAACCTTGAAGATGCGTTCCAAACCATAATTAGCTTTACCGTGGATGCGCGGGTGGTGGCGCACAACCACTTCGCTGATTTTTCCGCCGGCTTCCGCGGCATAGACCGGGATAAAACGGTGCATTTCACCGTAAAGATTAATTTTGTCCAGAATTTCCCGCCGGTAAGCCTTGAGTGTGCAGCCATAATCATGCAGATGCACGCCGGTTACGCTGGAAATCAGTCCATTCGCGATTCTCGAGGGAATAGTGCGGGTGAGCTTGTTGTCCTGCCGGTCTTTGCGCCAGCCGCTGACCACGTCGAAGCCCTTGTCCAGCTCTTCCAGCAGCA
>CAZPWL010000243.1:0-1680 GCA_964590535.1 uncultured Anaerolineaceae bacterium
CCGCGCTACAACGGGTTCAAGTCCCAGAAGCTTGAATTCGCGGGGCGGGTGTGCCAGTTGGACCTGGCGAACACGCACCACGCGATTGACGATGCCCGCCTGACTGCCGCGCTGCTGCGCTCCATCGCTTCACGCTAAGTTACGAAGATTTTTTCTCTGAAAAAACATTCAGCCGCTGGTTGCGGCATTTTTGAGCGCGTCCATGAACCGGGCAGTCTCTTTTCTGCTGCGCAGAATGATGATGTGTTGGTCTAAGGTGGAAAACCTAGCGTAATAAGCCTGGCGGTGTTTCTCGTTAAAATTCCAAATCCACTGAATAAACTCCCAATCGACTTTTTCCGGGCACCCGGGAGTGAGGTCCGGCCGGGTGCGCCCGCGGAACCGAAAATAGCGGAGGAATACGCTTGCCAGACAAACCCGGCGGGGAATATCCAAAAATACCAGCGCCTGGCTGCGGCTAATGCGCAATTCGAGCGTGCGAGAGTAATTCCCATCGATAATCCAGGCATCCCCTTTCAGGATTTCCACTAAGCGTTCGTCAAAAGCCTCCGGGCTTAGGCTCTGCCAGCCGGGCTGCCAGAATATACGGTCCAGATGCACAAGCGGGAGGGAGAGGCTGCGGCTGAGCTCCTGCGCGAGGGTGCTCTTGCCGCTGCCGCCGTTGCCCAGCACCAAAATCCGCTGCGGACGCGCTTGCATGAAAGCTGTCCAGCTTTTCTGCAGCGGGCGGGTGCTGCCTCTGTCATTAGCTGATAGAGCGGGGGGGTGGAGCTTTTTCACGACCGGATTCTACCATCTGCCAGGTTAAGGTATAGCCGCCTTCGGAGCTGCCTGCATTTGTGCTGCAGGTTTGTTCGCCCAAGGCCTTGCGCGTTACTAAAAAGAGTTTATAATATGCCTATATGTTCATATAGGCATATACTGGAGCATAGACGATGGATTCGATTTCTTCTGATGTCCTTTCGGACCCCGACGCCGCCCGCATGGCGCTGACCTTTAAAGGCCTGGCTGACCCGACCCGCCTGAAAATCCTGGCGGTGCTGCTTGGAGGTGAAATTCGCGTGTCTGACCTGGCGCAGCGTACCCAAACCAGCCAGACTGCCGTTTCCCATCAGCTGCGCGTCCTGCGCGACCTGCGCTTTGTCTCCAGCCGTCGGGAGGGTACGCAAATTTTTTACCGCATTGATGACGAGCATATCGAGGACTTGTTCAACAAGGCCTTCGAGCACGGCAGGCACCTCTCAGACCAGCACAGGGAGTTCGCATGAAATCTATTGTCATTCCACTACAAGGCCTGGACTGCGTTGACTGCGCCAGTGTAATCGAAACCAGCTTGAAGCGCATGCCCGGCGTGCAGGACGCGCGCCTGGATTTTGCGCGCGCGCAGCTGACGGTGGAGGGCGATGCCGACCCTGAGCTCCTGCGGGAGCGCATCCGCCAACTTGGCTTCACCCCTCTCGCCGCGCACGCGCCAGCTTCCACGAGCCTGAATTTTGCTGGTTTTTGGAAGACGCTCAGCACAGACCGCACGCTAAGGGCTACTTTGCCCGGGCTGCTCTTGCTGCTCGGCTCGCTCTTCCTGCCTCGCCTGGGAGTGAATGGAATCTGGCGGATTATCCTCCAGTTGGGGGCTTTGCTTGCGGCGGGTTTCCCTATCTTCCTTAGCGGTCTGCGCAGCCT
>CAZPWL010000244.1:0-1659 GCA_964590535.1 uncultured Anaerolineaceae bacterium
GACGCTTTTCTCCCAGGAATTGCCAATGTCGATCCACTGGGCGAGGGTAGGATAAGTGGCGGCTAAGCCTGCCGCGGCTGCAAAGGTTTCTTCCACAGTGCGGTAACAGGAGTAACCAGGAATTGTTTGTATCTGGTTTCCAAATCCCAAGGCGAGGTCAGCTGTCCTTTCCTCATCGATGGAAACCTTAAAACCCAACGCTTGGATCCGTTCGATCTCGCTTTGGGTGGCAGCGACAAGCACATACTTTTCTTCTTTGTCGTTGAACTCAAACAGGTCGAATGGCACCAGCTTTTGGATGTCCTCCTGTTCTGTATAGTAAACCCGCACGACAAAAACCTGGGATGTGCTTGCATCCGGAGTTTCTGCTTGCGCGCTTACTGGCCTTACCAGCGAACTACTTAAGCTGGATGCAATGAGACAGACAATAATTAACAGTGTAAACAGCAAACGACGGTTCTTCATCTCTAACTCCTTTTATATGTAAGAAAAAGGTGTGATTTAACAGAACATGTAGGTACACGTTCTATGCCAAAAATTGATGATTTTACTGTAAAAGAAAACCGGTTGTGATAATTGCTATCACAACCGGTTTGTTTTAAGGGTTACTTGGAGTTCGTGGTATTGCCACTAAGTATGGACTGAGGGTTTGCGACGATTTTGACATCATCAACCCCGGCTTCCACCAGACTGGCGCTGCTATTATCAGCGGCCTCGATCAGGATATACACCGTCTGTCCGGCGAAGGCGCTTAGATCAATGCTCGCTGAGGACCAGTACGCGTCTTTATCCCTGTTTGTACCTAAAACCTGCAGCACTGTCGTTGTGGCTGAACCAACAACCTTCACACGCAGGAAATCAGCGCTGGAGGAGTTGCTGGCGTGCGCGAGGTAATAGCTGAAGCTCAGGGTCACGTTGCTGTTGACAGGCAGAACAATCGATGGCGATTTTATGGACGTCACGCCATTATCTATGTCATAACTTCCGGCTTCCCAGCCTGCGCGGGGGCCTGTGACAAGATCGTACGACCCACTCACGGTGCTTCCGAGCTGCTTGGGGCCCATCCACCAGGTATGTTCTGGATTAGCGCGTTCCCACATGCCAGAACGAGCAGTATCCGTTCCGTTGGGGTTGCGTACCCAACCAAGGTTGGTTTCAAAGTTGTCGAAGAAGACGGTAACGGGGCCAGAAGCAGATACGGAGATGCTGACCGTGGCGGGAGCTGAGGTGAGTGTTCCGTCTGAAACAGTGAATTGGAAGCTGTCCGGTCCGACATAACCACTGGTGGAGGTGTAGCTGAGGGCGGGTGCAGTGCCGGTGAGCGTACCGTGATCAGGTTGGTCGGTGACCTGGAATGTGAGGGTATCGCCGTCGGGGTCGGTGCCAGTCAGCGTGATGGGCAGCGGTACGCCAGAGCTCGCATTCAAATTTTGGGGATTTGCCACAGGTGCTCGATTCGCGAGAATGACATTAATGCTCACACGGGCGGGAGCAGACTCACCATAGCCGTCCTGGACGACAAATTCAAAGAAATCCGAGCCTACAAAGCCTTCATCAGAGGTATACACCTGATCGGGTCCGGAGCCCGTGAGGGTTCCAAAGCGCGGATCGGTGACGATCAGGAAGCTGATTGGATCGCCGTCAGGGTCAGACCCGGTC
>CAZPWL010000245.1:0-1655 GCA_964590535.1 uncultured Anaerolineaceae bacterium
GCGGTAATCCTCAACAATCTTTTCTTTTTGCTGTTTAGAAAACGCCAATGTTGTTTCACCTCCTTTCGGTGAAAATAAAAATCTCTTTCCGTTTTTCCCGCGGAAAGAGATTCAATACTCTCGTGATTAACGAACGTTCAGTATTTAACCTCCACCTCGGCGGGAAATTAAGCCGTAACGGCACCAGCTTTCTTCAGTGAAGCAAAATATTCAATTATCTTGCCCGGTAAGTATACCACAACCGGGATAAAGCGACTAAAGTTTGCCGCTCTCCATCGCCAGGGCGGTGTTGGGGTCAAGCTTCACGCCGGGTCCCATGGTGGAAGCGATGGTGACCTTGCGAATGAACAAACCTTTTGCGCCAGACGGGCGTGCTTTGCGCACCGCGGTCATCAGGGCGGTCAGGTTCTCTTCCAGAGCTTCCACGCTGAAAGAAACTTTGCCAAGCGGAACGTGGATATTCGCGGTTTTATCCAGACGGAATTCCACACGGCCGGCTTTAGCGTTCTTGATAGCAAGGGCGATATCCCCGGGCTGCACGACGGTGCCGGCTTTGGGGTTAGGCATCAGGTTGCGCGGACCGAGCACACGACCGAGGCGGCCGACTTTGCCCATCATGTCCATCGTACCAACCGCTACATCAAAATCGGTGAAACCCTGGGCAACTTTATTGATTTCCTCGTCGGTTTCCGCAACGAAATCCGCGCCAGCCTGGCGGGCGGCATTAGCAGCCTCACCCTGGGCGAAGACCAGTACCCGGATGGTTTTACCCAAGCCGTTGGGCAGAACGACAACGTCGCGAATCTGCTGATCAGCCTGGCGGGGATCCAGACCAGTGCGCAGGTGTATTTCCACCGTCTCATCGAACTTGGCAAAGCTGTTATCCTTGACCAGCTGCAGGGCTTCCCGCGGCGTGTAGGTTTTGTCCAGGTCGATGTTCTTTAATGCGTTATCAAATTTTTTGCCGTGTTTAGGCATGATTACTCCTCCGTGGTGCCAGCGGGTTCATAGGAACCCTCCCACGTTCACTCTGGTTATTTTTCGACGACAGTGATGCCCATATTGCGGGCGGTACCTTCAAGCTGCTTGATGGCGCCTTCGATATCGTTGGCGTTCATGTCCTTGAATTTAGCTTCGGCAATTTCGCGCAGCTGCGCGCGGGTGACGCTGCCAACCTTCGCGGTATGCGGTGTGGCGGAACCCTTGGTGATGCCGGCCGCTTTCTTGAGCAGCACGGGGGCTGGAGAGGACTTCAGCTCAAACTTGAACGAGCCGTCCATGAATACGGTGATTTCCGCCGGCAAAATTTCACCGGTGCGGTTGCTCGTGCGCGCGTTATATTCCTTGCAGAACGCCATGATATTGACGCCGTGCGGAGCCAACGCGGGACCAATAGGCGGAGCGGGGTTAGCCTTTCCTGCCGTGATCTGGAGCCTGATTACTGCTTTTACTTTTTTTGCCACAACAATTCTCCTCTGTGGTGCTGACGGGCCGGCTTGCGGTCCCTCCCACGAAATTCCGGAATGCTCCGGTTTATGCCTTTTCTACCTGCAGGAAATCCAATTCCACTGGAGTTTCGCGCCCAAAGAAGTTCACCATCACGCGAATCTTCGAGCGCTCCATATTCACTTCCGCGACTGTTCCGCGGAAATCGT
>CAZPWL010000246.1:0-1646 GCA_964590535.1 uncultured Anaerolineaceae bacterium
GATGCTCTGCTGCGCGAATCCGCCGCGCAGCAGCATGGCAATTTGCCAGGTATCCAAAGGGGAGAAACAGGCGTCCAGGGTATCTTCCCCGCCTGCGCTCAAGTTGCGCTCTCGCATCAGCTCGGTCGCCCATGCCACCAAATCGTCTTCCAGTTCGGGGCTGCGCGTCTCCGGCAGGATTTCGAAGTTCAGGTTGTTGTAGCTGTCTACGAAGGCAAAAGCCGCCAGCCTGCCGCCCTGCTCCCACAGGCTCAGATTTTCCCGGATGGAGGGCATCAGCAGGCGTTCTTCCAGGTCTGGGATAGTGGTCGGTCCGGGCAGCGCCCGCGCCAGCTCCCTCACCGCCCGCAGGTCGGCTTCATCGCGCGCAATTCGTCTGTGCATGCTTTCACCTCGCTCCCCGCTGATTCTACCCGAAAGCAGCCTGCCCGCGCGCAGTATCCGGCCTCGCAATCCTCGCAAACAAAAAGCCGGAGGGCAAGCGCGGCCTCCGGCTCATCAAATCGCAAAAAGGCTTACGGAATCTGCAGCACCTGCCCGGCTTGCAGCTCATACGGCGCGGTCAGGCCGTTCACGGCGATAATCGCCTCGGGCCACACGTCGCCGTACTCGCAGGCGATGCTGTACACAGTCTCGCCGGCGGAAACGGTCCAGGTATCCGGGTGGGGCAGCTGCGCGCGGTCTCCGCCAGGCCAGCTTCCGCTCTGCGGCACGTCCAACACATCCCCAATGCTCAGCCAGCTTTCGTAGTTGTTCAGCGCCAGCATCTCGGCCGGGTCCACATCATAGCGGCGCGCCAGGCAGTAAATCGTCTCGCCGGATTGCACGGTGTGCGTCAGCGGGCGGGTCATCACGGGCGTGGCCGGCAGCGGCGTGGCGGTCGGGTTGGGCACCGGCGTGTTGGTCGGCAGCAAAATGCCAGCGGCGGTCGCCACCACTGCGGTTCCCTGCGCGTTGGTCACCATCACGGTCGGCTGGTTGAATTTTTCCATAATCGCCTGGGCGGTCATCGTGGCGTTCAAAATCTGCTGGTCCACGGGCAGCGGCGTGCTGGCCGAGTCAATCACCTGGGGGGTAGCCACCGGCGCCTTGGAATAGGGGCGCTGGCAGGCCGAAAGCAGCGCGATGAGCAGCAGGAGCAGTGCGGTGCTAATTCGTATCTTTTTTGACATGGGTCTTCTCCAATCTTGCGCGGTAATCTTGCAGTTTAGGATGCAAGCTTTGTGCCAGAAAGGGGCAAAATGAAACCGACAGGGCAAGCCTGCCGGTTTGAAAGGGCGTTGGGCGGAGCAAGCCGCCCGTGCGGGATTTACTTTTTCTTGAGGACGGGTAGACCGGAAGCGAGTTCGATGACTTCCTTGCCGGCAGGCACTTCATTTACTTCCTGGCCCTTGCGAATATCAGTCGAGAAGTAATAAAGTTGAGTTTCTTTGCCGGAAGCGCGTTTGACGGTCTTCACATGCAAGAAGTAGTCTTTTCCTTTTGAATTGGTAAATTTGTATGCCATTTTGTTCTCCTCTAAATTTTAAAAACAATGTGCTAACGAGGAAAGTGTACTAGTACGGATTCTGTTTGTCAACTAGCCAACGAGGAAAGGGTAGTACAAGCTGCTCAAAGGTTAAGCCAGCGGGCTGCAAGGTCAGGCA
>CAZPWL010000247.1:0-1633 GCA_964590535.1 uncultured Anaerolineaceae bacterium
CTACCGCGAACACAAAGATTGGAAGCCGCGCGAAGGCTCTTCGGATACCAGACCTCCACGCGAGGGTGGGGACAGGCCCTATCGCGAACGTAAGGACTGGAAGCCGCGCGAGGGCAGTTCCGAAACGCGTCCGCCGCGCGAAGCAAGCAGTCGACCTAATGGGGAACGTAAAGACTGGAAACCGCGCGAGGGCGCATCCAGCGCACCCCGTCCGCCCCGCGAAGGCGCGGGTGGAACTTCGCAGGGTGCTAATAAACCTGAACGGGGCGGCAAACCCGACTACCGCAAAACGGGCAGCCGCGCACAAACCGGGCGGGATTACCACTCCAGCAGCCAGCACAGGGACGCGCGCCCTCCGCGGAAAGACAAGCCGGCGGGAGACAGCGGTAATTCCTCCTCAGGTGAACCTGGGTGAAAGCTGAGCTCTTGCTCAATCTGCAGCTGATTCTTGGTACCAGCATGTTAATCCTGCTGGGCGTCTTCACATTCCTGTTGATTAAGCGCATCCGCCAGCGGCGTGAACAATTAACCAGCGGCGAGAGCGGGCAGCCGGCATTCCCTTATCCGTACAGGCGGGATGCTGAAGCAGATGCCGGGCTTTTCAATCAAACACAAACAGAAGCGGATGCACTCATCACGTCGGCGTACGCGCATTGGTTGGAAAACTTTTTACTGCCCGACGCTGAGCCAGGGCGCGCGTTTGTGCGCACAGGGGTCGCCAAAAACTGGCTGCGCTACCAACTGACCGCCACAAGTCTTGCTCAGGCTGCGGGCATGCTGGCCTGCGTGCTGCAGGCAGGCGCAGACCCGCAAGCTCAGACTCGATTTGATGCCCTGCTTGCGTTCTGCCTCAGCCGGCCTTCGGTAAACAACCCAGACCTGATGCGCTGGCAGGTGATGCCCGATGTAGTTCCCGGCGCGCGTCTGGACGCCGATCCCCGCGCGGAAGCCTGGCTGGCGTTCGCGCTGCTTTGCGGCGCAGCCCAATGGACGTGCTCATCCCGTTTTGATTACACACAACTGGCAAAGCTCAGATTGGACGCGCTGCTGGCGTGGTTGAATAGTGGAAACATCGGCGCGCGACAATCCAGACTAATCAGCCCTGCGTTCGCGCGCTTGTTCCAGCGCTCCACCAACCGCGAGGACTGGCTGAAGGCTGCAAGCCTGGAAGCTATCCACGCGGGAGAGCCCGCGGAATTAGATTACGCTCGCGATACGCAATCCACCGCGCCGGATGAGGAAGCCCAATACGCGCTGTTAGCGCTCGCGCACGGGGTGCTCCCCGATAATCAGACCCACGGAAAGCCGGCAGATTCTCTTCCTCCAGGCTCCGATTTGGTTAGCATGATGGCAAACCTGAAAGATAGACTGGGCGCGGCAATCCAGTCTGATGGATTCAGCCCACTGAGCGTATTAGCCTGCTTCGCGGCTGCCGCATCAGGAAGCGAAAACGCAGAACTTTCACGGGATTATTGGGACCTGCTGCGCCGAACTGAGGCGCCTTTTGGAGATGGCCTGGCCGCGACCCTGCGCTTGATTGGCTTGATGGCGCTGAACGGAAACCTCTGGTTTGCGGAAGCATTCCGCGAGCCTCCGGCCGTCCAGGCCTAAGTCTCTCGATTTTCCTGTTTTC
>CAZPWL010000248.1:0-1630 GCA_964590535.1 uncultured Anaerolineaceae bacterium
CTATTATAGCCGCATGATATAATCCCGGCATGCTCAACCTGGACCCCACCGAACTCATTTCCCGCCTGCTTACCCTGGTCATCGCGCTCACCCTGCACGAATACGCCCACGCCCGGGTTGCCAATTGGTTCGGCGACGATACCCCGCGCCTGGCCGGCCGCCTGACGCTTAACCCCCTGCGGCACCTGGACCCGCTCGGCTCGCTGATGCTGGTGGTGGCGGGCTACGGCTGGGCCAAACCTGTCCCAATTAATCCGGCGGCGCTGAAAGAACGCAGCCGCGCTGGCGTCATGCTGGTCTCGCTGGCGGGTCCGTTTTCCAACCTGCTGTTGGCGGGGCTCGGCAGCCTGGCTTATCTGTTGCTGCGGGTGTCCGCGGGTACATTCTCAGCCGCGCTCAGCTTTTTTGGCCAATTCCTGATCAGCTTCGTGGTGCTGAACGTCACCCTGTGTATCTTTAACCTGCTGCCGGTCGCCCCCCTGGACGGCGAGAAGGTGCTGGAGTACCTGCTGCCCGAGCCCGCGCGCGGAGTGCTCTACGCCGTGCGCCCGTACGGGATGTTCATCCTGCTGGCGCTGCTGTTTGTGATGCCGATGCTGGGGGTGGATGTGTTCGGGGCAGTGGTGCGCGCGCCGGTGCTGGCGATCTCGCGCTTTTTGTTGGGCTTGTAAACAGGTCCGCGATGGCCTATTACTGTTATCTGGTGGAATGCGCGAACGGATCTTACTATGCGGGCTGGACGCTGGACCCGCTGCGGCGCGTGCGGCAGCACAACGCCGGCAGGGGCGCGCGCTATACGCGCTTGAACAGTCCGGTGAAGCTGGTCTACGTGGAGCAAGTGCCGGACAGGGCTTCCGCGCTGAAGCGCGAGCTGCAAATCAAACGGCTGGGTCACGGCGGCAAGCAAAAGCTGATCACCAGCGCGGAGGGCAACCTGGCGGGGGAATTCCTTGCGGCCGAGCAGGCGGCAGCAGCAAACAAGCAAGCCGCGCCGAACGGGGAAATGCCGAGGGGCGATAGCGATTTGGGCGGCAAGGCGTCCTGAGAGCGATTTAGCACAGGGTCGCAGAATCTGTCGGGGATGCGCGCATGGAAGAAAGACCGTCCATCATCAAGGTTCGTTACAAGAGTACCAATTGCTACTTTTTAAACGCGCGTGGAGGCTTGCTGGCCTTTGATGCCGGCTGGCCGGGGACCTACCGCGCGTACAAGGACGGGCTGCGCGAGCAGGGCTGGTCCGTGAAAGATATCCGCTGGCTGATTGTGAGCCATTTTCATCTGGATCATGCCGGGCTGGCGGGGGTTCTGGTGGAGAACGGGGTGGAATTTGTCATTTTCCCAGTGCAGCTTGGGGCGATCGCGGAGATGGAAAGCCTTATCGCGCGCAAGGGGATGCCCTACCAGGCGATTGATAGGGAGAAAATCCGGCGCGTGGAAATCGCGGATTCGCGCGCGTGGCTGGCGCGGATTGGCATCCTGGGGGAGGTGCTGCACACGAAAGGGCACGGCGAGCACAGCGTTTCGCTGCTGCTGGACAGCGGCGAGGCGTTTGTGGGGGACCTGACGCCGGAAAGCATGGTGGCGGAGGATGATGCGCTGAGCAAAGCCAGCTGGGCGCTGCTGCGCGGGA
>CAZPWL010000249.1:0-1613 GCA_964590535.1 uncultured Anaerolineaceae bacterium
GTCTGCATGTTCGAGCCCATCAGGGCGCGGTTGGCATCATCGTGCTCCAGGAAAGGAATGAGCGCGGCGCTGATGCCGACCACCTGATTCGGAGCCACATCCATATACTCAATGTACTCGTAGTCGTAAATGGCGAAAGTGGAGTGGAAGCGGCAGGAATTCCGGTGCAGGAACTCATTGTATTCGTTCAGCGGTGCGTTCGCCTGCGCGATAACGTACTTATCTTCCGCGTCCGCGGAAAGGTAGACATATTCATCGGTAACGAACGGGCGTACCCAGACTTCTTTCATTCCGAGCGTGCTGATTTTGGCTGCCATTTCAGGCGTCACACGGGTTTCAGCCTGGTAGATTACTTCATTCGTGGCCGGGTCCACAATATCTTTGCGCAGCAAATGGTTCACCAGTTTTGGATCTGATCCGTCCAGGTAATGGCGCACTTTGCGGTACGGTGTTTCAATGAACCCGAACTCGTTCACGGTGGCATACGCGGCCAGACGACCAATCAGACCGATGTTTGGACCTTCAGGGGTTTCAATCGGGCAAATGCGTCCATAGTGGGAGAAATGCACGTCGCGCACATCAAAGCCAGCGCGCTCGCGACGCAGACCGCCGGGACCGAGCGCGGAGACGGTGCGCTTGTGGCGCAATTCGCTCAGCGGGTTAGTTTCTTCCATGAATTGTGAAAGCTGGCTGGAGCCAAAGAATTCGCGCAGGGAAGCCACCAGTGGGCGGATATTTACCAGACTGACCGGAGAAACGCTGCCGCCCTGGTCGCGGATGGACATGCGCTCTTTGATAACGCGCTCCATGCGGCGCAGACCAACGCGCAGTTTGTTCTGAATCAGTTCGCCCACGGTTTTCACGCGGCGGTTTCCCAAATGGTCAATATCATCCGCGTGCGCGGTGCCGTTGTTAATCTTGATCATGTGCCTGATCAAGCGCACGACATCGTATTTCGTAATCATCCGATGCGACACCGGGATTTCATCCACGAGGTCAAGTTTCTGGTTGAGCTTGTATCGCCCTACGCGTTCCAAATCGTAATGGCGGGGGTCAAACAGCTGTTCCACCAGATGATTGCGGGCGTTATCCAGCGTGGGCGGCTCACCAGGACGCAGCTTTTTGAACAGTTCAATCAACGCGGCTTCAGAAATGCTCAGGCCGCTGTTAAGGTCGTATGCAGGTTCTTCGTCGAAGGCGGTTTCAATGAAATGATGATCGGAATTATTGTCCACATCCTTAAAGAGTTCCATGATCTCTTCATTCGTGCCGGTCTTCAGGAGGGAATCGGGCATTCCGTCATCCACTGCCGCCAGGGCGCGCAGGAATACCGTGATCGGCACGGTGCGCTTGCGGTTGAATTTCAGGAAAATGCTGTCGTTTTTGCGGGTTTCAAATTCCATCCAGGCGCCGCGGTCCGGAATCAGCTTGGCTGTCGCCAGTTCGCGCGCGGTGGAACGATCGACCTCTGCCTCAAAGTAGACGCCGGGGGAACGGATTAGCTGAGAAACTACCACGCGTTCTGTGCCATTAATAATGAAAGTTCCCTTGGGGGTCATTTCCGGAAAGTCGCCCAGGAAAATATCCTGTTTGACCTTGTCACTGATATCGTT
>CAZPWL010000250.1:0-1605 GCA_964590535.1 uncultured Anaerolineaceae bacterium
TGATGGCATTGAGAAGGCCTTGCCCTTGAAAGGGGGCTGCGCACGGTTCGAATCCCCCTGGGTCCACAAGCATAGAGCATCCGCAAGGGTGCTCTTTTGTTGCCTATAAGATGATGGCATTGAGAAGGCCTTGCCCTTGAAAGGGGGCTGCGCACGGTTCGAATCCTCCTGGGTCCACAAGCATAGAGCATCCTCAAGGGTGTGTATGAATGCCTCGACAACCCCTATCCAACGATGTATTTATAAGATATACTTATACAAATTACACTCAACAAGGAGCAAGATAATGTCTGGATTTCACACTGATATCGAAAAGAAAACCCTCGAAAACACCTACTTCCGTGAAGTTCTCTTCACTGGTCCCTTCAGCCAACTGGTAGTCATGGCCTTAAAGGCGGGTGAAGAGATCGGCTCGGAGAAACACGGCGATGTAGACCAGTTCATCCGAGTCGAGGCTGGTCAAGGCGTGGCTGTTCTCAACGGCGAAAATTACGAACTGGCGGACGGTGTTGCTGTCGTTATCCCCGCGGGAACAGAACATAACGTGATTAACACATCCACCTCCGAACTTCTCAAACTGTACACTATTTACAGCCCGGCCGAACATCCAGCCGGCACCGTGCACAAAACCAAGGCGGAAGCGGACGCTTACGAAAAAGAAAAGCACCACTAATTACCTGGGTTTACCCCGTCGAACTGGCTGCGATAGTAATTGCAGCCAGTTTTGCTTCATAGACTGTTTTCAATCGATGCAATCACAGGTTCAAAGTCATTTATTCCTAAGTAACGATTTTTCCGTTGGACTGCCCGTAAACACAAGTTTTCCCCCAGGCAGGGCGGGTATAATCTTTCGAGATGAAGTATTTTTCAAAGAATTGCTAGGATTAGTTAATGCCCAAACCCCGCAAAATGCTCTGCAATCTTGAGGCGCCCTACACCCAATCCCTGATGCGCCTGATAGAAACCCAAAGCAAAGCCACGCTTGCCAACTGGGCGCTGGATTACGCTGAGCGCCATTACCTTCCAATCTACGTCGCGCATTTTCCGCATGATTCCCGCCCGGTTGCCGCGATCAAAGCTGCGCGCGACTGGCTGGAAGGCAAACTGAAGCTGCCTGCCGCCAAAGTTCAAATCCTCGCGGCGCATGCTGCCGCGCGGGAAGCCGAAGACCTCCCGCAAGCCCAGGCCGCCGCGCGCGCGATCGCCCAGGCTGCCTCAACCATTCACAGCGCCACGCACGCGCTTGGGCTAGCCTTTTACGGGGCCGCCGCGCTGGCTTACGAAATTTATGGCACCCAGGCGGACCCCGCAATTTACGAACAGGTTTCCGCTGAGGAGTGCGCCCGGTTGGAATCCGCGCTGCGCGCCGTTGCCGTACCCGACGAGCCCAATCCTGCCAGGGTCAACTGGCACTGCTGAAAGGCTGTCGTCTGAAACCCGGCGCTGCCCCCGTGTTCCCTCAGACTAGGTATCAGCACCAACCTGCTCGATGAGCATGCATAATGACTGAGACCTTTGACAGGAGCCGCAAATGAACATCCGCCTGCTGACCCCCGCAGACTACCCCAAAATATCCGCGCTTTGGATGCGGACGCCCGGCATGGG
>CAZPWL010000251.1:0-1589 GCA_964590535.1 uncultured Anaerolineaceae bacterium
TCCCAACGGTCGGAACGCGCGTTTCGATTGGCGGCAGCGCTGTTGCGGTTGCTGGCTGCGATGTCGCCGTGGGCGGCAAGGCGGTCGCGCTGGGCAGCAGCGGCTCTGGCGTGGCGCTGGAAGTCAGCGGTGGAAGGGTCGGCAGCGAAGCGGGGTTTGTGCTGGTTGGCGCGGCCAGCGTGTCCAACGCGATGCGCGTCAGCGTGGCTTCCGCGAAGATGGCAGCCTGCGTTTGCAAATCCTCAAAACTGAGCGGCTCTGAGCCCATGCATGCCCCAAAAAGCAAGCTTGCCAGCACAAGCAAAATCACAGCAATCCAAATTTTCTTCATCTTACCTCCCGATAAATCCATGAACTTCATACGATGCAAGAAGCTTTCCAGCTCCTGCTCAAGTTTGGATCTATGTAATAACATCTTCCGACTTGTCTTTTCTTCAGAATTGCCGCGCGGAAGGATGTTTAGTCAGATTCTTCGAAAAGCTTCTCATTAATCATAACCCGTGCCTGGGTTTATGTTATGATTAATCCAGACTTTTCAAGATCGGAGTAAACCATGGCGAAAACCTTGTTGCTGATGAGACACGCGAAATCAAGCTGGAGTGACAAAAAACTGCCCGATTTTCAGCGTCCTTTGAAAAAACGCGGCGCGGTCGCCTCGGCCAAAATCGCTGAAATCTTACGGGAAAATGAATTGATTCCGCAAATCATATTATCTTCCCCTGCGCTGCGCGCCAGCCAGACCGCTGAAATTGTCGCCAAGGTTTGCAATCTTGATCAAAAAATCACATATGTCAACAGTTTTTATATGGGGGAAATTCGCGAATTTGTGGAACAGCTCCGGAAGATGGATGACAGTCTGGAGCGAGTGATGATTATCGCCCACAACCCTGGTTTGGAAGCGTTTATGCAGCTGCTGGACGGAAAACTCGAAGCCCTTCCTACCGCAGCCCTCGCCTATGTGAGTCTTGACCTGCACAAATGGTCGGATTTTTCCAAAGACACCACCGGTGAACTGATTGGCTATTGGGATCCGGAAAATCTCCAAGAACACGCTAAGGAGCACGAAATGGGCAAGGACAAGAAAGATAAGAAAGACAAGAAAGACAAGAAAGAGAAAAAGGAAAAGAAGGACAAGAAGTAAGCTGTTCTTCTGTTTCTAATTTTTACTTTCAAATAGCTTCTCACGGCGCTTGATCCAGCAAACAGACTTATGCGCTCGTTTTTGGATTAATGAAATCCTGACCCCGACAAGGCGTTCATATTAAATCTCCAGAATTATCTCACTCAATCGGAGTGAATGAGACGCTTTGCCATATTCTAAGCGCCTGTGGCAAGTCCGCCGCGTTATCCAGGTAAAATGAGGTCTGCGCGCAGCCGTTCTCAGCCGTGCTAAAGGCGTGCAGCGCCAGCCGGGTGTGCTCGGGTGTGATGGCTTCCAACTGCAGAGTCCCGAAGCGGATGACAGCGCCTTCCTGCTCTTCGATGAGCTCCAGCTCTTCCGCCCGGGCTTTCGCGCGCAAATTTGCCAGGAGCGCTGCCTGCTCTTTTGGTCCACTATAAGAAAAGACCGCAATGGCCACCGTGATGCC
>CAZPWL010000252.1:0-1586 GCA_964590535.1 uncultured Anaerolineaceae bacterium
GCGGTCATCACCGTGCCGGCGTATTTTAACGACAGCCAGCGCCAGGCCACCAAAGACGCGGGAAAAATCGCGGGGCTGGAAGTCCTGCGCATCATCAACGAACCCACCGCTTCTGCTTTGGCTTACGGGCTGGATAAGAAAGAAAACGAAACCATCCTGGTCTTCGACCTGGGCGGCGGCACTTTTGACGTCAGTCTGCTGGAAGTAGGCGGCGGCGTTGTGGAAGTGAAAGCCACGAACGGCGATACCCACCTGGGCGGCGACGACTGGGACGAGGTGGTCGTCAACTGGGCGGCGGATGAATTCAAGCGCGAACAGGGCATCGATCTGCGCGGCGACCGCCAGGCGCTCCAGCGCTTGCGCGAAGCCTCGGAAAAAGCAAAAATCGAACTCAGCAGCGTGATGGAAACGGAAATCAACCTGCCGTATATCACGGCGGATTCCTCCGGACCAAAACATCTGCTGCTCAAGCTCTCCCGCGCCAAGTTTGAACAAATGACGGATCATCTGCTGCAGCGCTGTAAACTGCCTTTCAACGCGGTCATCAAGGACGCGAACCTGAGCGTCAGCAAGATTAACGAGGTCGTACTGGTGGGCGGCGCTACGCGCATGCCCATGGTGCAGGAATTGGTGCGCCAGCTGACCAACGGGAAAGACCCCAACAAGGGCGTGAACCCCGACGAGGTAGTCTCCATTGGCGCGGCAATTCAGGGCGGCGTGCTCGACGGCGAGGTAAAGGATGTTCTTCTGCTGGACGTCACCCCGCTCTCTCTGGGCGTGGAAACCCTGGGTAGTGTGATGACAAAACTGATTGAGCGCAACACCACTATCCCGGTCAAGAAAACCGAAGTCTTCTCAACCGCCGCGGACAGCCAGACCTCGGTGGACATCCACGTTCTGCAGGGCGAACGCCCGATGGCAGCCGATAACATGACGCTTGGGCGCTTCCGCTTGGACGGCATCCCTCCAGCGCCGCGCGGCATCCCGCAGGTGGAGGTCACCTTTGATATCGACGCCAACGGCATCCTGAGCGTGACCGCGAAGGATAAAGCCACTGGTAAGGAGCAAAAGGTTACTATCACCGCCTCGACCAATCTGAACAAGAACGATGTGGAACGCATGGTGCGCGAAGCCTCCCAACACAAGGAGGAGGATGAACAGCGGAAAGCCCTGATTGAAGCCCGAAACATGGGCGACAGCGCCGCCTACCAGGCTGAAAAACTCCTGCGCGACCTGGGTGAAAAAGTGGACGCTGGAAAACGCACTGAGCTTGAGAGTAAGATCAAAGAGCTGCGCGACAGCCTTGCAGGGGATAATGCCGCCGCGATTAACACCAGCGCTCAGGCTGTTCAGAGCTTGATGCAAGACATCGGTACAGCCGCCTACCAACAGCCGCAATCCGGACCTTCTGCCGGGAACAGCCAGCCGAATTCCGGCCCTGCGCAGGGCGGCGAAGACTTCGTGGACGGCGAATTCCACGACGCATAAAGCGCCAATCTGAAACCCAAAAGCGGCTGCCAAACGGCAGCCGCTTTTCTTGCGCGCATGATAGAGACACGCCGTTGTAGGTCGATAAAATGGCGAAA
>CAZPWL010000253.1:0-1565 GCA_964590535.1 uncultured Anaerolineaceae bacterium
CCTGAACTGGCAGCAAGGGAAGGTAGCGCCAGATGGACTGCTCCCGGCTTTCCAAAATGCTGTTCGGGTCGGGTTTTTTGGCACCGCTCTCAAAATCCAGGTGTACGGTCAGGTTCCCGCCGTCGCGTGGGCAGACGTACTGAATTTCCGCTTCCG
Organism: uncultured Anaerolineaceae bacterium; assembly: GCA_964590535.1. Classification (GTDB taxonomy): domain Bacteria; phylum Chloroflexota; class Anaerolineae; order Anaerolineales; family Anaerolineaceae; genus Mesolinea. The sequence continues at coordinate 157 of CAZPWL010000253.1, forward strand.
AAAACTCAGCCCCGCAGACAGAACAGGAGTAATGCGAGATGTTCATTAAACGCCTCAGTTTCTAAGCTCAAACCCACTCCCAGCCGGGAGATTGACTCAGGGCAAAATCCAGGTGCCGGTCTTACCGTCCAGCGCGTCCTTGATATGTTCGGGGTCGGTAATCAGGGCGGCTTTACCACCACAGTCCAGATATTTTAGAATTGCTTCAATTTTTGGGAGCATGCTGCCCTTGGCGAAGTGACCTGCTTTGAGGTATTGGCGTGCTTCATCCGCGGTGATGCGGTCCAGCCAGCGTTGGTCGGGTTTGTTGAAGTTGATGGCAACTTTTTCCACCGCGGTACTGATCAGGAATAAGTCCGCCTGAATCATGCAGGCCAGAATCGCGGAGCCGAAATCCTTGTCAATCACGGCTTCCACGCCGATTAGTTTGCCTTCGGGCGTGCGCATGACGGGGATGCCGCCGCCGCCAACTGCCACAACCACAAAGCCCTGGTCAATCAGGCTGCGGATAGCGTCGGCTTCTACGATAACCTGCGGGATAGGAGAAGGTACGACCCGGCGCCAACCGCGCCCGGCATCTTCCACCATCGTCCAGCCGTCAGTTTCCATTTTTACTTTTGCCTGGGCTTCATCCAAAAAGGAGCCGATGGGTTTGGTCGGGTTTTTGAAAGCCGGGTCTTCGCTGTCCACGATAGTCTGCGTCACGACAGTCGCAGCACTCTTCTGGATGCCGCGCTTGAGAAACTCATTTTGCAGAGCCTGTTGGAACATGTACCCAATCGCGCCCTGGGTATCCGCGCCGCAGTAGTCCAGCGGGATCTCGTGCAATTCATGCGCGGCGATTTCGGAGCGGCGCAGGATGAAACCAACCTGCGGTCCATTGCCGTGCGTGACGACGACGTCCCAGCCGTCTTCAATCATGGTTGCGATATGGACCATGGTATCCGCGGCGGCCTGATACTGATCCTGGACAGTCTGATGGTTTTTATCCTTAATCAGGGCGTTTCCACCGACTGCGACAACTGCCAAACCTTTTTTTTCCATAGGATTCAGCCCAGGATCATTTTCCTGGAGGCTGCATTGTGTTTTTCAATGTGGCTCGGCAGGTCCAGATTGACTAGCTCGCCGGCTTTTACGACCGCCTTTCCGCCAACCACAGTCCAGTCCGCTTTGACTGGCGCGCAGAATACCACAGCTGCCACCGGGTCTTGCCAGGCGCCGGTGTATTCCAGGCGGTTGAGATTGAGCGCGAAAAAGTCCGCGCACTTGCCAACTTCCAGCGAGCCAATATCCTGTCGACCAAGCACGGCTGCCCCGCCGCGCGTGGCAATGGAAAGCGCTTGTCGGGCGGTCATCAGCGGGGGCGCGTCCGGCGCGGAACGGCTGGCTCCGTGCACGCCGCTGTTCAG
>CAZPWL010000254.1:0-1562 GCA_964590535.1 uncultured Anaerolineaceae bacterium
TATGCCAGTGAAAATTGTGGAATGCATCCCGAACTTTTCGGAAGCCCGCCGCCCTGAGGTTGTGGACCAGATTGTAGCGGCGGTACAGGCTGTGCCCGGTGTGGGGGTTCTGGACCGGCACTCGGACCTGGACCACAACCGCACCGTGCTGACTTTTGTGGGGGAGCCCGCGGCAGTGGAAGAGGCTGCCTACGCCGCCATTGCCAAAGCCGCCGAACTGATTGACCTGAACCAGCATCAAGGCGAGCATCCGCGGATTGGCGCTACGGATGTGGTGCCGTTTGTGCCGATTTCCGGCATGACCATGGTGGAATGCGTGGAGATGGCGCGCCGGCTGGGAAAGCGCGTGGCGGACAGCCTGGGCATTCCGGTTTACTTTTACGAGGAAGCCGCTCAAAAGCCCGAGCGCCGGAATTTGGAGGATATCCGCAGGGGCGAGTATGAAGGCTTGAAGCTGGCCGTGCTGGAAGATTCATCGCGCGCGCCCGACCTGGGACCCGCCCAGTTGGGCAGCGCGGGCGCGACAGTGATTGGGGCGCGGGAAGCGCTGATTGCCTACAATATCTACCTGAACACCTCCGACGTGAGCATCGCCGAGAAAATCGCGCGGCGGGTGCGCAATTCCTCGGGCGGTTTCCGCTACGTAAAAGCCATGGGCGTGCTGGTCGGTGGGTTGGCCCAGGTTTCCATGAACCTGACCAACTTCCGGCGCTCGCCAATCGCGCAGATTACCGAAACGGTGCGCCGGGAAGCAGCCCGCTACGGCGCGGCTATCCACCATTCTGAAATCGTGGGTTTGGTTCCCAACCAGGCGCTGATTAATGCCGCGCGCTGGTACCTGCAGTTGGACGGCTTTGAAAACGAACAAGTGCTGGACAGCCGGCTCTTTGCCTGGCAAAGTGAGCAGGTGAGCGCTGCCAAACCCGAACAGGCTGATTTTTTGGACCAGGTAGCCGAAGGCACGCCTTCGCCGGGCGGCGGCTCTGCGGCGGCCCACAGCGGCGCGCTGGCAGCGGCATTGGTGGCAATGGTGGCGCGATTGACGGTTGGGAAACCCAAGTACGCCGAGGTCGAAGCTGAAGCCTGGCAGGTTATCACGCAAGCTGAGGAACTGCGCAAGAAACTGACCGACGCGATAGACCTGGACGCGCAAGCCTTTGACGGCATCCTGCAAGCGCGCAAACTGCCCAAAGCGAACGAAGCGCAGCAGCAAGCCCGAGCCGAAGCGGTGTACCGTGCGACCCTGCACGCCGCGCGCGTACCATTAGAGACCGCGGAAGCGTGCCTTTCGACCCTGCGGCTGGCCGCGCGAATGGCGGAAATCGGCAATTTGAACGCCATTTCGGACGCGGGCGCTGGCGCTCAGCTCGCTTTGGCAGCTTTCCGTTCTGCCGCGCTGAACGTGCGCATTAACCTTCTGGGGCTGGAAGCTGACCCGGAGCCTGCGCGGCTCTTGGACGCGCTGGGCGCGCTTGAAACACAGGTCGCTGCCGCGTTGCAAGCCGTGAATGAAGCGCTGCTGAAGCGGGCTGGATTACGCGCCTCATTGGTTTAAAAGAACG
>CAZPWL010000255.1:0-1561 GCA_964590535.1 uncultured Anaerolineaceae bacterium
AGATACAGACACCATCGCCTGCATAGCCGGCGGCATGGCGCAAGCCTTTTTTGGCAGCATCCCGGCCGGGATCGTACGCGCTGCCCGCGCCCGCCTGAACCCGGAGCTCCTCGATATTCTTGACCGTTTCCAATCCCAGTTTCCGGCCGCGGCCCCGCTGTTGACCTGAAAACCGGTGCTATTAAGGTAAAATCATAGCGATTGCTCCGCTGGCTGAAAAGCCTTACCCGGGGTTTTTCCTTCTCAAAAAGGTTAAACACAGGTGCTTTGATGACATTACCCATGATCCTGCTGCTTGTGATTATTTTCATCGCGATTGTCCTGTTCGCGGTGGACGCATTTCCCGCGGATGTCATTGGCATCGGCATTATGGTCGCGCTGGTCGTCACCGGCATCCTTAGCCCTGAGGAAGGCATTCTCGGTTTTGGTTCTGAAACCGCCATCAAGACCCTGGGTTTACTTCTGCTCACCACAGCGCTCATCAAGACCGGCTTTGTGCAGATGGTCACCCGCCGAATTGTGGAGCAGGTTGGCGAGAACAAGAACCGGCTGTTCTGGATTGTCTCGTTGGGCACTGCCGGCATGGGCTCTTTTACCAGCAATACCGCTTCCACGGCTTTCTTTTTGCCGGTGACCCTGAGCGTCTCAAAAAAGCTCAAACAGCACCCCTCCAAGATGCTCATGTCTATGGCGTTTGCCGCCATCCTCTCCAGTTCGATGACCGCTATCGCTACTTCCACCAACCTGGTGGTCAGCGGTCTGCTCACGTCTTATGGGCTGGAACCGATGGGGATCTTCGAATTGACCCCTATCGGCATCCCGATCCTGCTTGTCGGCTTGTTGTACATGTTCTTTATCGGCAGGAAAATGATTCCGGAACGCGAGCTGGAAGATAATAACAAATATCTTCAACGGGACACGCGCTATTACGCTGAAGTGGAAATCCCCAAAAAATCCCCCTGGGTTGATAAAGAAATCAAACAACTCGGTCTGCGGGATGAATTCGACATATCCATCATCAATATTGAGCGCCCGGGGGAAGGCGAAGTCAAGCCTTCCGGAAAGACCAGGCTGCGCGCTGGCGACCAACTGGTGCTGGATGGAGGCTGTGAGGGAATTTTTGCCCTGAACGACCGCAAAGCGGTTCGCTTTTGCAGCACCCCCGATGAAGAACTTCCGGAGGCAATTAAGAAGAAATACGGCATGGCCGAGGTTGTACTGCTGCCAAGCTCCAGCCTGGTCGGGCAGACACTGCGGGGGCTGAGTTACCGTAAGCGTTTCGGCATACAGGTGCTGGGGATTCAACGGCGGGGCAAGGTGCTGCGCGAACGTCTGTTGAACGAACGCCTGCAAGTTGGCGACCAGATGCTGATCCACGGAGACCCGGAAACAATCGCCAGCCTTGAGAGCGGCGAAAACTTCAGAATCATCAGTGACACCATTGAAGAGCCCAAGAACACCAAAAAAGCGCCTTACGCGCTGATCATTTTTGTGATTAGCGTTGGGCTGGCGGCAGCGAACATCCTTCCGTTGGCGGTTTCTACGATGATCGGCGCGCTGC
>CAZPWL010000256.1:0-1560 GCA_964590535.1 uncultured Anaerolineaceae bacterium
CCACGTCATCAATGCGCACCTGCACGCTGAACGTGTCCCCCAGATGCGCCAGCTGGTACTCCGGGTTGACCGAAACCAGCGCCGGCGCTTGCGCGCGGGCGGGTCCCGCCGCTGCCAGCAGCCCCACAAGCGCCAAAACCATCAGTCCCCGCCTGAAAGCCCTCAAAAATTCTCGTGCTATCCATTTCCTCCCCGGTCTTCGCATTCGTTCCATACGCGCATTATACCGCAGCCGCGCGCATCGAACCCCCACACCCGGGGCCGGCCGGGCTCGCGCGCTCCAAGCGGCGCCAGGCTAGCCTTTGCCCCTCCTGCCAGCACCCAAAAAAATTGCGACCAAGCCCAAATATTAGGCTGTGTTATAATATTTTTTTACAGTTTAGTACTGGATAAATGCTTCAAACGGGTTCATTATCTGCTGGGTCTTTATCCAACAAACCTGGGGATGATGAAGTGTGACTTTTCACAAAACCAAAACCTTATGACCGCGCAATGGTACGCCCTCCAATCCAAGCCAAACCAGGAGCAGCTTCTCTGGTATCAGCTCGATTTAATTGGCGTCGAGGGCTATTTACCGCGCCTCTCCGCCCGCCCGGTGAACCCGCGCGCGCGGACCTTGGTGCCCTATTTCCCTGGTTATCTCTTTGCCCGCCTGGACTGGCGCGAGCTTCCGATGTCCAGCATCGCCTGGCTGCCGGGCATGCGCCGCATTGTCGCTTTTGATGGCGAGCCTGCCAGCGTGCCGGACCACTTCATCACAGCCCTGCGCGCGCGCGTGGAAGCAGCCAACCTGGAGCAAAAAGACCCCCTGGCGGGTTTGCAGCACGGCGACCGCGTGCGGGTGACGGCCGGTCCGTTTGCCGGCTACGAAGCCATTTTCGATACCCGCCTGAACGGCGGCGAACGCGCGCGCGTGCTGCTCAGGTTCATCGCCAGTCTGCAGGTCAGCCTGGAAGTTCCGGCCGCGCAATTGGAGCGCTCCCGGATGCGTCGCTGAGCCGCGGAAACTGATCGGGGGTAAACAAATAATAAACCTCCCGCCGGCAAGCACAAGCCTTGTCGGAGGGGCGGATGCTTGGAAAGTGCCGTTACCTTCCTATATATACGGGTAATTTCTCACAGGATTGATAATGAAAAAAAAGAAATCAAAGCTCATCATTGGCATCATGCTGCTGCTCGCGGCGCTGGCAGCTGGCGCGTATTGGGCCTGGAGCAATCCCCTGTTTGGCCGCCGGCTGAGCCTGGCGGACCTGAACCCCGCGCAAAGCCAGGCTGATAAGGAAACATCAGCTGCGGAAGGGGAAGTGCAGGCTGCTTCCGGCGCGAGCGCCTCCCCCGAGAACACCCTCGAACCCGCCACCGACGCGGAGATACAGTCGCAGCTGGCGGAAGAAGCCCCCGAGATGGCAGCCCTGCTGCAAGCGCAGGAAAGCGCGCGTGTTGAGGGCAAAGAAAGCCTCACTCAGACCCAAACCGCGGCAGGGCAGACAGCCTGCAGCAGCGTAGGCGCCTTCAGCGCGCTGGTGCTCGGCATTGACCAGAACGAACAGGCCGACGCCA
>CAZPWL010000257.1:0-1554 GCA_964590535.1 uncultured Anaerolineaceae bacterium
CGACTCAAAATCGTGTACCCTCGGGTATGTGGGTTCGATTCCCACCTTCGGCATGCGTGAATAAAAACGCTCCATCTTTTGGATGGAGCGTTTAGTTTTTTCCAGATGGGTTTATCCGCGCAGCACGCCCAGTTCTTTGCCAACCTTGCGGAAAATCCCGAGCGCCTGGTCCAGGTCGCTCTGGCTGTGCGCCGCGGAGATCATCACGCGAATGCGCGCCATACCTTGCGGTACTGTCGGGAAGCCCAGCGCCATGGCGAACACTCCTTCATCGAAGAGCCTCCGGCTGAACTCGCGCGCCAGCTGCACCTCCCCAAGCATCACCGGGGTAATGGGGGTCTGGGTCGCGCCGGTGTCGAAACCAAGCCTGCGCATCTCCGCCTGGAAGTAGCGCGCATTCGCCCACAGTCGGTCCACCAGCTCGGTAGATTCTTCCAGCAGGTCTACCGCGGCCAGGCAGGCAGCGGTATCCGGCACAGTCACGGCGGAGGAGAACAGGAACGGGCGTCCGCGCTGTCGCAGCCATTCAATAATCCGCGCGTTGCCGGCCACCACGCCGCCAACCACGCCAAACGCCTTGGAAAAAGTCCCAACTTCCACGTCAACGCGGCCGTGCAGATGGAAATGGTCCACGATGCCGCGCCCGCCCTCGCCCACCACGCCTTCGCCGTGCGCGTCATCCACCATGGTCATCACGTCGTAGCGTTCGGCGATTTCCACCAGCTTATCCAGCGGGGCAAGGTCGCCGTCCATGGAAAACACGCCGTCAGTAATCATCAGCGCGCGCCGGTAAGTGCCGGCAGCGGCCTGAATTTGTTTTTCAAAGTCCGCCGGGTCGGCGTGTGCAAAGCGAATAATTTTAGCGCCGGAGAGGCGCGAGCCGTCGATGATGCTGGCGTGGTTGAGCGCGTCCGAGAAGATAACGTCTTCCTTGCCAACCAGGGCGGGGATGGTAGCCCCGTTCGCGGAGAAGCCGGATTGGAAAGTAATGGCTGCTTCGACTTTTTTAAAGGCAGCCATGCGCTTTTCCAGCTGCAGATGCAGGGACATAGTGCCGGCGATACTGCGCACCGCGCCGGGACCGACGCCGTACTTTTGCATCGCGTCCGTTGCTGCCTGCACGATGCGGGGGTGGTTTGCCAGCCCGAGGTAGTTGTTCGAGCAGAAATTCAACACATTTTTGCCGTCGACCACCAGCCAGGCGCCCTGCGGGGAATCCAGCGTGCGGATGCTGTTGTAGAAACCGGTGTCTTTGAGGGTCTTCAGTTCGTCGTCAATCCAGGCTAATTTATCAGTCATACGTGCCTCTGCTTTGCTAAGGTGAGTTAGGCTGATTATACTGCAGGCTGAGATGCAGGCTGTCCGCCGCCGCGAGCGCAGCGCGGCAATCTCCCCGTCATCCTGAGCGCAGCGAAGGATCTTGCTTTTCCATAAACATGGCCTTCGCTTCATCCTGAGCGCAGCGCGGCGTCCCTTGTCATCCTGAGCGCAGCGAAGGATCTTGCTTTTCCGTAAACAGTTTTTTCACTTCAGCCCGCGCCCTTCAGGGCGTCA
>CAZPWL010000258.1:0-1545 GCA_964590535.1 uncultured Anaerolineaceae bacterium
CAACAGCGTGCTATCTCCCGGTGTTATCGTGGAAAAAGGCGCGGTTGTGCGCAACAGCGTGATCATGAACGACACCATCATCCGCGCGGGAGCAGCGGTGACGAACTGCGTGCTGGATAAACACATCGAAGTCGGTCCGGGTGCGCAGGTCGGCGTCGGCAAAGATTCCATCCCCAACAAGCTGGAACCGGACAACCTCTACACCGGCATCACCATTGTCGGCAAATCAGCCGTTATCCCCGCCAAAGCCGTAATCGGCAAAAACTGCCGGATCGACCCGGATACCAAGCCCTCAGACTACGAGGCGCTCGAAATCCCCAGCGGTGAAAGCATCCTGAAGAAATCTTGAGGTAAAGATGAGCACTGCCCCAGAGCAAACACCCGCCTGGCAAACCCTTGAAGCACATTACGCGCAAGTGAAAGACTTGCACCTCCGCGCGCTTTTCGCGCAGGACCCCGGCCGTTTTGAGCGCTTTTCAATCCAGTTCAACGATATTCTCTTTGACTATTCCAAGAACCGCATTACAGATGAGACCATGCGTCTACTCCTGAACCTGGCGGAGGAAGCCGGGCTCAGCGCCCAAATCGAGGCAATGTTCAGCGGTGAAAAAATTAACAACACCGAGCAGCGCGCCGTCCTGCATACCGCCCTGCGCAGTCAGTCCGACGCTCCGGTCCTTGTAGATGGCGCGGATGTGATGCCCGAAATCCGCAGGGTGCTGGCTAAGATGCGCCGCTTCAGCGAGAGCGTGCGTTCAGGAGAGTGGCGCGGCTTTACCGGCAAACCCATCACGGATATCGTCAACATCGGCATCGGCGGCTCGGACCTGGGACCCAAAATGGTGTGCGCCGCGCTGAAACCGTACAGCAAGAGAGGCCTGCGGGTTCATTTTGTCTCCAACGTGGACGGCACCGATATCGCCGAAACACTCAAACAGCTAAACCCTGAGACTGCGCTCTTCTTGATTGCCTCCAAGACCTTTACCACGCAGGAAACCATGACCAACGCCCATTCCGCGCGGGACTGGTTTCTGGCGCGTTCAGGCGAAGAGCGCCACATCGCCCGGCACTTTGCCGCCATGTCCACCAACACCCAGGCAGTCAAAGCTTTTGGCATTGACCCCGAGAATATGTTCGAATTCTGGGATTGGGTAGGCGGACGTTATTCGCTCTGGTCCGCCATTGGCCTGAGCATCGCCTTATTCGTCGGGATGGACAACTTCGAAGCCCTGCTGCGCGGCGCGTACACAGCCGACCAGCATTTCCGCAGCGCGCCGCTCGCGGAAAACATACCGGTGCTCATGGCGCTTTTGGGTATCTGGTACAACAACTTCTTCGGCGCGCAGTCGCATGCCATTCTGCCCTACGAGCAGTACCTGGAGTATTTCCCGGCCTACTTCCAGCAGGGCGACATGGAAAGTAACGGCAAAAGCGTCAGCCGTACGGGGGACGCGCTGAACTACTCCACCGGTCCCATCATCTGGGGGCAGCCCGGCACGAACGGCCAGCACGCCTTCTATCAGCTCATCCATCAGGGCACCAAGC
>CAZPWL010000259.1:0-1534 GCA_964590535.1 uncultured Anaerolineaceae bacterium
GCCTTGGTAAGCCATTACCTTACCAACTAGCTGATGGGACGCAGGCCCCTCCCGAAGCGAATAAATCCTTTAATTAAAGAGCATCTAGTCTCTAAAATCATATGCGGTATTAGCAATTCTTTCGAATTGTTATTCCACACTTCGGGGCAGGTCACCAACGCGTTACTCACCCGTTCGCCACTGAGACCGTATTGCTACTGTCTCCGTTCGACTTGCATGTATTAGGCACGCCGCCAACGTTCATCCTGAGCCAGGATCAAACTCTCCGCTAAATTTATCACCTTTCGGTGTTTCGTTTTACGGAAAGACAATTAACGAGGCTTGTTTCTTACCTATTGTATTGCTTTACTATCTTCCTATCACTTTTCAGTTGTTAAGGTTCTGACTTCATGAGAGCAGGATTCTACCGAAACAGGTCTTTCTTGTCAATGCCATTTTCGACTTTCTTACAGACGAAATCGCCGGCAATTTTTTACTCGCCGGCATCGGGCACTGCAACCTGGGTTGTCTTCATTCCCACGAATTCTGGCTTTTTTCAAAGTTCTGTTTCCAAGGGTCAACTACCAACGTTTTGCCTTGGAAGAATTATTTTAGACGAAACAAGATTGTTTGTCAAGGGGGAATTTGGACTTTTTCAGTTCAAATCTTCGGGCTCTTCACTTTTCAAGGTGCTGTTCAAATGCACAAGCGCCTATTATAGCCATCTCAACCATTAAGTCAAGGGCAAAACGCAGCGATTCCGACCCATTTTCCCAGTTTCCGCCCAAATCAACCTGCAATTTGCACAATCCGCTGTTCCTGGGGATCGCAGCGAGAATTTCTCAAAACACGGCTTCAAAATCCCCCTTTCCCTCTGTAAAAACACCGGAAAACGCAAGAAAACTGGCTGGTATCACTCCACCGGAGCCGCACAGCGGAATCCAAAACTAATTTTATGCGCGTCCGGCTCATGGTCGCTGTTGTACGCGATCCGCAGCCGGCTCCAGGCATAATCCCAGGATCCGCCTTTCACAACCTTATGGAATCCCAAATCCGGCGCGAATGGATCAATGCTGATGCGCAGGCCGTCCGCGTCCAAAACGTACCAGTCCTGCACCCACTCCCACACATTGCCGGCCATATCCATCACCCCATAAGGCGACGCGCCTTCGGGCAGGCTCCCGACCGCCAAAGTATCCCCCACGCAGTTCGAGCCTTTAACTTCGTCTTTCGCGTTGGCTTTCGCGCAGCTGGGATCACTGTCCCCCCAGGGATAGGCGCGCATATCCGCCCCCCTGGCAGCCTTCTCCCACTCAGCTTCGGTGGGAAGCCTTCCCCCAACCCAGGCGCAGTATGCCGAGGCTTCCGTCCAGGACACATTCGCCGCCGGGTAGTCCTCATATTCCGGGTTGTCGTAGTAAGACTCCCGGCTGGCGGAGTAGCGATAGGCGGGCTGGGGGCAAGCCCCCTCGGCCGCGCACAGGGCGTACTGTCGGTTGCTGACCTCGTACTTATCGATGTAATACGCATCCAGGTTTATGCTGCGGCTGGGCAG
>CAZPWL010000260.1:0-1526 GCA_964590535.1 uncultured Anaerolineaceae bacterium
CAAGGACATTTTTGTCATGGATTCGGACGGAAACAATAAACAAAAACTGACCGAAAACAGCCAGGCTTCCGATGTGCTGTGGACGATAGACGGGGAACTGTTTACCCACTGGAATCACCCGGAAGGCGTCTGTGAAAAATGCGTGATGGGCGCTGATGGTTCCAATATCAGGGACGCTGGCGGAAAGGGTGAACTGCAGCGCTTCACCCCCTTCCGAACCCTGGATGGAGACCGGGTTGAATGCGTGGGCATCGATCTCATTGCGGGAAACGAAGAGATTTATCTCGTCGGCGATATATATCCGGATATTTTCCTGAACCTTACCAATGCCGAAGGCAATGACCGCGACCCGGACTGGCCGGCCAACTGCCTGGCAGGTTTTGAGGGAGCTTATGCATTGGCAGCGGCCGCCCCGGATATTACGCAAACCGAACCCAGCGCGAATATGGTACTTGGTTACGCGGGCGATACACCAGAGCAAAAAGAACGCGCGCAAGATATGCAAACCGCGTGTGATGAGCTGGGTATTCAGGTCCTCTACGGTGATATACCGGACCTGGTTGAAAAGGGTGTGGACGCTATTATCCAGAACACAGATCAGAATTCGGTCGATGCACTGCGGGGAGACATCCTGAAAGCCCGCGACAAGGGTATTCCTGTTTTTCTGCTGGACGCGGAAACAAACACAGACGGCGCGTACAGCGTCAGCATTGACTATGATCACTGGGCAAAGACCAGCCTTGGTTGGATGCTGGAAAAAATTGGCGGCAAAGGTCAAATCGCGTATTTCGACCTCGATCCCTACCATCGTTACTCGGACTTGATTAACGATTTGCTTCTGAGTTACCCCAATGTTTCTGTCGTTGATTTTCGCGATGGAGACTATGATCCTGACAAAATTAAACCGGAAACTGGCGATTTTATAAAAATGTATCCCGAACTCAAAGCCATCTGGTCCAGCTACAGCAACTTTCAGTCAATGTGGGGTCTGGAAGAAAACGGCGTACCGTATGAAAAATGGCCTGTGATGTTATGCGAAGCCAACGCAACTGGCTTGCAGACCTGGGAGAGAATTCAGACCGCCCATCCGGATTTTGACTGTTTTGCGTCCGTTAATCCACCTGGAATCGCCTACGCCGCGGTATATGCAGCGTACTACCTGGAAAATGGTTATCAGCTTGATAAGGCTGTTTTGGGCGGTGCATTTGGGCGCACGCTGTTTGTAAACCTTCCGACCGTCACAAAAGACAATTTCCAAGAGAAATTGAACGAACTGCTGAAGAATGAGACGTATACCGTGGATGAACTGATGACTCCTGAGGAGATCAGAGAAACCTGGTTTCTTGATTGATGCGTGAAATTTTAATAGGTCCACTGCTCCACTTCAGGTCACAGACGAACCAGGGTACATATAGCAGACAGTATGGCGGGCTTGACTTTTAAAGTCATAACCCCTATAATGTGTGTTCCATTGCGGGGTAGAGCAGTGGCAGCTCGTCGGGCTCATAACCCGGAGGTCAGTGGTT
>CAZPWL010000261.1:0-1511 GCA_964590535.1 uncultured Anaerolineaceae bacterium
GTCTTCGTGTTGCTTAACAACGGCAAAGAGATTGGGAATTTTCGAACCTTTGCATTCGTTATAATGATCTGCGTACGGGCGATTAAGGTTGGGTATTTCGCTGTAGTTTGTAATCCAGATATCATAGTTGCGAGAATCCGATGAAGCCCAATGCTTTACGTTTGCAGCTTCACCTGCAGAGGTGTAGATAAGATAGTCTCTCAAATCAGCTTCCTTGACCTTAAATTCTCATCAAGAATAAAGAAAACATTTTCACCCAGGTTCGCGACAATCAAACTAATTGCTTTATTTAGCATCAAGCTACGACTGATTAATATTTATGTGGCGGAATAATCCAGATATTCTGACGCGCTTCAAGGTTCCCGCTTCACTTCTCTTCGGCCTGGTAGCTTCCATCCATGACCGACTGCAGGAAGGCGGGCACGCCCGCGTGCGGCACAATCACCGAGGCGCCTTTGTTCGTGGTCATGCCGTGGTAGAGGTCCTTGGGGATTTCGATGAAGGCTACGTCCTCGCTGCTGAGGCGCCCGGCCAGGCAGGCCAGCGTGTAGACGTCCTTGGCGCTGAAATCCGTCAGAATGGAGCGGTCGCTGACCACGGAGACGCCCAGCTTGACCAGCTGCCAGACGCTTAAGTCGTTCATCACCTTCTTATAAAACGCGGTGAGCACCAGGGACTGCCGGCGCACGCGGTAAAAGTCGCTATCGCCTTCGCGCATGCGCATAAACATCACGGCGGTTTCGCCATCGAAGTGGTGCGCGCCAGCCGAGAAGCTGCGCTCTTTATCGTAAACAGCCTCTTCCAACACCAGGTCCACGCCGCCGACGCGGTCGATATATTTCTCGATATCGGCGAAGTGCAGGACGAAGTAATGGTCGACGCCCACGCCAAAGTTGGCCTGGATGTTCTTGGTGAGCGATTCAATCCCACCGCCTTTGCCGTTATAGAATTCGCCGTAGCCGTAGGTGGCGTTGATGCGGCCGAATTCGATGCCGTGTTCTTTCATATCCACCACGGGCACCCAAAAATCGCGGGGAATGGACACGACTGAAATGCGTTCCTCGGTGAAGTCCATGCGCATCAGGCGGATGGCGTCGGCCTGTTCGTTCTGGTCAATGCCGAGCACCAGCGCGCTGAAGGCGCCCACGCTGCTGCAGGCTGTCTGCCCTGCCGCGGTTTGGGTCTGGGTGGGGCTATCTTTGCCTTCAACGCGCGCGCTTTCCTGCGCTTGGAGGAGGGCTGCCATCTCGGGGGCTTCTTCCGCCAGTTGGGCTTGGATTTCCGCGTCGGTGGCGGGTTCGGAGGCGTTCTCGGCGCTGGCGCTCGCGCCGGAAGCCGCCTGCACTCCCCCCTCCGCGGTAACCGTTTCCTTATCAGCCTGAGTTTGCGAGGGGTTCAGGTCCGCCAGGCTGAGACGGCGGCCAAAGAGGGGATTGCTCCAGGCCCAATACGCGCCGGCTGCCAGCGCCGCGAGCAGCAGCAGAATGCCAACGATGAGCTTTGATTTCTTT
>CAZPWL010000262.1:0-1510 GCA_964590535.1 uncultured Anaerolineaceae bacterium
TCTTTGCCGGCGACATGGACCCCTCCATGATCCCAACCGTCACCAGCTGCCAGGACCCCTACAAGGGCTTTGTAGCTATTGGCGGAACAGCGCTTGATGTTGCCACGTACGAGCAAATTAAGAAGATGCTGCAAGGCCTGGAATATCCCAACATTATTAACGACGCGCTGGAACCGATTAATTGCGATTTCAGTACCCTGAAATAGCATAAGTCTTTCTGTCTGGTTACCCTTAATGAAGGGGGGTGCAAAAAAGCCCCCCTTCATTAGAAATTGAGGTTCGGTGGAATGGATGATAAGGTCGTTCTATCCCTAAAAAATATCACCAAGAAGTACCCCGGCGTCGTAGCGCTGAACAACGTCTCGATAGACTTCCTGGAAGGCGAAGTTCACGCCTTGCTGGGCGAGAATGGCGCGGGCAAATCCACGCTGATTAAGGCAGTCGCCGGAGCCATTGATGTTGATGCAGGGACGATAACCATTAATGGACACGCGTTTCACAAACTTAGCCCCCACATCTCCAGGGAGCTCGGGGTTGAAGTCATTTACCAGGAGTTCAACCTGGTACCCACCTTGTCCGTAGCAGAAAACATCTACCTGTGCGAAAAAAGTGAACAGTCCGCATTATTCAGCGCGAAAGAAATCGAAAAAAAAGCCGCCGCGGTGCTGGCGCAATTTGAAGTGAACATCAACCCGCGCGCCATGGTGCAAGACCTCTCAATCGCGGACCAACAGATTGTCGAAATCGCCAAAGCTGTCTCAAAAAATGTCAAAATCCTGATTATGGATGAACCTTCCGCGCCGTTGAGCGTGTCGGAAATTGATTTGATGTTCAACATCATCAAGCAGCTAAAAGAAAAAGGCGTCACGGTCATCTATATCTCCCACCGGCTTGAAGAAGTTTTCCGCATTTCGGACCGCGTGAGCGTGCTGCGTGATGGCTGCTACGTCACCACGGTGAACACGGAACACACCAACCGACAGGAGTTGATCAACCTGATGGTTGGCCGGGAATTAAAAGAAACTTACCCCGCGCGGAAGAATCCACAAGGGGAAATCGCGCTGGAAGTCAAAAAGCTGACCGGAAATGGAAATCGGGATATTTCTTTTGCAGCCCGAAAAGGGGAAATCCTGGGCATTGCCGGGCTGGTTGGCGCTGGGAGAACAGAGCTGGCTCAGTTGATTTTTGGCGCAGTGCCCGCTGAACACGGTGAGATTATCATTAACGGAAACCCAGCCAGAATCAGCTCTCCTCTGGACGCCATCAAGCATCGGATAGGATTCCTGACTGAGGATCGAAAAGGTCAGGGTCTGTTCTTGTATATGTCCGTGAAATGGAATATCGTTTTCCCCATCCTGGAAAAAATATCGAAATACAACATCATTGTGGACACTAAAAAAGAAGAGGAAATCGCGGGTCATTATAAGGAACGCATCAATATTAAAACTCCCAGCCTGACGCAGCAGGTCATAAACCTAAGCGGCGGGAACCAACAGAAAGTTGTCCTGGC
>CAZPWL010000263.1:0-1508 GCA_964590535.1 uncultured Anaerolineaceae bacterium
CTGCCTGCTCTTTTGGTCCACTATAAGAAAAGACCGCAATGGCCACCGTGATGCCGGCGGTCCAATAAACCAGATGGGCGTCCTCCCGCCGGCGTTGAAAAGCATCCGGCAGGTCAATGCTCCATTGAGGGGTAAGTTGTTGTTTCATGGTGTTATTCTACCAAAGCGGGTCTTATTCCTCTATTTTTTTAAGCTGTTTGTGCAGCCAGATAGTGCCGGTTGGCTGGTACTGGCGTACAACCAGGATTGAACATTCAGCTTCCTCCAGCAGGCTGTCATTCAGCGTACCAAAAATCTGCTCTGGGCTCAAAACCTCTTCAGCCGCGCCGATGATCATCAGGTCGTAATTCCCGCGCTTACTCTCCTCAAGAATGCCCTCCAATACCGAAGTCACCGCTTCCACCTTCAGTTCCATGTACGGCGGCACTTCGCCAAGCTCAAGTTCCACGATGTCGTGCAGCTGCGCCTGCTGGTCTTCGACCAACTCCGCATCTTCGCAGTGCATAATCAGGCGCAGCGCTGTTACCTGTATTGGGTCCGGGCTGGCCAAATCCCGTGCCAGGCGCAGTGCCAGGCGTGCGTTGGGTCCATTCCCAACCGGCACCAGAACCCGCTGGATGCCGTGCTCTAAGCCCCTGTCCCGCAGCACTCCCACGTCGCGTTGGGCAGTCATTGTGATTTCTTTCAGAATGTTGTTCGGGGTGTGGACTTTACTTTCATCCTTTGGGTATCCCAAAAGTACCATTGAGATATCGCGGTGGCGAGCAAGTTCGTCGTAGATTGCTTCTTCAACGTGTCTGGCCACTTTGCTCTTCACGTAAAGCGGTACGTTTCGGCTTTGCGCCAGAGGCGCTGTCACAGCCAGTAGTTGTTTTTTCTTCGCGTTCTGTTCCTGCACAAATGCTGGTACCTGTCCCGCAGAGAGATTGAAAGGGGTCTTTTTTACACTAAATACGCAGATGCTGGTATCCTCCTGCTGGTCCACCAGCTGCGCCGCCAGCCGGGTCAGACTAATCGCGGTATCCTGATGAACCGCGGCCGCCAGGATTCTACCGCCGCCTTCTTCAAGCTCAAGTTTTTGTTGTAGTTCTGAACGCGTGCGATAGTGGCGCGAAACCCAAAAGACGACAGATAAACCCGCCAGCACCACCGCAAGGAATAGCAAAGCCTTTGGGTCTGCAAACGCGATGATGAGTACGCCCGAGCCGGCCGCAAGGTACGGCGTGAGGGGGTACAAAGGCACCTTAAAAGGACGTTCAATGTTAGGCTGGTCCCGGCGCAAACGCAGCATAGCCAGGCTCGCCCAAAAGAGCACAAACATGTAACCCGCGCTGGAGATATAACTCAGAAAATCCACCACGCCGATGGCAGCCACCAACGCGCTGATCAGGGCGATCAGAATAATTGCGGCATAAGGCGTGCGCCAGCGGCTGAGCCTTGAGAACACGCGCGGCCAGACGCGTTCGCGGCTGAGCGAGAAGGCCTCGCGCGTGGCGGAAAGCATCGCG